>NZ_JBFROW010000069.1:0-35994 GCF_041471665.1 Vibrio sp. 10N.261.51.F11 | reverse complement strand
AACTATTGGGGGTCAGTTCACAATGCAGGCTCTTTTTTTACTCATTTTTCCGCTAGCGATTGATGACTAGCGTTTCATCAAACAAGCGTAAGCCGTTGTAAACGGTGCTTCTTGGTATTGCTTAAGGCCAGTTTCTTTGAACTTCATCATTAGAGGGTTACGCTTAAGGCTCTCTTTGATGTCAGCAGGAGATACAACGGTTACGTCTAGGCCGTCGATCAGTTGAATCGCTGCTTCTAGTTTGAAACCAAAGCCACCGCCAGCAAATTTGCCTTTAGTTTGGCGCTGACGAATCACAACTTTGTCTACTTGGTAATCTTCCATTAACTTTGCAAAAGAGAATTGAAAGTCTTTCATATTCTGTGTGTCGTTTGCGTCGCTAATTGAAACTTTAGAAACTCGGCAATCAGGAATGTTAAATACACCATCTGATAGAGAAAGAAGACAGATGACTGCATCGTTACCTTTGATTTCAACACCACAAATTTTCATGTTCTTACCTACTTATTTTAGAGCCCTACATTATGGTGTTATTTCTAACACTTCTCCAGTATTTGCGCGTATCAGCGGCAAATAAGTCTAAATCAGAGAGTATTTTAGCCGTCGAAAGTTAACCTTTGATTGAAAAAACATCACACGAATTTACGGTATCGTTTTCTATGAGATGAAGCTCACAAAAGCTTAGCGGGATTTTATATGTGTGCTGTATATTGCGCGCGCATCCCTATTTGAAGTGTGGTTATTAATCCCAATGAATATCAATAATCTTTCGATTAAGAGTAAAATCGCGATCCCGCTGTTGGTGATTGTGATTGTTTTTTCTACCGTTACTGTGCTCAACGTTATCAGATCAAATGCTCAAGCTGCGATTAATAATGAGCTCAATAATGTGGTTCAGCCCGTGTTAGACAATTTGGAAGATGGGTATCGTGACATTTATCAAGTTATCGCTTCTGCTCAAGGTCTATTACTCTCGAAAGACCAAGCGGCGATTGAGTACCAAAAGTTTGAATTTAAAGACAATGCTTACAAAGCGGTTCCTCGTTTTCAAAGTGTCGAAACCTTGTATCAAGCGGGCGTGTTGGACCCATCTTCACGTGGCGAGTTAGCAAAGCTTGTTAACGCGATGAGCAAGTGGGTGGCACTGCACGAGCCAATGTTCGCTGATCCAGCAAACGCAGACCAATACAATATTGATTACTCGCCAGCGCTTGACGCAGAGTTTGCGGATCATTCGTACTCAACTGCGCGATATCCGAACTCTGATCGAATTGAAACAGAAAGAGCTTCGCCAGCAAGCCGATGACTCTATTGAATCGAGTAAGTTGATCATTGAAGTGGGTATGGCCGTTGCTGTTTTCGCTGCACTTTTCGCTATGTGGTTATCCAATCGCTTTATCGTTCAGCCAATCCAGAACGTAGAGAAAGCGATGAATGAGATCGCATCGGGTGACGGTAACTTGTCTCAACGTATGAAGGTCGAAGGTAATGATGAGATCGCTCGTTTAAGTTCTGCTTTCAACCAGTTTGTTGGCAAGATCCATGTCACCGTCGAACAAGTTATTTTTACATCGAATGCGGTACGCGCTGAGATGGAAAACATTAAATCGTTAACGCAAAGTGTTGCTGAATTTTCATCGAACCAACAGCGTGAAAGTGAAGTAGTCGCGGCGGCGGTTCATGAGATGCAAGCAACCAGTGAAGTGGTGAGTGGTAATGCATTAGATGCGGCAACCGCCAGTAATGTTGCCAATCATGAAGTGGAATCGGCAGACACCACGCTTGGCTTGACCGTGACTTCGATTGAACGCCTTGCGCAAGATATCGAGAACGCGGGCGGTGTTGTTCAAGAGCTGGACACAGACGTGAAGAACATTGCCTCTATTTTGGGAGTTATCAAAGGCATTGCAGAGCAAACCAACCTACTTGCTTTGAATGCGGCAATTGAAGCGGCACGAGCGGGTAAACAAGGTCGTGGCTTTGCGGTTGTGGCTGATGAAGTTCGAGCGCTTGCGAGTAAAACTCAAGACAGCACTGGCGAAATCCAATCAATGATTGAACGCTTAGAAGTGGGTGCTAAACACGCGGTTGGCGTGATGACTGAAAGCAAAGTGAGTGGCGAGAAAACCATTGTTCAAGCAGGAACTGCAGCATCTTCATTGAGTGAGATTCGTAACTCAATTGGCAAGATGAATGACATGAACACACAAATTGCTACGGCGGCTTCGCAACAGTCTCAAGTGTCTGAAGAAGTGAATAAGAATGTTCAACGCATCGCTGAAAGCACCATGCAAATGGTTGAGATGGCAAGCAGCGCAGAAAATGCATGTATGGCATTGGCTGAACAGTGTGAAGCGCTAGATAGCCTTGTGTCTCAGTTTGAAGTGTAATTTTCAAAATTAGACAGACGAATATGAGCTGATAATGGTTGCTCGTATTGAGTCCCATTAATCAGCGGTGAACGACAAAAAGCCCGCACTCTATGAGTGCGGGCTTTCTTTTTGACTAGGTGATCAGTCTTTTGACTAGGTGATCAGTTTTTAGACCTGATCAATCACTCAGTGTTAGCTGCTAAGACCGTCTTTGTATGTGTAACGGTAGTCCACTTTTACGTTCGCTTGGTAGTGGATGTCGCCGTTCATGTTAGTGATCTTTTTCACTTCCATATTTGCATCATCAATCTTGAACGAATCGTATTTGGTTGTCTGTTGGAACTGTGGCAGTTCTCTTGAAAGCTCAAAAGGTGTTTTTGCGCTTAACTCATCCATAAGGTTGGTGCCTGCATCGTATGCTTCCGCTTCAGTAACAAATGTATCAGATTTTAGCGTTGTTTCTTGAATTGTTGTTTTAGTTGCTGCAAACGCAGTGGTGCTGAGTACAAGAGTTGATGCAAGTATGATTAACTTCTTCAAAGGGATACCTTACTTTGTTGTACCAGTGTTTTAGAGATTCTCACCCTAGCAATAGGGGATGAGGTTAATGTTAGGACAAAAATATGGTTCTGTAAGGGAATGACTATAGGTGCCGAAGATTAATGCACAGCGCATATCAAGCAAGGTGACACTGATATCTAACTTCAATACACTGTATGGGTAACCAAAGTTCAGCATAAGGTAAAGGCATGGCCAATTGGGAAGGGGTAAGTGAGTTTGTTGCAGTGGCAGAGCGTGAAAGCTTTACTGGTGCGGCGCAGAAGCTCGCTACGTCGGTGGCTCAAATCAGTCGTAGAGTAGCAAACCTCGAAGAACGACTCGCAGTGAAACTGCTCAATCGAACGACTCGAAAGGTGTCTCTTACAGAGGCTGGGCAACTCTATTACCAACAATGTAAGTTGTTGGTCGAAGGTTTAGAAATTGCTGAGCTTGCGGTCACGCAGATGCAATCAACACCCAAAGGCTTACTGAAAGTCACCGCGCCTGTGACTTATGGTGAGCGCCAACTCGCCCCAATACTGCATCAATTCTTAAAGCTTCACCCGCAAGTAGAGCTTGAGCTGATGCTGACCAATCAAAAGCTCGATCTTATCGATTCGGGTGTTGATGTTGCGATTCGTCTTGGCCGCTTGGAAGACTCAAGCCTTGTGGCAAAGAGGCTGTCTCAACGCCAACTTTATGTATGTGCAAGCCCTGAATATATTGAACGTTATGGCGAGCCGCATACATTATCAGAATTAAATAATCACCAATGTTTAGTCGGTGGATTTGAACATTGGCGTTTCAAAGAAAATAGACGCCCTCGCTCAGTTCGTGTTAACGGACGCATTAAGTGCAACAGTGGTTTAGCCTTGTTAGACGCAGCTAAGCAGAGCATTGGCTTGGTGCAGTTGCCTGAATACTATGTGAGTGAAGACCTTGATTCTGGTGAGTTGGTTGAGGTGCTGTCCGATTATCGAGATGACAAAGAAGGGATCTGGGCGCTTTATCCTCAGAACCGCAACTTATCTTCAAAGGTTCGCCTGCTGGTGGACTTCCTTTCTGAGCAATTGGATTAGTGTATGGCTTAAAACCTCCACCGATAAAAACGGGCTTCAGAATAGAGATTCTGAAGCCCGGCGTGTTTTAGGATTAATTATCGTTTGATTACGGCTTACTAGACCGAAAATGTATTAGACGGTGAAGCGATCCACCAAGTGATACAGCTCATTTGCACGACTGTTGAGGTTTTGGCTACCTGTACGGTTTTGATTCGCGAGTTCTGCCGATTGTGAGCTTTGGTCAGAAATTACGACGATGCGTTGAGATATCTCTTGGCCGACAATATTTTGCTGTTCAGTGGCTGTCGCAATAAGCGAGTTCATGTCCATGATGGTATCAATCGACGCTTGGATCTTCGCCAGTGCTTCGGCTGCGGCATTCGCTTCTTCCACGGTTTGCGCACTTCGGTTTTGACTTGAATCCATCGCTTTCACAGCAGCATCTGAGGCAGCTTTAAGTTGCTCAATCATCTTATGAATGTCGCCAGTGCTCTCTTGAGTACGGCTTGCTAGCTTACGTACCTCATCGGCTACTACAGCAAACCCACGCCCTTGTTCGCCCGCCCGCGCAGCTTCAATCGCGGCATTCAACGCAAGTAGGTTAGTTTGCTCGGCAATGTCTTGGATGACCGCCAATGAAGAGGAGATGTTTTGTACATCGCCTTCTAAACGAGACACCACGGTGTTCGCTTCTGATACTTCGCTCGCTAGGCCTGCCACCGAGTCTGCAGCTGCGTTTACGATCTGTTGCGCTTCTTTTGCATTGCCCTCTGCAAGCTTGGCGGAATCCGCCGCTTGGCTAGCGTTGCTCGAGATCTCTTGCGCCGTTGTGGTCATCTCAGTCATCGCTGTTGCAACTTGTTCTGTCTCTTCACGTTGCCCTGTAGCAATCTCGTCGACCTGCGCAGCACGAGAAGACATGTTAGATGTCTCGGCTACGACTTGCTGACCGACATCACTTACGCTGCGAATGATGGTTTGCAGGCTTGCCACAAAGGCATTGAAGTTCTCGCTGAGTTTTGTGAACTCGGGCGCTTTGAAGGTTTCCATTCGAGCGGTTAAGTCAGCTTCGCCACTCGCGAATGCGCTGATTGAACGATCAAACTGCTCGAGTGGTTGCATGATGGTACGGTTGACGGCAACGGCAAACACAGCAACTACTAGGGCAATCAAACCACAGAATATAGCGATGGCCGTCAATGAGCTTTGTAACGCAGCATTTGAGCTCTCTTTCATCTCTGCGATGACCGCATCGATGTCGTCAGTATAGAAGCCTGTACCTAGCATCAAGTCCCACTGGGGAACGAATATCGAGTAGCTCAGTTTCGGTAGGGCTTCGGATTGACCAAGTTTTGGAAAGTAGTAGGTGGTGAATTCACCAAGCTTTGAGTTCTTGATCAAGTCACGAATCAGGTAGTTGCCTTTTTTGTCTTGCAGGTCGTAGTAGTTGTTACCAATACCATCGTTGTTTTGTCCAACAACCACTCGAACGCCTTTAGAGTCGTAGCCAAAGATGTAGCCAGATTCGCCATATTCGAGTGTTCTTAATGTTGGTAAGGCTTCTTCTAATGTTGCACCTCTATCCAAAAATGGGCTGATCGAAGAGTAGGCCATTTGTAGATACGCTTTGAGTTCCTTTTCTTTCATCGCCATCATATTGCTACGCGTCGATTCAACTTGCTGTGCGGTTAGCTCGGTGCTCTTCATATACGTCACGCTCATCATGCCAATTGCCATTAGTAGCAACGGAATGAAAGAGAGAATATAAAGGCGGTTTTTGATGGTTAGGGTCATGTCACGCTTCCTGTGTGATTATCTCATGCAATTTTCAACACATTATTAATGTGGTTTTAAAATGTAAATGGACTTGTTGTTGAATTGTTATCCAGAAATGTTTTTGTTTTATAAACATGATGGCGGTTAGGTTTTTGACGTTAGAAGCCTTGCAACTAGGGGCTTAATGATAAAAAGAGCGGTTTGTTACGATGCTTTTGAATTTGGCGCTGCTTTGGTAGAATGCGACGCTTTGTAGCACCCTGCTATGTCTATTCGTTAAGTGAGAAAGATTCATGAACAAAAGCCATGTGACTATTGGTTTAACTAACCCAAAGAGCCCGACAAACGTTGGTGCTGTTATGCGCGCGGCTGGTTGTTACCAAGTCGACGAAGTTAAATACACAGGGCAACGCTACGAAAAAGCCGCTAAATTTCATACCGATACCAAGAGTGCTGCGCGTACTATCCCACTAACGGGTGTCGAGTCGTTTTTGGATAACCTTGATTCAGAAACGAAAATTGTTTGTGTAGAACTCGCTGAGGGTGCAACACCACTGCCGCGTTTTAAACACCCAGAAAATGCCATCTATATCTTTGGCCCTGAAGACGGTTCTATTTCTCAAGATGTCGCCGACAGAGCAGATCATGTTGTTTATGTACCAACAGTAGGCTGCATGAACTTGGCTGCGACAGTTAACGTGCTGCTTTATGATCGCCTTGCTAAGTCAGATGAAATGGACGAGAGCAACGAGCTCATTAAGAAAAGCCGCGATAACCGTAACCATCTGCTAATCAAAGAAAAGTAACTATTTACTTCTAGTAAAAGTAACGATCTGCTTCTAGTGTTATCTATCCCGTACGCAATCGGATATTATCTTGAGTTCATCACTAGATAATTGAAGGGTTAGATAACACCATGGAAGACAAGCAATTACTTGCCGCGCTACAGCAACACTCTGTCCTCGATCTCTATCAGTTATTCCAAGAAGTTGGTCAAAACCGCTCTTTGTATGCATTACTAGAGAGGTTATCTTCCCTTAAAGAACATCATCAACTGAGTACTCGTCTTAGCCCTTTTAAGCCTCATATCGAAGGATTGCTAGCTCAATTTGATAGCGCCACGCCAGATAGCGAGATCCTCAAGGCAGTCGCTCTTCAGTCTGAGATTCAGCAACGAGGCCACAGTATGAGTCGTTACATCATGACATCAGATAACCATCGCCATTTTTCCACAAGTGCAGACCTAGTCATGTTTGGTGATTCGATCACCGAATGGGCCCCGTGGGCGGATATCTTTCGCGATGTTTCGATGGTCAACCGTGGCTTAGCGGGTGACACCACAACTGGCATGTTGCGCCGTATTGATACCACGTTGAATGTGAAGCCAAAGCTGGTGTGTTTTATGGCAGGGATAAACGATTTAGCTCAGGGTTATGATGTCGACCATATCTACCAGAACTACATTGATATGCTTAAGGTGTGGCAAGAAAATGAGATTCGCATATTGGTGCAATCAACGCTTTATGTTGGCTCTAAACTGCAAGGTTTAAATCCGTCGGTTGAACTGCTCAATAGCAAGCTAAGCGAGTACTGTACACAGCAAGGCATTGCGTTCTTAGATGTGAATTCAGTATTGTCGCCTAATAAGCTGTTGTCGAACAAGTACTCGTGTGATGATCTGCATTTGAATGCGAAGGCTTATCAAACTTGGGCAGAGATACTTCAACCTACGATAGCTGAGCTACTAAAATAGACTCACGCAAAACGCTAGCTAGACCGATAAACAGCTTAGCTAATACAAGAAAAGCCAAACCCTAGATTTGTTTCGCGAACCATAAGGACATCAATGTGAACCTAAGACAATTGGAAGTCTTTTACGCCATTATGCAGACCGGAACCGTATCTGGAGCCGCGCGCAGCTTGCATGTGTCGCAACCAAACGTGACCCGTATTTTGGCGCACACGGAGCAACAACTTGGGTTTGGCTTATTCGAACGAGTTAAAGGGCGGTTGGTGCCAACGGTTGAGGCAAAAACCTTACTGCCAGAAGCGGAAAAGGTGTATCAGCAATTGGGGCAATTTCGATCTCTGACCAACAAAGTGAAGCAAGGCCATCAGCATTTACGCATTGGTGCGCCGCCGATACTGGCGACTAAATTACTAACTCAGGTAATAGCCCAAATGTCTCGGGAACAAGAGCTCTCTTTTGAGTTGCTGACTGCAAACCGTGATGAGCTGTGTGCTGGGTTATTAAAGCATGAGCTTGATATTGCTATCGCGTTTGGCGATGAAGCACCGCCTGCGATATTAAGTGAAACGCTATTAACCGAATCACTAAAGGTTTTGGTTCCTTCCAATACGGTTGATCATTTCCCCGCGGAATTAACGTTAGATGATCTGATCAATTATCCGCTGCCAATCATCGGGCTCGATAGCCGCGATCCATTAGGCCTCCTGTTACATCAACGCCTTATTGCACGTGAGCAGCATTATCACCACCCGATATCTGTACGTGGGTATAGCGCCGCTGCGGAACTGGTCAAGCACCAAGCGGGGTTTGCGATTGTTGATCCGTGGACGGCAGAGCAATATCAAAATGACGATGCGGTCTGTGTGTTGCCGCTTCAACCAGACATCCAATTTTCGGTATCGATGCTTTGCGCAGAGCACACCCCTCAGTCGATTTCCGTTAAGCAATTTATCGCTTCATTGAAAATCCATACTCACCCTATAACTTAAGGTTATAGGCTCGCCATAAATAGGCATTCGGCAGCTTCGAAGTTCTTAATTAAAGTAAACCCATACAAGGGCTTATTAATTAGGAATACTCATGTCGATCGCTCAACCTTACCTTCTTTTTCTTGGGGATGTTACTGACCCACTCGCTGCAAAAACAGCTCGCGGTATTCATCAATGGCGACCAGAAATCTGCCTAGGTCAACTGCGTTTAACGGGTGATACCGTTTCACTGGGCTTAACGGATATGACCCTGCAAGAGGCGCAAGCGCAGGGCGCGAAGACGCTAGTGATTGGTACCGCAAATCCGGGTGGTGTTATTCCTGATTCTTGGCAGTCAACCATTATGGCCGCTGCAGAAATGGGATATGAGATTGCATCTGGCATGCACCAACGATTGAGTGAATTTTCACCGCTTGCTGACATGCAGCAACAAGGATTGACTAAGCTTCATGATGTACGCCATTTTGACGGTGTTCTTAATGTTGGTAACGGTAAGCTTCGTCAAGGTAAGCGCCTGCTTACTGTCGGAACTGATTGCTCAGTAGGCAAAATGTTCTCGGCATTAGCGATTGAAAAGTCGCTTAAACAAGCGGGAACATCCGCTCAGTTTAAAGCGACAGGGCAGACAGGTATTTTGATTGAAGGCAGCGGTATTTCGATTGATGCGGTGGTTGCGGATTTTATTTCTGGCGCAGTTGAAGCGATTAGCCCTGATTTTACCGACCACGATTGGGACATCATTGAAGGGCAAGGCTCTTTGTTCAACCCTTCGTTTGCAGGCGTGAGTTTGGGTCTTTTACATGGCGCACAAGCTGATGCCTTAGTGCTGTGTCATGAAGTTGGGCGACCACATATTCGTAACCTTCCTCATGCTAAATTACCAAGCATAGAACAGACGATTGAAGCCAACTTGCAAGCGGCGCGACTGACTAATCCAGACGCGAAGCTGGTGGGTATCTGCTTGAACACGTCGGCGATTAGCATTGAAGAGGCTGAGACATTGTGCCAAGAATGGACCACACTCTATCAAGTGCCAGTGACGGACCCAGTGCGCTTTGGTGTACAACACATTACTGATCATTTGCGACATTCACTTTAACGACTTCATCATTTCTACGTTTCCATTTGTTAAAGTGAACATCAACCGAGTGAAATTATGAAGATTACAGCTGAACCCATTATTATCGCGATGCAAACGCCTTTTCGCATCTCTCGTGGCAGTCGAACTGAGTGTCACGTTGTTCGTGTTTACATTGAACATGGTGGCAAACGAGCTCAGGGCGAATGCACGCCTTACCCACGATACGGCGAGTCATCGGAGTCTGTGTTAGCGCAAATCCAACAAGCGTCTAGCGCACTTGAAGCTATGTTTGAACGAGGCGTTACTGATCCGGCAGAGCTAAGAGATCATCTTCAGTCTTTATTGACCGGAGGGGCAGCGCGCAATGCGGTCGATTGTGCGCTTTGGGATTGTGAAGCTCAGCAGAACGACCAGACGTTTCCGAATAGCTTGTTTGAGTTGCCTGCTCAAATCGTGACTGCAATGACAGTCTCGATTGGCACGCCAGAAGGCATGGCGACTCAGGCTCGAGACTATGTCGCGAATGGTGCGAAACTTCTGAAAGTGAAGCTTGACGGCGAGCAGGTGGTAGAGCGTGTTCGCGCGGTACGAGAAGCTGCGGCAGATGTTCAAATTGTATTGGATGCGAATGAAGCGTGGACAGGATTGAATCTCGAAGAGTTGTTCAATCAACTGGTAGAATTTGATATTGCGATGATCGAGCAGCCGTTACCCCAACAGCACGATGCCTCATTGGCGCACATCAAGCACCCGATACCACTGTGTGCTGATGAAAGCTGTCATACCACTTCGCAACTTTCATCTTTGTTAGGCAAATATGAAATGGTCAACATCAAGCTCGATAAAACAGGTGGTTTGACCGAAGCATTGGTACTTGCTGAAGAAGCTCAAAGGCTAGGATTTACGCTGATGTCGGGTTGTATGCTCGGTACATCGCTGGCGATGCGTGCAGCTCTGCCTATCGCCGTTCAATCTGAAATCGTCGACCTCGATGGCCCAGTCTTACTTGGTCAAGATCTAGCACCATCACTGACTTATCGAGATGGGATGATTGTTCTTTAAGTTCCTAACAAATTAGCTAGGAATCTCTCCATACAAAAATCGCATAAGCGTTAACTTATGCGATTTTTTGTTTGTACCGTTTTACAGAGATAAGTAAACCATACTGCAACTACTCACTTGCTTCATTGAGTGGGGTGTACTGAACTGCTAAATACAACCCGCCTAGAAAATGCAGTGCTTGGCAAAATCGCCCGCTTCATTAGCCGTCCAGTCACCTTTAGGCTTTTCTTTCATATCCGCACACCAAGCTTCACTGCCAACCTCGGTACAAGCCATTAATTGAGTAGCAAGGAAAAGTATCAACGCGATTTTCTTCATAATAAACATTCCGTTGTGGTCTAAATTTCTGCTTATAACTGTATCAAATACCACAAGTGATTGTTATAGCTGCTAAGAACTTAAGGGCGTTAATAATGATGTGGGGTTGAGCTGAATTCGAGAGACGGTAAAGAAGGGAAGGTTTGCTTGGCTTTAAGATCGAAAAAGCCAGCAACATGTGCTGGCTTTGAAATTCTTAATAAGTGTCTATTCGTTATTTCGCTTTAACTACTTATCGATTTATACCAATTTCATCTCTTGGATGATGTCCGAAGCAATCTCTGGCTTCGTGCTTGTTGGTTTCTCGTGTAGGTCGGCTTTCAATTGTCCCTTACGGTTACTTAGGCCAGCTTCAAGTTTCTTGAGTGCTGCAGCGATAGCTGGGTACATAACATCGTCTGTCGATTTTGCTGTTACTCGTACACCTTCGTAGTTGGTGAATACTTCAACCTGATGTTGACCGTGTTCTTTAGTAATGATGATGTCGCAACTGATCAGTGATGGGAAATGGTTAGATATCTTCTCGAATTTACCTTCGATGTCTTTGCGTGACTCGTCGTTAATTGATACATGATGTGTTTGAACATTTATTTTCATAAATCATACCTTTCCAATGACTGTGTCATTTAAACGTAGCAAACATCGGATAGATTAACCAACTGAGAATTAGCACATGTGTGATTGACTTCAGTGTTATCAAATATTCTCTTGTTACTCCCTTGAAAGTCCGATGAACTGATCGCATATTATGTTTCGTGTTTTAAAGACATGTTCAAAAAAACTCCATCCTTGATAATTTGCGCTAACCTACAGCGAATTCCCAGTGAATCTCTCTTTATCGGTTTTATAATTCCGAACTTGTCACTCCATTGATTTTCTTTCCAGCTCACTCACTTTTTCTTCTTTGATTAAAAACTCAGCTTAAGTTACTAATTTATAGACACTCAACTGCCCACTCCATATTGAAGTGAAACTCTCCTGCTGTGAGTTGAGACTCGGGTATGGTAATGCGTGCTCGAATATCGACTTCTTTATTGGATGCCAGTTGATCGACAGGAAATTCGACGCCCTGACGCCAATAATTAATGTCACCTTCATAGCGAACCGGCGTTTCGACTTTGAATCGCACAAGTTCTGAAATGCGAGACTCATCAATTGAGCCTAGATCAATATGTTGCAGTTTGAGCAACAATCGAGAATCTTTGCGATTGGACTCAAGCTTAAGCGTTATCGCTCGGCCATCGTATTCTCGGCCACTGAATTTAAGCCGTTTAAGCGTATTAAAACCATCAAAGCCATTAAGATTGATGCAGAAATGCTGGAGCTGTTAGGCAGTGAAGATGGCAACACGGCGATGATCAAAGTGAGCTGGGATGAGAAGGGAATGAAGGTCTATAAGGATGGCTACTTAGCGGATTATGAGTACGGGATTGCCCCTCATGAGATGCAAGAAAACTACGAATTAGCACCTAAGTAACTCGATTCGATTGCAGAAAAGCGCCTTACTTATTAGTGGGCGCTTTTCTTTTGCTCACCAAAGCATGACGAAACTCACACTTTTCTGACAATTAATGACTCGTTGTGCTAGTATGCGCCGCTTGTCTTTGTAATTGATAAAAAACGCATTACCAAAACAGACTTTTCTGTTTACCTGCTTGTAATGACCTCATTCAGTTTGGCCTGACTTGGCTGAACATCTGCATTTTGCTCGGACGCAAAGAGAGTAGTTCTCACTACTTCACTATGTACATTTGAGAGCACCATCTATCAAAGGCCTTTTAGAAACAGCCTAGTTAGCGTGAACTATGTTCTGCGTGAAGGGTTTCGTTTTTCCAAAATCCCCCTGGCGCCAAGTATTGCTTGGTTGCTGACAAGTAAGGAGTCTATATGATGTCTACGGTATCTACATCCGTACCTACATCTCCAGCTGGTAATACAGCTTCGACAGAGAAAGAAGTAAACCATCCATTTCTTTCTTTGGTCATCATGGTAATCGTTGCAGCAATCGCAACTTACTTCATCCCTGCTGGTGAATTCGAGCGAGTGGTCATGAATGGCCGCACGGTTATCGACCCAGACAGCTACACACAATTGACGAGCAACCCAACAACATTAGCCTCTTTTTTCGAATCATTTTTTAAAGGCTTCAAATCCGCTTCTGGCGTGATGGGCGTTGTGGTATTTGTGGGTGGTGCTTTTGGCATTATCAAACACATGGGCTTGTTAGACGCATCCGTTGTTGCACTAACCACTAAGCTAAAGAAGCAAGGCTTGTACGTAATTGCGCCTGTGATCATGACGGCGATTTTCTTCAACGTCACCTTCACCGGTATGCGTGAACTTGATGTCATCTTTATCTCTTTGATGATCCCGATCTGTATCAAGCTTGGCTATGACGCGATTACGGCACTTGGCGTTGTTTTACTGGCAAGTTGTGCCGGTTTCGCAGCCGCTTTGGCTAACCCATTCTTTACGGGTATCGCACACACTATCGCTGAACTGCCTATGTATTCAGGCATGTGGTATCGCTTTATTGTTGGCATGTTCATGTTGCTAACAGGTGCTTGGTATGTACTTAACTACGCGCGCAAAGTTAAGCAAGACCCGACCAAAGGTTTGTTGCACGGTACGGGTTACCACTACGAATCTAACGTTGAAGCGAAAACACTCACCACACGTGAAAAGCTTGCGGGCATCGCGTTCTTGGGCGTGTTCGCATACATGATCTTCGGCACGTTGACGATGGGTTTCGGCTTCACCGAGATTGCGGGTGCATTCGTGGCGATGGCGATTATTCCGGGTTTGGTGGCGGGCTTATCTCCGAACAAGATTTGTGAGTACTGGACCAAAGGTGTTAGCGATGTATTGGTTGCGGTACTGATCATCTTCTTTGCTCGTTCAGTGCTAACCATTATGGAAGACGCGAAGATTGTTGATTCTATTATCTTCTATCTTGCACAAATCATTTCTGGTAGCTCTAAACTTGTGGCAGCAGCAGGGATCTACTTCTCGCAGGCTGCGATCAACCTGTTCATTCCGTCGGGCAGTGGCCAAGCGGTGATTACCATGCCAATCATTATTCCATTGGCAGATATTGGTGAAGTGACTCGCCAAGTGGCTGCACTGGCTTCTCAATTGGGTGATGGTATTTCTAACTATATTTACCCAACCAATGGTGGCTTGTTAGCGGTATTGGCTATTGCAAAAGTGCCTTACACCAAGTGGGTTCGTTTCTTCTTACCACTGTTCTTGTTCTGGTCGGTAGGCGCTTTGATTTCAGTTGTGATTGCTCAAATGATTGAGCTAGGGCCTTTCTAAGGTTTCTGTTTAATCGAATACATGGATAGCTAAGGCTTAACTGAAGCCGTGTGAATAAATAAGAAGGCAGCGAATTCGCTGCCTTTTTTCGTTTCAAGCAAAGCTATTCCAACGTTAAAGGTTACTCTTCAAATTGGTAAGAAGAGGGAACCACAATCACGCCCTGTTTTGATATGTGGAAGCGTTTCGCATCGGCAAGGCTATCAACACCGATCTGGGTTCCATCTGGCACCTTAACGTTCTTATCGATGATGCAGTTTTGTATGTGGCAATTTTTTCCAATCTCAACATCTTCAAACAGAATACTATCAATCACAATCGCGGCATTGCTGACTTTCACTTTAGGGAAGAAGATAGAGTTTTGCGCCGAGCCGCCTTCAATTACAACGCCATTCGCTATCATCGAGTTGATGAATATTCCTTGGTTACCTTCAACCGAAGCAATGGTTCGTGCGGGTGGCAGCTGCGGTTCGTAAGTACGAATTGCCCAATCAGGTTGATATAAATCGATAGGCGAAGCTGGCTTTAACAGATCCATATTCGATTGGTAATAAGAGTCGATAGTACCAACATCTCTCCAGTACGCATCTTGGGTCACTCGGCCTTCTTCATCCCCAAACTTGTATGCGTAAACACTGTTGTTGCCCACCAATTTCGGAATGATGTCTTTACCAAAATCGTGGCTTGAGTCTGGATCTTCTGCGTCTGCCAATAATGCCTGTGTCAGTACTTCTTTATCAAAGACGTAAATACCCATTGAAGCCATGCTTCGAGTTGGCCTACCAGGTACACATGCAGGGTAACGTGGCTTTTCGGTAAAGTTATTGATCTCTAGAGATTCATCTATCTCCATCACACCAAACTCTTTGGCTTCGTCAATCGAAACCTCCATGCACGCCACAGTTAGGTCGGCCTCGTTCTTTTTGTGCTGCTTGAGCATTGGCGCGTAATCCATGCGATAGATATGGTCGCCAGATAACACCACCACATGCTTGGCTTCACTGCGAGACAGCAGATACAAGTTTTGATAAATCGCATCGGCAGTACCGCTGTACCAGCTATCACCGGTTCGCATTTGTGGGGGAACATTGGTGATGTATTCGCCGAGCTCGGGGTTAAGCACCGACCAACCATCACGTAAGTGTTTTTGCAAAGAGTGAGACTTGTACTGAGTTAGCACCAGAATTTGGCGAAGTCCGGAGTGCAGGCAGTTCGCGAGTGTGAAATCGATGATTCGATATTTGCCACCAAAAGGTACCGCAGGTTTTGCACGGTTATCGGTGAGGGGAGAAAGCCGAGAGCCAACACCGCCGGCCAGAACGATTGTTAGAGTGTCTTGCATAGTCAGAACCTCAATGTATTTATGATTATTAACATAGACTTGCAAGCACTAAGCCAAATGTAACTCATTGAATATTATACGAGGCGAGATTGATTCTTGTTGTTCTGCACCAAAATGATGCGCGTGAGATATTGGCTTGCTCTATTTTGATCCAAAAAAGATCCGAATAGAGTGAATTGTTTGGATTAACAAAATGACGCACGGAAAAACTGCATTACAAAACTGTCAATAAAATGAAGGAATAAAGTGATCGGCTCGATATAAATTTACATAAATAATCACAACTTTTCACAAATTGATTTCCATCAATAAAGTGGGGTTATTCTATGATACCTTGCACGCAAAATAAGAAATGATTACTCATTCACCAATAAAGATTGAGCCCCCCAAAAGGAAATTATAATGAAAAAAACAGTATGTGGTATTGCGGTTATTGCGGCTCTTATGTCAACCAATGTTCTTGCTCATAAAGAAGGTGATTTCATCATCCGTGCAGGTGCAGCAATGGTATCTCCTAACGATAGCAGCGGTGACGTTCTAGGTAACTCATCTTTAGAATTCTCAGTAGACTCAAATACACAATTAGGCTTAACGTTTGGCTATATGTTTACTGATAACATCAGTTTGGAAGTTCTAGCAGCAACGCCATTTTCTCACAGTATCTCTGTAAACGGTGTTGGTGAAGTCGCTGAAACTAAACACCTCCCACCAACGTTTATGGTTCAGTACTACTTCGGTGAAGCGAATAGTGATTTCCGACCTTATGTAGGGGCAGGTATCAACTATACGGTATTCTTTGATGAGTCTCTGACTAGTACGGGTAAGAACGACGCTGGCCTAACGGATGTGTCTTTGGCTGATTCCTGGGGCTTGGCTGCTAACATTGGTATGGACTACATGATTAATGAAGATTGGTTTTTGAACGCATCGGTTTGGTACGCAGATATCGGTACTACAGCGACATACAAAACGGCTACAGATACGTTCAAAACAGACGTTGATATCGACCCATGGGTATTCATGATTGGTGGTGGTTACAACTTCTAATCTCCCTATTCGGTTTACTAAAGGCGCTCAAGCATCAGCCAGCTTGGGCCCTTTTTTTGCTTACTTGTTAATAGAGTGCTCACCTTAACTTTCTGTTGCTATGAGTAAGAGAAACTTATTGTTGTCATTTATTGTTAATAGAAGGGAAAGATAAGTGTCATAACAGCCCTCTATGATCGCGATTCAAATTATGGAGGATATATGAATCGTAAATTTAATAAGCTGACATTATTACTGCCTATCGCGGTAAGTTCTGCTCTAGTAGGCTGTTCTCAACCAACATCACCAACGACTGCTACGCCATCTCAAACATCACTTGATGCTTTTAGCCTTCAATGCCAATCCATCGAGCAGCCAAGCGCTTCCAATGCTGAGGTAACCGGAATCAGCCTAGTTGGCCGTTCAATCGCCGACGCCCCGTTTGATACTTCTGCAGCCGAAATCGTCAGCTACGATTCATGTACCGACAAGCTTTATGTTGTGAACGCTCAAGCTCAGAAAGTTGATGTTTTATCAATGAACTCAGCTAGCGAACCAACATCTTCGGGTTCGATTGATCTTCAATCAGCGGCTGCAGCTTCTGGTATTGATATTGGTGCAGCGAACAGTGTGTCGACTCATCAAGGATTAGTTGCTGTCGCGATTGAAAATGCTGACAAGCAACAAAACGGCATCATTGCCCTTTATCGTTCAGACACGTTAGAGCTGATTACTACTTATACGGCTGGTGCATTACCGGACATGGTGAGCTTCTCGAAAGATGGTCGCTACATTGCCTCTGCAAATGAAGGTGAGCCGAATGCGGATTACAGCATTGATCCTGAAGGTTCAGTAACGCTGGTGGATTTAACCAATGGTCCTTTGCAAGCGACAGTCACTCAGATTGATTTCAAGGCATTCAATCAAGGTCAGCCTCGCCATGCAGAGCTAACCGACAAGGTTCGAATCTCTGCGCCGAATGCAACGGTTGCTCAAGATCTTGAACCGGAATACCTAACATTTGCGGATAACGGAAAACTCTACGTTGCCCTCCAAGAGAACAACGCGTTGGCAGCGATTGATGTGGCGAGTGCACAAGTGGATGCGATTCTTGGACTAGGTGGAAAGCCTTGGGACAGCGCTAAGCTAGACGCGTCAAATAAAGACAAAAACATCGGTAATCTACAAAGCTACGCAATGTTAGAAGGCCTTTACATGCCAGATAGCATCACTAGCTACAGTGTTGAGGGCAACACCTATATTGTGACTGCGAACGAAGGTGATGGTCGTGAATATGGCATCAAGACCACGCAAAAAATATGTGATGAGAAAGGTTTTGAGTGGGACGGTGACGATTATCAAGGCACCGAAAACTACACCACAGAAAAAGACTTTTGTATCGCGCATGTCGATGAAGTACGCGGCAAGAAGTTAGACGTTGACGCTAACCACCCATTAGCAGGCGCATTGAAAGACAACAAGCAACTTGCTCGTCTTAAAGTGATTAAGCCACAAGGGACACTCGCTGATGACCAAGAGATTCAAGCATTCGGTAGCCGTTCTTTCTCTATTTGGGATGAGTCAGGCGAGTTAGTGTTTGATAGCGGTGATGATTTTGCTCGAATCGTACTTGAGCAAGATCCTGCAAACTTCAACAGCACCAATGATAACAACCAAAGCGGTGACGATCGTAGTGATGATAAAGGTGTAGAGCCTGAAGCGATCGAAGTGGCTGAGATCAACGGCAAGCACTATGCCTTTATTGGACCTGAGCGCCAAGGTGGCATCATGGTTTACGACGTAACACAGCCTAAGAACGCAAGTTTCATCAGCTACTTGAACAACCGAGACTTCACACAACCAGTGTGCACTAAGGTTGATGAAGACGGTGATTGCGACAACGATACTTACAACTTTAAAGCGGGTGACCTAGGTCCTGAATCAATTAAGTATTTTACGCGTTCAGGTAGCCACTTTATCGCTGTCGGCAATGAAGTGAGCGGTAGCACATCAGTTTACCACGTTGAGTTCTAATCTCGCTTACTGCTAGCAATTAGATTGAATCAAAATAAAAGCGCCACAACTTGTTAAGTCGTGGCGCTTTTTTAGTTCATCGCTGATTTAGTCGCGATAGCAAAGGCCTATGGCTGTTGCTTAGTTGGTGCTAGAGCAATCTCACGGATACATACGTTCTGTGGTTGTTGGTAAGCGAATGATACAGCGCGAGCAATATCGTCAGCTGCCAATACACCGCCCATGTCTTCTTTCCAAGAATCGTAACCGTCTTTGATCTCTTGAGATGTTGTGTGAGACAGAAGTTCAGTCTCTACAGCACCCGGTGCGATAGTGGTAACACGAACATTTGAAGCCGCCACTTCTTCACGAACGTTCTCAGAAATAGCGTGTACCGCGAATTTAGTACCACAGTAAGCTGCGTGGCTTGGGAATGTTTTCTTACCCGCGATAGAGCTGATGTTGATGATAGTACCTGTGTTGCGCTCCATCATCGGAGCAAGTACAGATTGCATGCCGTTTAGAAGACCAATCACGTTCACATCGAACATTGTCTTCCACTCTTGTGCGTCTTGAGTATCGATTTGACCAAGAAGCATTGCGCCGGCGTTGTTGATAAGAGCATCGACAGGGCCAAATTTCGCTTCACCTTGTGCGATTGCTGCATCAAATGATGCTTTGTCTGTTACGTCTACTTTCACTGATAGTGAGTTTGGTAGGTTCAGCGCTTCAAGGCGGTCAATACGACGAGCTAAAAGTAGCAGAGAGTGACCTTCATCGCTTAGACGACGAGCGATTGCTTCACCAATACCAGAGCTTGCACCTGTAATTACGATTAGTTTTTTCATTTTATTTCCTCTGTACTTTTATTGCGCCGGTTGGCTACGACGTGTTGTTTAAGTGCATTCGAATCAAGTGCTTGTTGCCTTGCTTCGTTGCGATGGAGGTATATTAAGGAAAATAGCATTGTTGATATATAGCGCTTTACTTGAAACACTGTTGCTGTGGTGCAACAATAAAGGCGTCTATCTCATCACTTCATTAGTAAGCTGGCGACTATGCTCAATCAAATTAATCTGTCTGATATTCGCTCCTTCGTGCTGATCGCTCGTTTAGGTAATTTCACCAAAGCGGCGGAGGAGTTAGATGTTTCACGCTCCCACGTATCACGCCAAGTAAGTAGTTTAGAAAAGCAGATGGGTGTGACACTGTTTATCCGCACCACTCGAACCTTGAGGCTGACTCACGCAGGGCAAGATCTGTACGCGAGATGTGAGCAAGCCCTCGATAACATAGACCAAGCGCTGATTGCTGCGGTTGATGATGTCGAAGAAGTGCGCGGCGACATAAAAGTAAACTGTGTCGGCGGTTATCTGGGTGAGGTGATCATCGCGGATCTAGTGAATGAGTTTATGCAGCTCTACCCAGACATCAGCATCAGCCTTGATTTCAGTAGTAACCGAGTCGACTTGATTGAAGACGCCTTTGATATTGCTTTTCGCATGGGAAGCTTAGAAGACGCGGGCTTTATCGCAAGAAAGCTTTTGGACATCGAGATGGGAACGCTCGCAAGCCCTGAATATTTTGCTCGCAAAGGAAAGCCAAACCATCCTAAAGATCTCATTCACCATGACTGCTTAACGGGGTCTGTGCGTAAGTGGAGCTTTCAAGCTTTGGATGACACCAAGAAAACAGTCGATGTTCATGTGACGGGTAGGCTGCAATGTAAGAATGGGCGAGTGTTAGTACAGGGCGCGAAATCGGGCAACGGAATTATTCGTGTACCAACCATCTATTGCTTGCAAGAGATCAATGATGGGCAATTGGAGCAGGTGTTTAATGAGTGGATAGTGCCGAAAGTGGACTTTTCAGCGATCTATCATCGAGACCGCTATCAACCGAGCCGAATTCGAACCTTCATTGATTTTGTGAAAGGCCGTTTTGAGCAAATGCCAGTCAGCTAAATAGTGCGTGCTGTCCATTATTTGGAATAGAGTGGATTTGCTTGGGCTTACA
Source organism: Vibrio sp. 10N.261.51.F11 (assembly GCF_041471665.1). Classification (NCBI taxonomy): domain Bacteria; kingdom Pseudomonadati; phylum Pseudomonadota; class Gammaproteobacteria; order Vibrionales; family Vibrionaceae; genus Vibrio; species Vibrio sp. 10N.261.51.F11. The sequence goes on along the minus strand of NZ_JBFROW010000069.1, from coordinate 15,330 downwards.
TCTCGTCGATTTCGTTTTGTAGACTTTCCAGTTGATCCAGAATTAGTAAGAACTTCTCACCAAAGGGCGTCACTTGATATTCAACTCTTGGTGGGAGTTCGTTGAACATCTGCTTATCCAAAATCCCAAACTCAACATTTCGCTTCAAGCATTCATTCAATACTTTGGTCGATAACCCTTCGACCGAGCGCACCATTTCACCGGGGCGATTAATGCCATTTGCCAGTAATTGGTAAACCGTTAGCGACCATTTACAGCCGTAGATGGTTTCGACCATGCGAGCTGAACGCTCTGGTGCTGATTTTCTTGAAAAAAAGTTTTCCTGATTTTTCATAAAGATGTACCAATAAGTACCTACCTAACCGATTTGTACTTACTATTCATAGTGTTAGTTCAAAGCCTAAGATTACCACGTTCACATGACTTAGGAGATAACAAAATGAACTTCACTAAAAATGGTATTGCAGTAGTAATCGGTGGCACAAGTGGTATGGGCTTTGAAACAGCGAAGCAGTTAGTTGCTCAAAACATCCATGTGTTGGTGGTCGGCAATAACCCAGCTAAGTTAGATAAAGCGGTGTCAGAACTTCAATCACTAGGCCACGCCTCTGGTTGGCAAGCTAACCTTTATGATGATGCAAGTGTATCGAATCTTATTGCGCATCTAGAGTCAATTGAAGAGGGTATTGGTTACCTTGTTAATGCGGCTGGCTATTTCAACCCTAAAGCGTTTATTGAGCATCAAGAGTCTGATTACGAGCAATACATGCAGCTCAACAAAGCAACTTTCTTTATCACTCAAGCTGTCAGCAAGTTGATGATCAAAAACGGTGGCGGAAACGTGGTAAACGTGGGCTCTATGTGGGCTAAACAAGCGATAAAAGCGACGCCATCTTCTGCCTATTCAATGGCAAAGGCAGGACTACACGCTTTAACACAGCATATGGCGATGGAGCTTGCAGACCACAACATTCGCGTGAATGCGGTGTCTCCAGCAGTAGTTAAAACGCCGATCTACGAATCATTCATTAAGCCAGAAGAAGTGGACCAAGCGCTAGAAGGCTTCAACGCATTCCATCCGATTGGTCGAGTAGGTTTGCCGAAAGACATCGCAAACAGCATCTCTTTCCTATTGTCTGACAGTGCCGATTGGGTAACGGGTGCAATCTGGGATGTTGATGGTGGCGTGATCGCTGGCCGCAATTAATCAGGATTCTTTTTAGGTGGCTGTCGCGCAGGCAAAATAGCAGCGAGATGGCCTCCTTGATGAGTATTCGCGTAGAATAGAAGCTAGAAAGACAATCATAATTAAAACAATATTTAGAGTAAGGTCGTCATTATGCTCAACATGGACTTTTCAAAGAGACTGGTTATAGAAACCGAGACATTAGATTGGGTCGCAAGCCCTGCTAAAGGGGTTTGGCGTAAGCCACTTGAAAGAGAAGAGAAAGAATCGGGCCACACGACCAGCGTGGTGAAGTACGATCCTGACTCTTCGTTTTCTGAGCACCCACATCCGCAAGGTGAAGAGATCTTCGTATTAGAGGGTGTGTTCTCTGATGAAACCGGAGATTTCCCAGCGGGCACTTATATCCGTAATCCGCCGGGCAGCGCGCATTCCCCATCCAGCAAAAATGGCTGTACGATCTTGGTTAAGCTCAACCAATTTGACGCGAGAGACTTAACTCAAGTTCGTATTAATACTTTGGAAACAGAATGGCTTCAGGGTATTGGCGGCTTACAAGTGATGCCACTGCATGAGTTCGAACACGAGCATGTCGCGTTAGTGAAGTGGCCCGTTGGCGAACGTTTTCAGCCGCATCGCCACTTTGGCGGTGAAGAGATATTTGTACTTTCTGGCACCTTTAAAGACGAACATGGTGAGTATCCAAAACACACATGGATGCGCAGCCCACACATGAGTGAGCATTTTCCTTATGTGGAAGAAGAGACGGTTATCCTAGTGAAAACAGGGCATCTGCCATTGGATTAAAGGAATGCTCAGTAAAAGATGAGAAAGCCGCATTGTTTTGAACAAGCGGCTTTTTTTAGTTTTTATATATGAGCTGACTAGTACGCAACACCAATACGTTGGCGCGGGAACTTGCCAGCTTCGAGCTCATCAATCATCGCAATAGCGTAATCGCTGACTGAAATTTTGCTGTTACCATCTTCGTCGGTGAGCAGTTGATCGCCACCAGTGCGGTAGGTCGATAGTTTCTCGCCCGGGAATATTTCTGCGGCAGGGCTAACGAACGTCCAGTTAACTTCGCTATTAGATTGCTTGAACACTTCAAGAGCTTCGCCCTGTGCTAGCGCTTCGTTTTTGTAATCCGCAGGGAAGTCAGGAACAGTCACTAGCGGTACGTTTGGCGCTACTTCTAATGAGCCAGCTCCGCCAACCCAAAGTAGGCGATCGATACCGATGCTCGGTAATGTTGCCAGCAATTTAGTCGCAGTGTTCTTTACGATGTCGTGATTACCCAGAGCACGTCCGCCAATCGAAGTAATGACTGCATCAACGCCGGATAGTGCGTTTGCTAGACTTGCGGCTTCATCTTGTAAATCAAATGAACGAACTTCAATGCCTTTGGTTTCCACGCGGCTTGAATCTCTTACAACAGCAACGACCTCGTGACCACGAGATTGAGCTTCTTGAGCGATGTGACTACCAATCCAACCTGATGCACCTAATACTGCAATTTTCATAATGTCTCTCCAATTATCTAATTTATTGAGTCGTTTTCTCGACAGCCATTGCAGTCTAATAGCTCACTAGGTTGCGATAAATATCGTAAAATGATGTAGATTGTATCTATATAGTGATCTAATAAGATTCGATTAGCTGCGAAATAGTTCAAGGAGAGTGTGATGGATAGGTTGACGGCAATGCGTAGCTTTGTCGAAGTTGCGAATTGTGCCAGCTTCACCCAAGCAGCTGAGCATTTGGACATGAGTAGGTTGCAGGTTTCACGTCATGTTCAAGAGATAGAAGGGTGGCTGAAGCAGAGGCTATTACATAGGACGACTCGAAAGGTGAGCTTGACGGCGGCAGGGGAAATCGCTCTGCAGCGCTGTGAGAAAATCCTCCATGAGACCGCTGAGCTAGAAGTTACTTCACTCAATCAAACCGATGATCTTTCTGGAACCATTCGAATTGCAGCTCCGATTGGTTTAACTCAGCACATGTTGTTGGATGTGGTCGAACAGTTCACCGAGCGCCACCCTAATATCACGGTCGAACTGTTTGCCTCAGACCGCTTTACTCAGCTGGTGGATGAGAGGATCGATATTGCACTTCGTTATACCGATCAACCTGATGATAGTTTGATTGCACGAAAGCTAATGGTTATTGATTCAGTGGTGTGTGCCTCGCAAGCCTACTTAGACAAACATGGTGAACCTGAAACGGTCGAGGCGCTTCGACAACACAATTGTTTTCGTCACTTGAATGTTTCTAAGTGGGATTTTGTTAAGGACAATCAACACTATTCAGTTGAGGTGTCTGGCACTATCAAGGCTAATGATGTTGGAGTGCTAACTCGCGCCGCACAGCATGGAAAAGGAATAGTTCGCTTACCTTGTGACTTAGCGAATCCATTGATTGCGGATGGTAAATTGAAACGAATTTTGGATGATTTTGTTTCACCGAGTAGTGTGCTGTGGGCGGTGTATTTGTCTCGTAGTTATCAGCTGCCTGTAGTTCGTCAGTTCATTGATTTTGCGGCAGAAGCTTGGTCTAGCGATATCAGGTCTAATGATGTTAGAAACTTCATAGGCAATGATACATAGCGACAAAAATTAAAAGCCCATAAATACAAAAATCCGATATCAATGGTGATATCGGATTTGAACTCAATAATTCAGAGTTCCAGCACGCTCTCCTCTCACGAAGTCTTTACATGTAATGGTGTACGGATAATCGGGTATTTATCACCTTTTCGTTGATGTCTGGTAAAGGCTGATACAAGCTTCTCGTAATGTCGGATAATACTTGGTCGTAAACTTGCGACACGACGCTAGAGATATCACTGGTTAATTCGTACATGCTATCTGCCGGTTGGGTCGCTTCGTTACTTGATGCGATCTCTGAGAGTGCATGCATCGCTCGCGTACAAACCGGTGACCCACTACTAAGAGGGCAGATAATCGATAACTGGTTGAGTTTTCTGTGTGTCTGAGAGGCGTAGAATTTGAATCTCAAATACTCCTCAGGCTTCTCCATATCAGGGATACACATTCGTAATTTGGTCAGGATCTCCATGCAATCTAAGATCTGTTGCCAATTCATGTGGTACTCACGGCTCATGTCTTCACGCTCAGACTGAATTAGCCAGATGATCATTACTTCATCCATCAAGAACATGCTATGGCGAATTGTTTTGCCATGAATCGATTGGTTACGCACCAAGCTACGGTTTTGCCAGTCGCTGTGCATGGCGATGAGCTTGAGGTGATAGATGCGATACATAGGGCGGCTATCAAACGACACATGGGACTGAAGCAGTTCAGATACTTCAAGTATGTTGTCGTAAATCTCGTTCACTTTGCGAATCGAGTCGCTAGACAACTTATAAGCTAGAGCATAGTGCGTTGCCGCGCGATGTTTGCGTGATAACAACAATAATTCTCTAAGCAGAACTAAGGTTTCAAACCTGTGTGATAGCGCTGTTTGTCTCTTCCTTGAGAAATGAAACAGGGCTGCAAGTACTAATAGGGATAAACCCACTGAAATAACTACAAACATATTCAACTCCTAATATTTGTATACCTACTTAGTGGTAGTGCAGACACCATGCCAAAATAAATAAGTGTTATATTTCATTGATTTATGATTTTTCTCAAATTATGGATGATCAATCATGGTGCATGACTTCACCATTCGAGTGAATGTTTCTCATATTTTGCAGGATTTTTTGAGAGGTTACGCTTTTCTAACGATAGGTTGGGGAGGTTTCGGTAAGTAGAGACACTTTGGCGATCCATTTCAGGCTCGTTTCAAGCTACGGAAATTAAAAAGGCCTCACCCTATATGCTTTAACTCTAAAAGCAGTAAGAGTGAGGCCTTTCAATGTTCACTTCGCAGTGTAGTTGACTTAACGACTAAGTGTTTAGCATTGAGGGCTAAACGTTATGCAAGCTTAAGGTCGAACTCAGTGCGGTACATCACCATGTCTTCAATGGTCAGTACTGGCATGTTGTGCATTTTACCGAAAGCAACGATCTCTGGCGCTTTTGCCATCGTACCATCCGGATTGGTTACTTCACAAAGTACACCGGCAGATTGAAGACCAGCCATTTGCATAAGATCTACTGTACCTTCTGTGTGGCCGCGACGAGCAAGTACACCACCTTTACGAGCACGCAATGGGAATACGTGGCCAGGGCGAGCAAGGTCAGTAGGTTTAGCCGTTGGGTTTGCAGCTGTCTTGATCGTAGTTACACGGTCAGCGGCAGAAACACCTGTCGTTACGCCAACTTTCGCTTCGATAGTTACGGTAAACGCTGTTTGGTTTGCGCTGTTGTTATCAACAACCATAGGTGGAAGTTCAAGTTGGTTCGCTTGCTCGTCAGTTAGACACAGGCACACAATGCCGCTGCATTCGCGGATCATAAGCGCCATTTGAGCATTCGTCAGGTGTTCTACTGAGTAGATGATGTCGCCTTCGTTCTCACGATCTTCATCGTCAAGTAAAAGTACGCCACGACCTTCGCGTAGAGCTTGCAGTGCGTTTTCAACGCGAGTGATTGGTTCGCCAAATTCGGCAAGTAGTGAAGACTGATTCATGGTTAAACTCCTAAAATATCACCAGAATCAGGGCTGTATGAGGGATCTCAACGAGCACAACAAAGCCAACTCATTACAAGTCGGTTCATTATGGTTTTATCCAAAACGAAATGCACCCGCCTAAGTTGGAGGTACGAACCCAACTCACGCGGGTACGCCTTTCCAACTTAAACGAGTGTGTTTTCATTCTCTCTCATCCGGACTATAACCGTCGGCTCTGGCATCTCACCAGATCTGCTGACCTCGACGAATCGAGCGCTCGCGGGCTTATCTTTAGATTTTGCTAAGGACATACCGCCGGTGGGGAATTTCGCCCCGCCCTGAGAATAAAAATTAATAATCTGTTTTGCTTTTGAAAGCAGACCAGATGGTAATCCTTTCAATAGTGGATTTAAAGGACTGACAGCAAAGTTTTTAAGATTCTGGCCTTATAATCCGGTAAGTGTTCACTTTATCAGCAGAACGCGTCCGGTAGTCTATTAATGGGATGATGCCTTTGTCTCGTCTGGTTTCAGTGGTTTTTGCTATCTCTATGAACATAAATGGATGTTGAACATTATTGGTGCTGGCGTGGCTGTTCACCGAATCAATACTCAAGAGGTCCATTAATCGAATATTGTTACACCATGACGGCTGACTGACCGTTTTGACATAAAATTGATATTGACGATGCTAAGCTGCGATAGCATCCGACCACTTTATCTAAAAGATCTTAGCCATGACTTCTCTGTTCTCTAACAAATCCAAAGGCTTATTACTGCTCGTTCTAAGTTTGTATTCCCTCATACCCTTTTTGATCTTTGGATCTGACTTCGACCTTGGAAGTGCTGTTTTGCCTTTCTATGGCGCCTTCATAACGTTTGTGACTTACTCTGCGGGCAATCAAGGGTTCTTGGTAACACTAGCGATTTTGTCTTTAGTATTGTTCACGATGAAGTTTTCCAAAGCGAAGTTAGTCAGTCTTTGTCTGCAGCTCGGCTTGTTGTTGGTGCTTAGCTTTGCAGCGAAAACCTTCTTAAAGCATTCCACTGAGAGCCCTCGTCCTTATTCTGAGTATTTGGTGACGCAGGAAGTGGTTGATATGCCGGAAGTGTTTTACGAATTACCATTGGTTGAAAAGAATGCTGCGATTGAGTCTGTACAAGATAAGGTCAGCGAGTGGCGAACGCGTCACTGGTTGGGTGAAACTGACTACTCTTTCCCATCTGGACATATGATTTTCGTCGGTGTGTGTTTGGCGTTCTTTGGTGGTCTTCTCCTAGAGGCGAAACGCTTTTATCTAGTCGGCGGTTTACTGGTTTGGGCTGGTGGTGTCGCCTATAGCCGTGTTTGGCTTGGCATGCATCGACCAGAAGACTTAGCCGGATCTATTGCCTTTGCGGGTTTGATCTATTTATTGGTGCCGCTTATCTCAGAGCAAAAAATAGAACGCTATTTACCTGCATTTTTGAAACAGACTTCTTAGGGATCCGTCCTCACTGCAAAAGAAGGGCTCAGATTAGCAGTACGTAATAAACGCTACTGATTGAGCCCTAGCTCTGCTTGCTTCTTTTTGGTTAGACCTAAGGACACAATTCGGTGTGACTCAATGAGATAGTATCTCAGCTCCTCATCCCTTTGTGGCGTGCTTTCAAACAGCTGAATCCATTTCATACCGCGTGAAGCAAAGTAGGGTGCGGGTTTATAGCCCGGCTCTTCTTTGAGAAAGTCGAAATTCTGATCGGACGCCTTGAAGATAAACGCAGGCTCATCTTTCGGTCCCCAACCACCAATCGCAAACACCTTGCCACCCACTTTCCAAACGTGCGAGTTATTCCACTGCATCACATAACTGGTTGCAGGCAGTGACTCGCAGAATGCGTTGAATTCGTCGTAAGTCATAGAGCGTCCTTTTATCTATTGGGTGTTTGTGTTGGTTTTCTAAGATGTCTTTCTTCTTCTTGTCTTTATCGCCAATAACTAGCCAGCTAAACCCTGCCAGATTGCCGTAAAGCCACTGAGAGAACATAGCAGTAATGAACCAATGCGTATCTTCTCTTTAGGGATGCTTTGTGTCGTCATTAACGCCACTTTGTAACCCAACCAAGCAGCAGGCAGCAAAGGTATAGTGATGATCAAGTGGTGTAGCGTGAAGAAGCCAATTGGGATCTGTACAACCAACGAAATGATCGAACTAAACACGAAAAACGCAGAAAGGTTACCACGAAGCTGATTGGCATCTTGGTGTTGTAATAGTAGTGCCATCGGCGGACCACCAATACCCGAGCTGGTGCCAAAGAACCCAGAAAAGAACCCCGCAATACCCATCTTAGTTGGGGTTGGTTCGAGTCTAAAGGGCAATAGGCTAACAATCACGGCAAATACTACCAATAAGCCCAACCATAGTGATAACACGCTCGTTGAAACCATCACCAACAAAGCACCACCTGCCAGTGACCCAGGAATACGGCCCAGCAATGCGATTTTTAATCCGCCAATAGAGATATTTGCTCGATGTTTAAAAGCGTTGAATAACGAGATAAACAGACCGATTAAACAGATAGGTGCAGGTACATAATCAGGAGAGACCAAAAACAGCAGTGGAGCTGCAACAATGGCCAAACCAAAGCCGATTGCGGTTTGCACAAATGAGCCGACAAAAATAAGTGCCATTGCGATAAGGACAGTCTGATCCATGTATTCCATAAGCCTGCGGATTAGTTTTAAAGGAGCGGGTGGATACTATAAATGAAAACCAAGAGAATAGTCTTATTATTCAGTGAGCTTTATGCCAGTTTCGCTAGTTATAGTTTCTATTATCGCGACCAACAAAAAAGCGAGTGAGTATCTCAGGATGCTTCCTTTCAATACTCACTCGCTTTATTGGAACGACTTGTTGTTTACGCTAGTGGGGGAGTCAGCATAAAACGTTAAGCCATTGCCAATTTCACTCGCTCAATCGGCTTGTCATTGATTGGTAAATGGATAAGTGCTGCTGCAAATGCCAGTACCACCGTTGACCACCAGATTGGCTCGTAAGAACCGTAGTAATCGTATATACGACCACCCACCCAAGCGCCTAAGAAGCTACCCACTTGGTGAGTAAAGAACACCAAACCGTACAACGTTGATAGGTAACGGGCACCGAAGATCTGACGTACTAAGCCAGACGTTAGCGGAACCGTACCCAACCAACAGAATCCAATTGCCGCACCGAAGATAGCCGCGGTTGATTCAGTCACAGGCAGAGTAACAAACGCACCGATAACCACAGTACGCACTAAGTACAGTGCAGACATAACGTGGCGTTTGCTGAACTTGTCGCCCATTACACCCCAGAAGTAAGACCCGAAGATGTTGAAGATGCCAACGTAAGCCAGTGCCATTGCAGCGCTGCTCGCGGGTAGGTCTTTATCTGCTAAATAGCTCGGTAAGTGCGTTGCGATAAACATTACGTGGAAACCGCACACGAAGAAGCCCGCGTGAATCAACCAGTAACCTTTGTGAGCAAACGCTTCAGACAACGCTTCTTTGAGTGTTTGGTTCTCTTCAGCTTGCGCTTGTTTGTTTGAGGCTGCTTTAGGCGCTCGCATGAACAGCGCAAAAGAGATCATCAAACAACACAGTACGCCAAACACTTGCATCGCACTCTGCCAGTCAAATTCATTCAGCATGTATTGTGCGCCCGGAATTACCGCGAACATACCAAATGAACCTGCAGCCGTGGTTAAGCCAAACGCCTTAGCCGCGTGCTCTGCTGGTACAACTTTCGCTACTGCGCCAAGCACGATCACGTAACTTGTCGCACTCAAGCCAAGACCAACCAGTGCGCCTAACGAAACGTAAAGCATGCTCGATTCGGTAGAAATTGAGGTAAGAAGTAAACCCAAACCGTAAGCACATGCGCCAGCAATAATGATGCGTCTTGCTCCCCATTTGTCAGCGGCCATACCAACAAAAGGTTGGAACACACCGAACAATAAGTTTTGTAGAGCAATAGAGAAGCTGAAAAACTCTCGACCCGTGCCGAAATGCTCTGAAATTGGCATCATGAAAATGCCGAATGATTGTCTGATCCCTAGACTGATAATAAGTGTGCCTATCCCTAGCCATACCAGTAAAGGAAAACGGAAAATGCTCATTCTAATACTCTTAAATTAATGGTGGTGATGTGAGTGGTCTTGCGCTGACATGTATTGGTCAGTCATCTCATGGTGATGTTCGTGCCCAGAATGATCATGCCCTGACTGCTGGTGGCAACCACTGCTTACGGCATGCTGAGCCAAGAGATCAATCAATGGCTGACTGTGATGCACAATAACCAAACTAATGACGAGGAATAACGTCATTCTGGCAAGTTGGGCAAAAAGAGATTGTGAAAACATACGGTGTTGACATGCGCTCAATGTTGTAAGAAGTCGCGCATCATAGTGATGAGTCGGGTATGTATCAAATGACCATTTGTGATGTAGTCTATGCGTTTTATGCATAGATTGTCGCTTGATTGGAATTGGTATAAAACGCGCTCAATAAATAAGAAAACTTGAAGCTCGTTAGTTAATAGAAACAAGTATCTAATTAAGAATGAAAGTCTAAATTAAGGCTTATAACTAGCTGTTTAATTTAAAGTTTCACAAAGCTGTAAAAACTAATATACAAACTAATCACTAAGCAACATTGCTCGTTCACTCGACTTATCTGTCAAACATCGTAAATTTGGGCATAAATCGTTTCAAGACTACTGAAACGCGATGTTAAAAGATTCAGGGAGAGTCATTCACATGGATAAAGATCATAATCTTCGCGAAAACTTACTGGCACTGATCTTAGGTAGCGCATTGGTTTCACTCGGCGTTATCTTTTTCAACCAAGTCGGTTTGCTCACTGGGGGCACGGCTGGTCTAGCGATCTTCATTACCAAAGTAACAGATTTGAGCTTTGGCCAAGTATTCTTCGCACTTAACTTACCTTTCTATATTTTGTCGGTTGCTCGTATGGGCTGGCGCTTCACAATCAATACGTTTATCGCGGTTTCGATTGTTTCGTTCGCCGTGGATCACTTGTATCACGTGATTCAAATTGCCGAAATTCATGCATTGTATGCAGCTTTACTTGGTGGTGGCTTGATTGGTACCGGCATGCTGGTGATTTTCCGTCACAAGATGAGCTTAGGTGGCTTCAACATTCTGGCGTTGTTCTTACAAGAACGTTTTGGAATTCGAGCAGGTAAGGTTCAGATGGCATTAGACTGCACGATTGTTGTGCTTTCTCTGTTCATTGTTGATGTGTCATTGGTTCTTCTGTCTGTGCTTGGTGCGATAGTCACCAACTTGATTCTAGCAATGAATCATAAACCGGGGCGCTATCAACCTGTGGTAAAAGCGGAAGCAGCATAGTTCGGTTCGCTCAAGCTCTAGATTTGCTTAAGTAAAGAGTGATTTGCAGATTATGAAAACAACAAAGCCAGCATTAATTGCTGGCTTTGTTCTATTGAAATAACGGATTCGATGTAACGATTAACACTTGCCGCAGCTGGCGTTCGGCTTAAGCTCGCAATCAATCACATTGCCTTGTTGATCAAGGGACAAGTTACAACACTCTTCAAACAGGTTCTTAAGATCAGCACGGCTTTTTTGCACGCGGGATTTAACCGTTGAATAGCTGACGTTCTGCGCTTCTGCGATCTCTTTTTGGCTTTGGCCTTTGATGTCGACCGCAAGCAGTAGCGATGAACTTTGTTCTGGCAATGCCTGAATAAAAGGTTCAATACACAATGAAAGTTTCTGCTTAAATTCAGAGTCGTGGTCTAAATCGGTAAACCACAGATCTTCAGCATCAATTTGGCTATCACGTTGTTGGCGTGCATGCTTACGGTAGAAGTCGATAATGGTGTTGTTGGCTAACTGGAACAGCCAAGCCTTAACACTGCTAGCATCTTGTACCTTATCTAAGTTCTGATAGGTCTTAATCAAGATATCTTGGAGCAAGTCGTCTACATCCGCAGAGTTGTTGACCTTTGAATGCAGGAATGACTTTAATGCTTGCTGATACTCGGCCCAGACTTGTTCGAGCTTCAAAGGTGCATTAGTTGCACTGTTCATTTACGCAACATTCGTCTTGTAAGAAATCAATCACACCTTCTAGGCACTCATACTCCGCCACGCAGAATAGAGTTCTTCCTTCTCGTCTTTGGCTGATTAGGCCCGCAGACGCCAAGCTTGATATGTGGTGAGACAAGGTAGAACCGGGAATGCCTAGCTCTTCTTGTAGGCCGCCAACTGCAATGCCTTGGTAGCCAGCTTTAACGACACTCTTATAAATGGTTAGGCGAATAGGGTGCCCCAACTCTTTAAGTGCTTTCGCAACGACTTCTAAGTTCATATTAACTCCTCAAGATTTAATTTCGATGTTAGTCGAAATGTATGTCGAATTCAAATTTAAAAACGGTGTCTGTGTAAGTTATTGAAAAACTGTGTTTTCGAAAATAATTTCGATTTTTATCGAAATAATGCTTGTTCTGGAGCTGTTTATTTCTATAATTCGAGAATGTTCGAAATTAAGGATTGGTTACTTTTCTCATAGAGCCCGACCTTCAATCCAGTTTGGAGTTAATTATGAGCAATGAAATGTTAACAATGCTGAAAGACGCACTTGATATGTTCGCTTTCTTAGCAGTAGAGCTAATTATCTTTTTCTTAGCGATCAGCTACATTGTTGGGATTCTTCAAGAGTTCCTTACACCAGAAAAGATTCAATCTATCCTGAGCTCACGTAATGGTAAGGGTTATGTAGTAGCAGCACTACTGGGTGCAATTACACCTTTCTGTTCATGTTCGACCATTCCTTTCTTAAAAGGATTGCTGCGTGCAAGAGCGGGTTTCGGTCCAATGATGGTGTTCCTATTTGGTAGCCCACTATTGAACCCAGTGATCATTGGTTTGTTTGTGATTACCTTCGGTTGGCAAGTTGCTGTGTTCTACTTCCTTGTAGCAATGACGGTGTCTGTAGTGGCTGGTTACGCACTTGAGAAGCTTGGCTTTGAGCGTTACGTAAAACCTGAAGCGTATGAATCAACAGGTTCAGCTTCAAGCTGTGGCACTAGCTGTGGTGATTCTGATCCTAAGAAAGCAGCACCGGTTAAAGCGGAATCTTCATGTGGTACAAGTGCATGTGGCGAACCTGCACCAGTAATGGCAAAAGAGACATCTTGCTGCGATTCTAAAAAAGAAGAGCCACAAGTAACGGTTTCATGCTGTTCAGCGGATGGAAGCGCAACAGCTGAAATCGTAGAGAAGAAAGAACCTAGCCGTTGGATGAGAATTTGGTTATCAACTTGGAAAGATTTTAAACAAGTTTTCCCTTACCTAATGATGGGTATCGCGATTGGTTCATTCATCTACGGCTTCATTCCTACAGACCTTATTGCACAGTACGCTGGTGAAGGTATGTGGTATGCGATTCCAGTAGCAGCCGTGATTGGTATTCCACTGTATATTCGTGCTGAAGCGGTAATCCCACTAAGTGCAGCTCTAGTACAGAAAGGCATGGCGCTGGGTTCAGTTATGGCATTGATCATTGGTAGTGCAGGTGCAAGTTTGACGGAAGTTATCCTGCTTAAATCAATCTTCAAGAACCAAATGATTGCAGCATTCCTATTCGTTATCCTAAGCATGGCGATGGGTGCAGGCTTCCTATACAGCTTCATCTTTGGTTAATCAGGCTTGATTATGAGATAACACCATTGATACAAAGAGATAGATAATAAAAAAGAGCTCACATAGTTGAGCTCTTTTTTGTTTAGCTTATCAGTCCGGAGGCTAGAAACCGCGAATATCCAGCTCATTATTGATCAATACAACGCACTGAGAAGCAAACAGCATGTTCGGGCCTAAGCTGATTTTTTCTGTCCCTAAGCGCTTTAAGCTGTTGTAGCTTTTCTTCGGCATAGGGATGTGATCAGTAAGAAGGAAACATGGGTTTTCAGCAATCTCTGCATCACGGATAAAGTCACCTTTCTTATCCATCATGTATAGCTGGTGGTCTTCAGCCAGTTCTTTGACTAGTTTTTCAAAGCTCATAGTGCGAACGACGATTCCCGGTTCAACCTGACGAGTCTGCTCTTTGGTCATACCTTGAGAAGCATCAACCGCTCTTACTACCGCTGATAACAATGCGGATTCATGAAAGCCACCAATGTTGGTGATCTCATTTGAATCGAAAGTGATCGTACGTGAAAAGTCTTTAGTACTTTCTAATACAAGGTGTACGGTGACATTCTCACGGTGAGATTGAGCAACGAAGATCGTGTTCATCAGAGTATGAGCCAGAATCTCAGTATGAGCATCTTGCCCAACACCTTCTAAGATAAGTTTGCTCTCTGTAGGGGCTGCGCGAGCGCGTAATACAAATGAACGCATGGAATGTACCTTGTCAGTATGTGATAAAGCGAAACGGGCTTTATCAACATGAATTGATGAATAACCAAAATTGTGGCGGTATGTAACTCTTTTCTATTAATGAAGTCAAATAGAGTTGCGTATAGCGCCAACCAGAAGAACTCTGCGTATTAAATAGAGAATGACCACATTACAAGACGGTAAGGGTTGAAGCGAACCAATGTTTACATAGATAGTATGCGCAAAATTATAAAGTGACTTACATAAGGAAGCTGTCGGTGAAGTTACAGAAGATTAATAAAGAAGAATATAGAAAGAAGATGAACCTGTTGTTGGTGTCATTAGTTGGGTCACTTGCATTGTTTGCCATTGTATTCGGCACCATTCTGATCGAATTGTTTGGCTCGGCGACTTCAATTACTGGTGAATCGACAGGGAACTTTCATTTGAACGTACTTGGGGTGATCTTATCTGTCGCTTTGAATGCGTTTATCGCAAGCCGAGTGAAAGGGCATGAGTATTTCAAAGAAGCGCTTTATGTTTGGAACCTGAAACAAATCCACAATCAAATCTATCGTAAGCTCAAGCGCATTCAGCCAAAAGCGGAACAAGGCGACCGAGACGCGCTGACTATCCTTTACTTCTATTACACTACGCAAAAACAGGTATACGACCTAGACAATAATACGTTGACGATAAAAACGGTTCAGCAGTCGCTAGATAACATCGTAGAGCTGAGTGATAAATGGAGTATTGAACTAGATATAGAGGTATTTTCGAAAGATTTAGTCGCAAAATTTTAAGTGATATGCCTGTAATTGTATGAGCTTTGACCTGTGAAAGACGCTTTTGACGTAAAAGTAGACACTTAAGCAACTTTTTTGAATTTTTATCAAAAAAGGGGTTGCCATGTTTACGATGATCTCTATAATGCCGCCTCACTGACACGGCAGACGCCACAAGGCTTCAGCGGTAATCAGTAAGACGGAAAGTTCGAAACAAATTAATTTTAAAAAGTGTTTGACACTTAAGATTAAATCGCTAGAATTCACGTCCGCTTTCAAGGGTTTCTTTGTAAAAAGAAAGTTTCGATAAGCAAAGCTCTTTAACAATTTAAACCTATCAATCTGTGTGGGCACTCGTTGATGAATATCAAAACGTTTTATC
>NZ_JBFROW010000068.1:0-87956 GCF_041471665.1 Vibrio sp. 10N.261.51.F11 | reverse complement strand
TGGAGTTTTAGATACCTGAACTAATCCGGTGACTCCCGATTTAAGTAAATAGTCTAAATGATTTCTGTCCAGAGATGTGTTATGCCGCCATGCTTTGGGACAAAAGCGCCTTAGAACTACTAACTTAGAGTGTGAAACATCTTAGACCATATAGCAGCACTTGAACCAGTGCCGCTAACAAAACAAGCGTAAGCTGAGACTACGCCAGAAACGTTATCCCCATCTACGCTCTGCAACAGTGGCTAAATCATATTCTGATTCATTATCTAAAAACCTCAATCTGCCAAAGTCTTTGCACAATGTATCTATAAAAACACCACTTTCTAACACAGTCTCTAGAGGCACAGGAACTATTTTATCGTTGGGAACATTACTTAGGGCCAACTTATAACGTTCATAAGAATGACGTTCCTCGTCGCTCAAAGATGACTTCGATTTATGCTCAAAAACTCGGCCATACAGCCAGAATTTGATATTGCCGAGAGAAAACTCGATAAGTGGTTCTCCGAAGCTTGTTCCATCTTTTCTATCATCAGCCTTAAGCATCGAATGAACCGTTAGTACCAAAGCTACACTGTACGATTTACCAGTCACTTCAATTTCGGGATATCCAATCTCACATTTATGATCAGCATCAGATAATTCATACAACTTGTCTTTTCTAATTCTTGCGGCATCGATGTTTTCTTCCCGCAAATAAGGGTGAGAATGAGCGGTTCCTATATATTGATACTGGTCTCCGAACACTTTCGCGATGTCTTTTTTAATCAAAAGAGATTCAGAGCTAAATTCAACTGAAGAGCGCTTTCGCTTTGCAGACGTCTCTACAGAGACATGATTTATCGTACATTTAAATGGATGTGTTTTGTTCACGTACCCCCAAAGGTGAGCGGCGGTTTCTACAGAAATACTCTTGCTGCCCTGATGTTTTACAGCATAAGCTTCTAAACCAGCCATGATTAGCTCAAATATCGCACTTTTGCTGACTGAAATTGTCGCGGTCATTTTTTCTTTGTTCCTTTTATTGACAATTATTTGCTTAATTTTGATTAGAGGTAAGACACACAAGAGTTATTGGGCGAACTCGACATGTTCTTTCAGTTTGTTTTTATAGCGCTCATAAAGCGAATCCCATACATCTTCACTTACCATGTCTAGTGGTACGTATTCTTCAAAAATGACACCACTCTCATCAGGGTAGGCAAGCTCGGTATACGCATAACGTGGGCCATCTGCATAAAGCGCTTCCCAACATTCGATGCATTCATCTTTAAACCATTCTTTTTTGACTGGCGCAGGGGTGTTATTCAGAAGATGAATTAAGTTCTTAGAATCAAAGAAACTATGCTCTTCACTTTTGACATTAAACAGGTAGCTAGAAAATAAATCGATGGCTCTTCCGTCCCATAATCTATAGCGGTGGTAGTGAGACGTATAACGCTCCTTTACTCGATCGAGAAGGTGACGTTCACATAAAGCTCTTAAGTCGTCGTTCCTCAATGTTGGGACTTCTGGAATTGGTTCAACGTCATAAAAGCGTCTATGGCCAAACAAGTAGCGTTGAGTCAGCTTTGCGGCGATGGAATCAACGGAACCTTTAAGTGCAATGTCATTGCATGGCAGTTTTGGGGAAGAGTCTGCAATTTTTTTGGCTAGCGCCTTAACAATGTCTGTAGTGGTTGATTTGACTTTCTCAACCAATTTTATACTTAAATAGCCTTGAGCTGAGATTTTTAAAATTCCCTTTTGTGCAGGAATATAACGTGGAGAGGAAAGCGTGAGTGCTGTTGCGGTGTCTAGTGATTTCAAGGTCGCTTGCTGGTCTAAGTCAACCTTTAGGTAATCACAGAACACTGCCAACTGCTCTTTAAAGTCGTTCAGTAGCTCAAGCCTTTCGTTTTCTAGTTCTTGAAGCTCTTCTTTCGAAGCATCTTGATAATCCAGAACTGACATATTATTCTCCTCACAATGCATTCAGTCGCATCAATATATACTCCCTTCAAAGAAAAATCTGATGATTTTGACGGAAACTCAAGTCGTTAGAGTGAACATGGCGTTGTTGCCTAAATCAGTTGAACCTTTTCGGAGTTCTGCGATCTGATCCCTTGTGATGGTTAGAGCGGTGATGACATAGGGGGTTTATCATTGACTTACACTTTAGTGGGGGGATTGGTTCGGTCAGAATACATCAAGTAATGAATAGAGGGTTATTTAGAGCATCGCCCCTAACTGACTTTTGTCCAAACCCGTGTTAATAGGTGCGATTATAATAGCTTGCCAACCAACGAAGAATTCGTGATTGCTCAACAGTCGGTAGAACTTCTGTAATCTGAACTGAAGTCTAAGCAAGAAAAAGACAATCAAAAGCGAGCCCAAGTGGCTCGCTTTTTGTGTCTAGTAAAGATGCGTCTGAATGTTTTAACAGGGGGATAGCCTACAAGGCGATCGTGAAACAGTTTTAGAACAGAGCTTAAATTGCGACTCATCGGGTGCTCTGGAAGCGCTAAGGTTATTTAGTCCCTGAGCGGTAGTTTGGATCTGTCCAGCATCGAGGTAACTCTTCCCCTGACATAAACATCAGTTCGGACTTTTTAAACATCTCAGGGTCTTGCTGTTCTTCGCCTGCTTGAAACCGACCTTCGATACTGTCTTGAAATAAGTTGGTTAATTTGGTCATTTCAGTTACATCAACGAGGTCACCGGTTTTTTTCTCTTTTAGAAACATTTTTTTGCCCTCAATCTAATCGGTCACCCCTAATTATAATTGCTATTTGGAAAATGAGAGTCTTTTCAATTCCGGCACTTCTTGACTAAGCAGACCCCAGAGCTACGCTTATGATCATCGACAACCCAATCGATGAACACACTTATCCTCAACAAATAAATGGAGTCGCGATGTCATCTGCCCATATTGCAAACAATCTCAGTGAACTGATTGGCGATACCGATCTTGTTAGAATCAACAGTCTTTCAGAGATATCAGGTTGTGAGATTCTTATTAAGTGCGAACACCAGAACCCGGGTGGTTCGATTAAAGATAGAGCGGCACTTCAGTTGGTTATGGATGCAATAGAAGCCGGTAAGCTTAAGCCGGGAATGACAATCGTTGAAGGTACTGCTGGTAATACGGGAATAGGACTTGCTCTGGTCGCTAAATCCCTTGGTTACAAAATGTTGGTGGTGATGCCAAAAGGGCAGGCACAAGAGAAAGAGCGCATGATCTCGCTTTATAATGCTGAACTGTTATTGGTCGACCCTTGTCCTTTTGCAAACCCTGAACATTTTTACCACACGGCTAAGCGGATTGGTGTCGAAAATGAGAGTTATTGGTGGGCAGATCAGTTTGAAAATCTCAGTAATTATCGAGCGCACTATTTAAATACTGGACCTGAGATCTGGCAGCAAACACAGGGGAATATTGATGCTCTAGTTTCAGTGGTGGGGACGGGTGGAACCATTGCCGGAAACTCACACTATCTATCTGAGCAGCAACCCAATCTCGAAACTTGGTTAGTTGACCCAAATGGGTCCGGCATTTATTCGTTTCTACGTAATGGACACTATCAATCAACGGGAAGTTCGTTCACGGAAGGCATAGGGATCATGCGAACGGTTGAAAATTTCAGGCAGGCAAAAATCAATCGTGCAATCACGCTTCCCGATCAGGATTTGGTGACGATATCCCGCCTTGTTGCGGAACATGACGGTATTCTTCTAGGAAGCAGTTCGTCGTTAAACGTAGCAGGCGCGCTATACGCTGCGGCTAGAATGGGGAAAGGGAAAACCATCGTTACATTCAGCTGTGACCTTGCTGAGCGCTCGTATTCGAAGCTGCACAACGAAGCGTTTCTGAAAGAAAAAGAGATACAGCTTAATAAAGAAAACCTTTCTCAACTATGGGCGCGTTATCAAGCAGAAGATGGCAGCATGGTCGTCAACGTATAGTCGTTCTAAGTGAATACTGGCCAGTGGTCTGCCAGCTCTTTCGTTAGCGCTGAATATCCGTTAGCGTTAAGCATCCGGTTAGAGCTAAACATCTGTTAGCGCCAGAACCGGCACTATTGCTTGTTATTAGGGTAGTGAATCACATTATGAAATACGGCGTTTCCTTCACCGATATTTTTGTAGGCATGGGTCTGGTTAGCATTAAAGCGAACAGCTTGTCCTGCGCGTAACGTATGCCACTCATCATCAAACATCACGGCCATCTCTCCTGAAATGCATAAGATGTGCTCAGTGACGCCTGCGTTATGTGGGGCGGATTCATGCTGGTAATCGGGTGCTAGGGTGAGTTCGAATATTTCAAATCCTAGTGCTTCCTCAAAAGGAAACAACAAACTGACGAAAAAGCCAATGTTGTATTCCTCATGTCTTAGTTCGTTTGCGTCTCTGAATAAACTCGTCAGTTCACTGTTTGGGCTAGCAGTGATAAAGCTTGAAAGTGACACCTCGAACCCAGAAGCTATTTGCCAGAGCTTAGCGACTGTCGGGCTGGATTCTCCACGTTCAATTTGTCCTAGCATTGCTTTACTCACGCCTGTTGCTTTCGCTGTTTTGTCTAAGCTCCAGCCTTTTTCTTGGCGAAGGCGTTTCAAGTTAACGCCAACTTTAATTTCTGTTTGCATATTTTCTCTACAAGTTTTTACAAATAAGTTGTGCGTTATAGCGCACGGTGCTAGGTTTGGTCTATGGACGTTATAACGCACGCAGGAAGAGATTAACATGACTAAGCTAAAATTTTCTCACGTCAGTACCGGCTTTATCGCTGTTTTCATTGGTTATGCGAGCGCCGCGGCGATTATTTTCCAAGCGGCAATGAGTGCTGGAGCAACCGAAGAACAAGTGGCGTCATGGTTTTGGGCGTTGGGAATTGGCATGGGGATAACCACAATACTGCTCTCGTTTCATTACAAGAAGCCTGTGGTTACAGCGTGGTCGACGCCTGGAGCGGCGTTGTTAATCACTTCTCTTGAAGGGCTGACAATGAATCAGGCAGTAGCCGTGTTTTTGTTCAGTTCGATGTTGATCACGTTGGTTGGATTGGCGGGGATATTTGAGAAAGTCCTAAAACAGATCCCAACATCGATTGCCTCAGCGATGCTCGCGGGGATTCTATTGCAATTCGGTTTGGGTTTGTTCACGTCGCTAATGGAAGAGGCACAAGTCGTAGCGGTCATGCTCGCTGTATTTATTCTGGCGAAAGCGCGGTTAGGAAATTTACTGATCCCAAGCATTTTCATCATCGCATTGGTCATGTGTGTGGGTTTTGGCAAACTCGATGTTAGTCAGGTGACTATGGGATTAACGACCCCAGTGTTCATTTCGCCCGATTTTGAGTTCTTTTCGTTGTTTAGTGTTGGTATCCCATTGTTTATAGTGACGATGGCTTCACAGAACTTACCGGGATTTGCGGTTCTAAAAGCGAACGGATACCAAGTTGATTCATCGAAGATCATTACCACCACCGGGGTAACAGGTTTGATCTTCGCACCGTTTGGTGGCTTTGCGTATAACCTTGCAGCGATTACGGGCGCTATTTGTATGGGCCCGAATGCGGATAGTAACCCCAAGACACGTTATATGGCTGGGATCTGTATGGGCGGGTTTTACTTGTTAGCTGGTGTGATGGGGATGTCATTTGTGTCGCTGTTTAGCGCCGTACCCTCCGAGATTGTCATTGCGGTTGCTGGCTTAGCGGTGATGCCCACCTTGATGAATTGCCTTGCGGTATCAATGGCAGACAGTCACTACAGAGAACCCGCACTGCTTACTTTCTTATTCACCGCTTCTGGCACCAATTTACTGGGAATCGGTAGCGCATTTTGGGGTTTGTGCATCGGGTTGTTTTGTTGCTGGTTACACAATTACAAAGCTAAGTCGCGTGGAGCAAACAAGACTTCGCAAACTTCGTCGTAATCAAGCGACCCAAGATTAGGATCAGGTTCGCTGTGAATTAGAAACATCAGCAAGTTGTTTGAGTAGTAAGCCCAGTCATACTCGTGACTGGGCTTGCTTACAAAGGAATAAAGCTACTTAACTTCGTATCTCAGTAGCACTTCATTATCGAGAACGACATTTGTCGACCAGATAAAGCTTGCGCCAGCACCACTGAATTTTTCGATAAAGTTCATGTACGCTTTTTTATTGTTCACGCCAATATCGTCTTCTGAATATACCGATGCTAGAGGCCAAGATGTTGAATCGAACTCTTGGTTCATCCAGTTGGTTGGTGTTTCCCAATGAGCGGCGTAGGCATCTTGACCGTGGTCAGTTCCTTCCGTGGTGCAGCTTTCAGAAAGACGCTTCCCGTCCACTTCACTCAAACAAGTCAGGTCATAAATCGGTGAGGTATAAAAGGTTTGTGCTTGCCAGTCTGGACCTGTCACGGTTCCGTCACTAAAGCTCGCGATAAAGCCACCATCACCAGCGTGGTATGCCTTTCCGCGGTTATCTTCGCTGCCAAGACCTAGGTTTTCTTCCCAATCAATCACTTTCACCGCAATCGTGTAAGGCTTCTTCACCTTAAATTTGACGATGTTTGAGTTAAACGGTGTGAAAGGAACGGTGTCTACCGCGATTAACTTGCCGTTGATATAAAGTTCGAAATAGTTATCGGCAAAAATATAACCTGTTATTTCCTCACCGTCTTGATCCACAACAGCTACCGGTACAGAGCTTTGATCGACTTCGGCTAGGCTGCTTGGCGTGGTGTTTGAGCACTCTTCATAAAGATCAAAGGCTTTCGGCCCTGTTGAAAAGTTGTTTTTGGCTGGAACCGTCCAAACCTTTCCTTCTGAGTCCGTAATCTCCCCGACGCCCGCCACTCGGCTACGTCCGTTTGCACACTCAAAGAGATTCGATTCAACGGTGGTCGCCACACCCTGAGTAATACTCGCTGAGCCTTGGTAATCACTGATGTTGCTGACCGAAGGCGTATCTGATGATGGTGAGCAGCCTGTAGCGAGCAAAGCAACCGATGAAAGGGCAAGGGCTTGATATTTTGTGATGAGCATTGATTGGGTATCCGAGAAGGGCTGATTTAAATAAGCGTGGTTCAAAATAAGCGAAGTGCAAGTAAATTAATTGAAAACAAAGCTATTTCAAATAAATCCGAGCTAAGTAGCTAAGTAGCTAAGTAGTTAAGTAAGCCGTGAACTCATAGCTGATAGCTGGAACGACGAAACTAAGCAAGAGCCAAAGCAATTGTGAGGTACCACGCTTATTATTTGATGAGGCATATATTACCCGTACAAATGTAAACAAGCGTAAATCTGAGTAAGCATAGGTAAAACAGCGCTTTTATCGAATGATCACATCAGCTTGCGCGGCGCTGGTAAAAATACTCAGCATGAAGCGGTTTCAGGTTGTGATTGAGATAGTATTTTGCTACAAAACGCGCATAATCTCGCTATACAACATTTAAAGAAGAATTTACCTATGACTACCTTTCAATACTACTTTCACCAACTGCCTTGCTTCGACTGTAAAAAAACGACAGTAAGTACTGATCTTGGTTGGTTAACGCCTGCGATGAAAGACGATGCTATCGCACAAGTGACAGCGACACTTGCACAAGGCGAGGTTACTCCTGATCTTTCTGCAGACGTGGTTTGCACGAAAGAAGAAGCTCGCGAGTACTTACTGCTTAACTTCTTTGGTTATTCAGAAGAAGAATTAGAAAGCGGAATCGAAGCGGATGATGAAAAAGAAGTGGCAGACGAAATCGCAGAGCTAGTAGAAGATGGTAAAGACACTATCACCTTCGAACATGAGATTGCTCTTCAGTGCTGTGCAGACTGCGATGTTGAAGACGAGTCAAACTAAGCTCTTGTATTAAGAGTATTAAGCTAAGTACTCTTATTAAGGTTCATCATGAAGCTATGATGTTCTAATGATGAAAGGCGTTAGCGAATTGAAGTTCGCTAACGCCTTTTTTGTCTCTCTGTTTCTTATCTTTAAGCGGCATTCAATCTTAAGATGTTGTGCTTTCTATAATGCCTTGTTTGCTCAGTTGCGAAAGGATCTCAGCGGTCTTCTCTCTGAATAAATCTCTCAGTAGACGAACAGTCGGGGTGATGGATTGACGACTTGGACACACTAACCACAGCTCGGTAGGGGTCGGCTTAAACTCAGACATAACTTTAACCACTTCACCTGAAAGCAGATGAGGTGACATGTCTAAACAAGATTTTATTGCCACTCCTTTACCCGCAATACACCAACGCCTTACAAGGTCTGCGTCGTTCGAAGCGCGATTTCCTTTTAGTTTCACTTTATGATCTTGAGTACCATCGTTAAACACCCACTCGTCTTGTAACATGTCATGGAGTTGGTAAAGCAAACCATTGTGTTGTGCTAAGTCACTCGGGTGTTTTGGTGTTCCCATTTCAGCCAAGTAGTCAGGAGCCGCACACAATATCCTCGGCACATCGCATATCTTAAAACCATACATATTGGCATCGGTCGGGGAGCCGTAACGCAGCGCCATATCAACAGAATCTCGGTAGAAGTCGATATTGCTATCGCTGATGCTAGTACGAAGCGTCGCCTTTGGGTATTCAAGCAAGAACTCATCTAACCAAGGTGTGATTAGGTTGCGTCCTAGATCCGATGAAAGCGCAATTCGAATTTCACCATCAAGAATCCCGAGCTCTTCGCGCATGTTGAGCTTCGCTTGCTCCAACATCTTTAAGGCTTGTTCGCATTCCGGTAAATAACGCTCGCCAGCTGAAGAGAGCCTTAGGTGGCGCGTGGTTCTTACAAATAACTCCGCACCGAGTGCCGCTTCAACACGTTTTACCGCTGCACTTGCTGTGGCAGTACGCATATCGAGGTTGGTGGCTGCAGCGGTGATACTGCGAAACTCCGCCACTTTCAAAATGACCTGTAAGTCTTCAAGAAGCATGTTATCTACCTATATTGAATTATGTTCTAAACATGGAATTGGGATATTTCCCCATCATAATCTGCAAATGGGTTATCTCTACTTATTGCTTCTAAGTTAGCTTCTAACACTTAATTGTCAAAATTAATTTGATAATAATTCAAATGTGAGGCTGTTTTTCATCAGTAATTTTCTCACTATCATTTTTCCATATCGACAACGTAGCGCAGTACACATCGTATGGACGAAGTCTACGATCTAGGGGGATAAGATGACTAAGAAAATCACAATGGGTGTAACGGATTTGTCGTTCCACCGTACGACCGCATCATTGGTTGCCAATGTATTGAAATCCATGGGTTTTGAGGTAGAGCGTATTTTCTC
Source organism: Vibrio sp. 10N.261.51.F11 (assembly GCF_041471665.1). Classification (NCBI taxonomy): domain Bacteria; kingdom Pseudomonadati; phylum Pseudomonadota; class Gammaproteobacteria; order Vibrionales; family Vibrionaceae; genus Vibrio; species Vibrio sp. 10N.261.51.F11. The sequence goes on along the minus strand of NZ_JBFROW010000068.1, from coordinate 78,688 downwards.
TCCACATCAGGAGAACTTTGAAAAGCTGAAAGCAGGCCAAGTGGATATGCTTTCTTCTGCGTGGTTGCCATCAAGTCACGGTATCTACAAAGCGGGCGTTGAAGAAGTTGAGCCACTTATCGAGCTTGGGCTTCATTATGAACCTTATGCTTTGTGGGGCGTACCAGACTATGTGCCTGAAGAGGCGGTTTCTGAAGTCTCTGATTTATTAAAAGCTGAAGTGATCGAGAAAATGAACTCGACCATTCAAGGCATCAACCCCGGCGCTGGTATCACACGCTTCTCTATCCAGATGATGAAAGATTATGGCCTGAGCGATGCCGGCTACGAGTTCTTTCCTGGCAGTGAAGACGATTGTTTCAGTGCCTTTGAAAGTGCAGTCGCAAACAAAGAGTGGGTGGTAGTGCCACTGTGGAAACCTCAGTTTTTGCACTATCGTTACGATATTCGTGAGCTCAAAGAGCCAAAAGGCCTACTCGGAATAGTGGACAGAGCAGTGCTTCTTTTAAGAGACGACAAGAAGCATCTGTTCAGCGAACAACAGATTCAGAAGTTGGATTCCCTATGCTTCTCGAACGACATCATCGCAGAGCTGGATTACAAAGTTTGCCGTGAAGGTAAACCACAAGATCAAGTCACACATGATTGGTTGATTGAGAAAGGCCTGATTTAGCCTTTAAGCCGTTGGCAATGCAGTGAGACGTCTGCGTTACTCAGATAACGGCAATACCACTATCAAAAATTATTTGAGAATTATTCAAATATTAGGCGGTTTATCTAGAGTGAGAATTGACTAAGATTAACTCGTCTAATTCAAGGAGAAAGCACTATGTCAGTACCATCAAAAATGAAAGCTATCGGATTTACTCAATCACTTGCGATTACAGAGCAAGACAGCTTATTTGAGTTTGAAACGAGTCTGCCAGAACTAAAAAATAATGACTTGCTAGTAAAAGTGAGCGCGACTTCTATTAACCCTGCTGACGCAAAAATTCGTATTCGTAGTGCCAAAGACAAAACACTCGAACAACCAAAAGTGTTGGGCTATGACGCAGTCGGTGAAGTTGTTGGCAAAGGTGCTGACGTTGAAGGCTTCGAAGTCGGTGACCGTGTGTACTATGCAGGTGACGTAACTCGTATGGGCGCTAATGCCGAATACCAAGCTGTGGACTACCGTATTACCGCTAAAGCGCCGAAGAGCCTTTCTGATGAAGCTGCAGCCGTTATGCCACTAGCAACGCTTACGGCTTGGGAAGCATTGTTTGACCGCTTGCGTGTTCGTCCTGAAGAGAAAAAGTCTATCCTGATCATTGGTGGAGCAGGCGGTGTTGGTTCAATTACGATTCAACTGGCTAAGCAACTGACCAACCTAAATGTTATCGCAACAGCTTCAAGACCCGAAACTGAACAGTGGGTAAGGGATATGGGGGCGGATTATGTGGTGAACCACCGTAACCTTGTCGAGTCTGTGCGAGAGCAAGGCATTCAACATATCGACTACATTTTCAATGTTGCAGACACAAAAGGGCACTGGGATGCGATGGTTGAATTGATCGCACCGCAAGGCATGATCAGTTCGATTGTTGAATTTGATGGTGGCATTGACTTGTCAGCGCTGCAAGGCAAATCAGCAGGCTTTGTTTGGGAGCTGATGTTCACGCGTTCATTGTTTAACACCGAAGATATCCAGAAGCAGCAAGATATCCTATTCCAAGCCGCGAATCTGATTGATGCGGGCCGTATTAAATCGACGCTAACCTCGACCCTAAATGGCTTTAGTGTGGAAACACTTAAAGATGCACACCAACGTATTGAAAGTAGTGCCTCGATTGGTAAAACAGCTATCAAATACTAATTGCTGATGTTTTAATCCGCCGTTGTTTTGAATTGTTGACGGTTTAAATAGAAGAAGCCCCTGATATCTGATTGCTAGTCAAAAGGTTTCAGGGGCTTTTGTTTGTTTTCAGTTTAGTCAGTTTAGTCAGCTTCTGGTGATGTGATAGGTTTCGATGTTCTGAAGTGAAGCTGTATTAGGTCTAGCTCAAAAGGCGAGGGCTCTTTGTCCGCAATCAAAAAACCGATTTGTTTGATGTCTCGTGCCTTAAGTTCCGGCGCATCGTTCAGTAGCCGACCTCTGAACACAGCTTGAAAATCATTGAAGTGGAACACCTTGTTAAGCCGCACTCCCTTTATCGTAACGAAATCGTGTTTGTATTGAACTCGATTACCATCTTTCGATGTTGTGAGCCTCAGTTGGTAGGTGCGACCATCACCAACGAAAACTAGCTCTGCGCTATCTATTTCATGGGCTGGTGATTCAATGGAGCGCTTTACAGAACTGAAACCACCATTGTTTTCTAACGATAGCTCGCCCCTAAATCGACTCATATCATCAAGATAAATGAGCCCGCCCGTTGAGATGCCACCCATTACATCGTCGTTGGTCGCTGTCCAATTCTTGTGTTCGTTCGGTTGTATAAAATCAATCATACCTATGCCTGCTACAGATACTTGAGACCATAAAAAGGAGAGGCTGAGTACTAGCCAAAAAGGGTGTCTTCGCTTAAGCAATGAAGCCGTTTCGTTCATGATTGTCTCCGTTAGCCGTTAGTCTGTTCGCGTTTTATGGAGAAGGTTCAGTGGCAAGCATACCCATACAATGCTCAATAAATTCAGAGTAATTTGAAGCGTTGTCGTACTCAATTTTCAATGAAACATCAGCGTCACCGTGACGTCTTTATAGCTTAGCCAACAGGTGTAACCGTCGTAATCATGCCAAGCCGTCATTTCGCCAACTAGATATTTGTTGTCCCGTTGCTCACCGGAAGAGCGAATAAACTCAAATACTCTGAGAAATTCAATAATGGTGATTCTGTTGTCCATGTGTTACTCCCGCTGCGTCATCTTTGAGAATAGGCTGATCTTTGGTGTTTAGATTGCCTACGTCTTTCTTTCATATCCTTACGGCTTACCTCTGTGCCCCGATCACTGAAAGGGTCTTACCTTCTCGATAAACGGCTGTTTTCTAATATTTCATCATCATTCCATACATCTGTTCAATCCAGAGCGAAGCGTGCGTAACAAACTCGAATAACAACGTTAACCCTCAAGATAAAGACGAGCTTAATTTGCGTTTATGGTGGTTAATTAAAATTAGAGTCGATAGGATAAATAGCATCGGAGCCTTGTTATTGGCTGAAATGGAATCTACAGAAAGTGCGTGTCAACATGATAGAAAAACTGAAAAAGGAATGGTTTCTTGTAGGGATGGTGGTGGCTATGGTCGTTGCTGTTTTTACGCCGGATTGGGGCAAATCGGGTGGGGTACTTCATCTCGATACGGTGACTGTTCTCGGCATCGCTTTGGTGTTTTTCTTACACGGTTTGGGTTTGTCTCCCAAAGCCATTCTTGAGGGGCTTTCGAATTGGAAGCTGCATGTTTTTGTACAAAGCGCGACATTCTTAGTTTACCCACTGCTTTGGGTGATATTCGGGCAAGGCTTTGTCGCTTATATGCCAGCAGCTCTGGCCTTTGGTTTCTGTTACCTCTTCGTATTACCGAGTACGATTTCGTCTTCGGTCGCGATGACGGTGATTGGAAAAGGAAACCTACCGGGTGCGATATTCAATGCATCGCTTTCTAGTATTTTAGGCGTGTTCATTACGCCTCTACTGATCCAGCTCTTTATGGGGTTGGAAGGTGCAGAGCTAAACCTGATGGAATCGGTGATCTCTATATCTAAAATGCTGCTATTGCCAATGATTGTCGGCCAGTTGATGCGCCCGTTACTTTTTGAATGGACTCAGAAACACAAGTCAGTGGTCAATAAGTTAGATAAATACGTGATACTTCTGATCGTCTACAGTGCTTTCTGTGACTCTATTGAACACGGTATTTGGAGCGACTTTTCACCAATGCTGTTGTTGCTGTCAGCGGTGATTTGTTTAGTGGTATTGATGGTGATGGTACACGGCATTCAATGGAGTGCCCGAAAGGTTGGATTCAATCATCAAGATGAAGTCGCGGCAGTATTCTGTGGTACTAAGAAGACCTTAGCGGCAGGTATTCCTATGGCTAAGGTGATCTTTGCTCACAACCCTAATCTAGGGATGATATTACTACCAATCATGCTTTATCACCCGATTCAGATCTTTTACTGTGCAGTGCTAGCCAACCGTTACGCCAAGGTTGATACACAATCTAGTTAAACTTGTTTGTTGTTACAAGTACAACAGAAAAACGCCTTTCACTTCGCTGTGAAAGGCGTTTGTATTTGAATCTACTTCACTTTAATTAGAGTGCTTGAATCTGTATGAGCAAATGCGTTGTCGTAGATCTCTAAGCCTGTTGTTTGAGAGTACGTCAGCGTATCGTCTGAAATGCTAATGTTCATCGTGAAGCCCGTGGTGGTTGCGTTGTCCGTCATGTATTCGGACTCAGCGATGCCACGCTTAGACGCAACTAACGTCATTGTATCGCCAGCAGGGCCTTCTGCGGTGACACATGTGGTGCGTGGTACGCAGTAAGAGTTGTAGACGACCTGATTTTTTTGGTCGTAGATGAAGTAGCCACGTTGATCGTGGAACTTAGAGTCGTCGGCCTTTCTGAATACTTCTTGTTTGTAGTACAGAGCAACCAGATATTGATCGCTGGCATTGGTTGCATCTGCCGCAACCTCAAACGTCATTACTTCATAGAATGGTGTAACCGCGGGACCACCTGCACCCACTTCTGTGCCTTCTTGGCCTGGAGAAATATCAACGCCGCCAGTTTCGACTGATTTCCATGTGCCGACTAACTTTGCGAGTGGACCAAAATCCATACCATTGATTGTGTTGTGGTCGGCTACTGCTGGAGCCGAGATTACCGCTGCGATACCAAGTGCTAATAATTTTTTCACTTTAACTTCCTTTTTATTAATTATCTGACCCCAATAAAAATAAGGTTATTGTGAAACTAGTTTATTAACCCAGATCAGTGTTGTTGGCTAATATGAAATCGAATTGTAACTTGATGTATCAGTCAATAAGGGGATATTAATGTGTGTATATATTGAGCAAGAAGCAGTTGTTGGGTCGTCTTATCTCAGTGATACACCATGGGTTTGCTAACTCTTGTGGTTGAGTTGAGTCACATTGGATTAGGTCGTCTAAACTTAAAGCTTGTATCGCATCAAATACGACAATTTGGGCTCTAAAGACGTTCTCGAAATAAATGCAAATTAGTGCTTTACCTCAACTTAACTTGAGGTATTAGGATATGCAACGTTGCTTACGAGAATACTTTAAGGAGAGAAGAATGATCCAACTTGAACATGTGAATTTAGTGGTAAAAGATATCCCAGAAATGCTGGCTTTCTATAAAGCGGCGTTCCCTCATTGGTATGTCCGTGATGAGGGAAAAGGGGAGTGGTCAGGTAAGCCACGTAACTGGCTGCATTTTGGCGACGAGTACCAATACATAGCAATAAGTGATCACGGTGAAGGTGAAAATAGAGATTTGGCTGGGCATTCTGTTGGCCTCGCGCACTTCGCTTATGTGACCAATAATATCGAAAGTGTCACTCAGCGCCTTGTTGATGCGGGCTTCCCAATTGCCAAACCCGGCGCCGAAGAACCTTATCGAAAAAACGTCTATTTTGTGGATCCGGCAGGTTTTGAAATCGAGTTTGTTGAGTATTTGAGTGATGATCCCAAGTTACGAAATGCCACAAGTTAATCACGTAATACGCCGCTTTATTAAAGTTGGTTAGCGGCATGAAAACACGTTAGAGAACATTTATAGAAAAGGGCATTGTGGAATAATCCGCAATGCCCTTTTTAGGTCTATGCAATAGCTGATGTTTAGCTCAGTTGTTGGGTTGTTTATTTAGCCTTAAAAGGCACCAACAGTTGTTTGCCAAACACATTAATCAGCGCGCCAGTCACAATCAGGCCACCGCCTAGATAAGTCCAAACCGATGGAATTTCATTAAAGATCCACACGCCTAACAGTGCCGAGAAGACAATCTGGACGTATGAGTAAGCCGAAGCTTTACCCGCCGCTTGAGTCTGCATCGCTTTGGTCAAACCGTATTGGCCTATCTGAGTGAAAATACCGACTAACACGAGCATCACGGTTAAGAATAGACTTGGCCATACAAAGTCGTTCCAGATAAGAGCTGTTGAGATTGGTAGCGCAACCAATGGGAAGTAGAAGATGATGACTGAGCTATCTTCCGTTTGGCTAAGTTTTCTCACAATCACATAAGCAATTGAGCTACCAAATGCGCCACATAACGCCACCATAATGCTAAATAGCGGTAACTCGCTGCTCGCGCCACTGTTCATACTTGGTTGTACCATCACTAATAGCCCAGCTAGGCAGAACGCAATGCAGATCATGGTCGATTTTTGGACGCGTTCTTTCAGAAATAACACGCCAAGTAGGGCGGTAAATACAGGATGAACGTATTGTAGAATGGTCGCTTCGGCTAATGGCAAAGTGGTCACAGCGTAGTAAACACACATCAAGGCTGCTGTACCAACTGCGCCTCGAACAAACAACAAAGGTTTGTTATTTCCCCAGATCGAAATGCCTTTTCGCTTAACGTCGATATAACTGATGATCAAAGACACCAAAGCCCTTGCTGCAACAATTTCGAATACAGGTATGCCGTAGTTGCTGATGTATTTCACACACGCAGACATCAGTGCGAATCCAAAAGCAGAGAGGATCATGAACCTAACCCCAACAGGGATCATTGAAAAAGAGAAAGAAGGCATAAAAATATCAATCGGTTGAGGGAACAGGAATCATAACTTAGTTTAGAAGAGCCGACCAAAGTCTTTGTCCTGTTCTATTACACCAAACCATTGATATTGCTGTGCGAGTACTTTCAGCAACTCGATCTCTTTTGTTGTCTCTTCTCTAAGCCATTCAATAAGGTCGTTGATGATAGGCGTGTGACTACGCTGGTGCATGAAGTAAGTCCAAGCACTGTGTTGGATTTTTGCATTTCTAGGGCAGTACAAGAAGCCTCGTTGGAGATCTTGTTGAACTAACAACAGATCCGTGACCGTAACCCCTTCACCGGATAGACAGGCACTGAGCGCCATATCTAAAGACAAGAAGCTGGTATTTCTGACAGGTTTCTTTGGTGGGAATTCAACATCGGCCAGCCACACTTTCCAGTCGTGATGATCTAAGGTTGGATGCAGCCTTGGCAAGGTTAAGATTGAATCAAGGTCGGTGTCTTTGGTGGTTAAACTAGTAGAGCAAACCGGCGCCATGAACTCTTCACGCAAGAAGGTAATGTCAGGTGCCTTGTCATAGCGTTTTTTGAAACGCGTGTGGAAGATCAGTAGATCATACTCACTACTATTAATCGATTCGTCTTCCTCAATCACAGGAACAATGACGATCTCATGATCTTGATAACGCTCGTTTAATTCCCGAACTTTGGAGATCAATACTCGCGTCGCGAAACTCAGAGTCGCTTTGATCACGATACGCTTCTGCTTGGGCTCACTCCAAGAGGCGATAACAGCTTCGATATTACCGTAGCTTTCTCGCAAAGCCACATACAAATCATGACCTTGTACCGTTAATTCTATGGCTCGATGCTTACGAATAACCAGTGATGCGTTTAACTCATCTTCAAGCTGTTTGATCTGTCGGCTGATCGCACTTTGTGTCACATGCAGCTCTTCGGCAGCCAGCGTAAAGCTCATCAGCCTTGCGGCAGCTTCAAAGGCTTTTAAGCCATTATGTGATGATGGCAAGCTAGGATATGGGGTCATAATTCGTTCGCATGAGTTTATGGAATGTTAGAGTCGCAAATTTATCAATTGAACGCCAGCCTCATCGATCGTATTTTGGGCGAAATTAACTGAGGCGATCATGAAAAAAATACTCACTCTTGCATTCCCTTTGATCATTTCACAGCTGATCTCTATGGCTTTAGTCCTTACTGATGTTTGGATGATGTCGCGTATCAGTGTGTCAGCCCTTGCGGCTGGTGGCTTAGGTGCCTCAATCTACTTTTTCATCTTCATTATTGCGAGCAGCACCGTGGGTTGTGTCGCGAACTTGATTGCGATTGCTTATGGTCAGCGCGTAGCTCGCCCTGAGTTTGGTAATACTCAAATTAGATTGGCGGTGAAAGGTGCAACCATGTTGGCATTCGTGCTCAGCGTGACCTTAATGGCCAGCTTCTGGTTTGCTCCGTTGGTATTAGAAGCAGCCAAACAGCCACCAGAAGTGATCACTTTAGCCATGGAATATGTCCATGCTTTGAAGTGGGTAATGTTGCCTTCGCTTATCTTGTTGGTACTTCGTGGCTTAACCAGTGCGTTTGGCAACGTGCGCTCCATTCTTGTGATGTCGATTATCACCGTAATTCTGAATGTGCCAGTGAGCTACTTTCTCACCTTCCAATTAGACATGGGCTTAACAGGTTTAGGGCTTGGTACGGCTATCGCGGCATTTATCGTGATGGTTGGATATACGGTTTGGGTATTTAAGCGTGACGAGTTTAAGCAGTTCGCCCCTTGGCTAAATACAGAAGAGTATTCAATCAAGTTGATGAGCCCATTGTTGTTGATGGGTCTACCTATCGGCTTGGCTGCTTTACTTGAGCATGGCTTGATTTACGGTGGCACCTTGATGGCGGGCACGATCGGTATTGCTTCGTTAGCCTTGCACCAAATCTTGCTGCAATGTTTAAGCTTTACTTGGAACTTCAACTTCGGTTTCTCGCAAGCTGCCGCAATTTTAGTAGGCCGTGATTATGGCGCGGGCAACTACGAAGGCATCAAAAGAACCTCGATTCAAAGCTTTATATTGGTGTCGGTGTTGAGTGTGGCGTTGTCGGCCGTGTTCATTATATGGCCTGAGATGATCGCTTCTATCTTCAAGTTAGACGATGGCACGGGTGCAATGACTTCACTACTGGCTTCTGTGATTTGGGTCGTTGCTTTGTGCTTTATTGTTGATGCTTGGCAGCTACTGGCGATTAACCTGCTAAGAGGCATGAAGATTGTCTCTATGCCAACCGTGATGACTGCCATCGGTTACTGGGTATTTGGCTTGCCTGCGGCTTGGTATTTGATGCCTAAGTTCGAATTGGCAGGGATTTGGGGCGGAATCGGTGTTGGCTTAGGCGTGACAGGTATTCTGCTGCTTATCCAATTGATGCGTGTCATTCAAAAGAACAACCAATCTCCAGATTTGTCGAATCATGCTTATACGTGATTTGCTTGTGATGCTCGCCTTTACCATGGAACCTTGAACGATAAACGTTGTATTGCTGACCGAGAACTATCAATTAGCAACAATGACCTATAAGCCCTAAATTGCGTACTTCGTAATTTAGACCTTGGTCTTACAGAAACCGAGCTAAAAGGTGACTAGAATGATTTGAGTTGCTCACCGTTTTATCAAGGAATACACAAATGGAAGTTGGATTGTTCTGGGCTGAAAAAGGAATGTTAGTGCTTGGCGCACTGTTTGTTTTGACGAGCATGATGCAGTACGGAAGACGCAGTAGCGATTGGAAAGGCGTGATTACGATGTTCTACAAGCGTATCCCAATGAACATCGCCGAATACAAATGGTATCGCCTGGGGATCGCGTTGTTGGTATTTGCTGTGATCATACGTTTCGCATTACTGATTTTATGGCCTTCATATCAGTTCTAGTTCTCTTGCATTAGCTTTGTTGGATAGCTCTCTATCATGGCTACATAAAGCCGTTCAATGAATGAGTCAGTCGAGCCTTAATAAACCCGCTTGTTAAGGCTGCTGTTAAATATAATAGTGCTATTACTCAACAGCAAGGATTGGCTATTACCTTTGTAGCATATTGTTTTTCATGAAGAATAATGCGAAATAATAGCTTACCCACCTGTTTCATCATTCTTACTAATAATTTGCACATAAATCCATTCACCCCGTACCTGATACCATAATGTTCTGTTACACTCGGTCGAATTAGCTTTAATTTGTCAGTGGTGCATTTATGTCGTTCCCAGTTCTTATATGTGATGATTCTGCGTTAGCAAGGAAGCAGATGGCTCGGTCACTGCCTAGTTCTCTAAATGCAGATATAACTTTTGCTGTTCATGGGCTTAATGCACTTGAAGAGCTCGCTAAAAACCAATTCAAATTGATGTTCCTCGACCTAACCATGCCGGAATTAGACGGCTATGGCACATTGGAAGAGATGCAACGTTTAGGCGATACCACGCCAGTTGTCGTTGTTTCTGGTGACATACAACCAAAAGCACAACAGAAGGTGCTGGATCTTGGCGCCAAAGCATTTTTGCAAAAGCCGATCGATAAAGAAGCGCTAAAAGCCATTTTACGTGAGCATGTCGAGCCGCCAAAACAACCTCAAATCATTACCCCAACCGCTTTAGAACTGCCAATACTTCGCAGACGCGATATCTATATGGAAGTCGCGAACGTAGCGATAGGCCGTGCCGCTGATGCACTGGCTCGTCACTTTAATGTGTTTGTTCACCTACCGCTGCCGAACGTTAACATCTTCGAAGTGAGTGAATTGCACATGGCACTTCGTGACCTAGCGGATAACGACCAAGTGTCGGGTGTTTGCCAAGGCTTTAGTGGAGAAGGCATTGCAGGTGAAGCGCTAGTTTTGTTGAGTGATTCCAGTGTGAGCGATCTTAAGAAGCTCATGAAGGTGCCAACAGAAAGCGAGCAGCTAGAAGAATTAGAGTTGTTGATGGATGTATCGAACATCTTAGTCGGCTCTTTCTTGAATGGGTTAGGGGAGCAATCAGAAGTTCGTTTCTTCCAGAGCTCTCCTGTGCTGCTAGGTCAACACATCTCGATTGATTCGGTGATTGAAAATACCAGCGGCTCATTTAAAAAGACCATGACGTTCGAAGTCAGCTACAACATAGACGGCACGTCCATCCGTTGTGATCTTCTATTTATGTTCGTTGATGAGTCTCTGCCTCTTCTAGACAACAAATTGGCCTACCTAATGGAGGAGTTTTAATATGCTGAATCTTCCTGCTGAATTTGAACAGTTCCACTGGATGGTAGACATGGTTCAAAACGTCGATATGGGGCTGGTGGTCATTAACCGTGACTTTCAGGTACAAGTTTGGAATGGCTTCATGACGCACCATAGCGGTAAGCAATCGCATGATGCGATCGGTAAGTCGATCTTTGAGTTATTCCCTGAAATTCCTGAAGAGTGGTTTAGGCTTAAAACAAAACCGGTTTATGACCTAGGCTGCCGTAGCTTCATAACGTGGCAACAAAGGCCTTATCTGTTTAAGTGCCGCAACGTGAGGCCAGTAACTCAGCAAGCCGACTTTATGTATCAGAACGTCACGCTTAACCCGATGCGTTCTCCAACTGGGCAAGTGACATCCTTGTTCTTGTCGATTCAAGATGCGACTGCTGAAGCTCTGATGTCTCAGAAAAAGGCTTGACGTACCTTAAGGTGAAAATTGAATCGCCTTATAAGAGCACTCTGAAAACCAAATAAAAATGGCCAAGGTTAATCCCCTTGGCCATTTTTGTATCTGATCCTGTAGTAATGAGTTCGAACTAAAGAAAGGCGTTCCGTGTTCGTTAACTTTAGTCGAGTTGTTGTTAGGCTCTATCAACAGCGGCTTGTATCCGCTGGGTTCTCATAAATAAGCGCATCTAACCTGCCATATTTTGTGGACTTTACCCCGCTCATCCAAGTTTCGAACGTGCTAATCGATCTTGCCTTTGTACTTTATAAATTTCAGGGCTAATGAAAGAGGGCTGAGATCGGCACTCGAAGCGAAAAAGTCAGAAAAAAATGAAATTATTTAAGAAAAAACGCATTTTTTGATTCAAGAAAAGTGTGATTTTTATGTGATTAAAGGGCACTTTTTTCACAAATTTGCCTTATCGAAGATTTTTTCGCCGAATTTGCAAGGGAAACGTTTGCGCAATAAACCGACAGCGTTTGCGTGAATATGTTGTTAAGTTATTAATTACTATGAATTTAGTAGGAAATGACGGGCGGGAAGCTTTTACCAGATATGGAATCTTTGAGAGGATAGCACAAAAAAAAATGAAATATCAGACTTGCTGTTAGTAAATCACAGCCTATAATGCTGAAAACCGGAGCGTCTGCCAACGCTCCGGTTTTTTTGTGTCCGAAACTCAGTAAAGCGTCTGCCAACGCTTACCGAAAACGCACGACACGTAATATGATTACAGGACAAATTATCATGCGTATCGAACAAGAACTTAAGTTAGGTTTCAAAGATGTACTCTTCCGTCCGAAGCGTTCTACCCTTAAAAGCCGTTCTCAAGTTGAATTAACCCGCGATTTTACATTCAAGCATAGCGGTCGTCAATGGTCTGGTACTCCAGTAATTGCAGCGAACATGGATTCGGTAGCAAGCTTTGAAATGGCAGCTGCTCTAGCAGAGCACGGTGTTATGACTGCAGTACACAAGCACTACACAGTAGAGCAGTGGGCTGAGTTCGCAAAAACAGCAGACAAGAAAACGCTGAACAACGTATTTGTTTCAACAGGTACTTCTGAAGCTGAGTTTGAGAAAACTAAGCAAATCATGGCGCTTAGCGACGAATTCGTATTTATCTGTATTGATATCGCTAACGGCTACTCAGAGCACCTAGTTGAGTATGTACAAAAAGTACGTGCTGAATTCCCGACTAAAGTTATCTCTGCTGGTAACGTTGTAACGGGTGACATGGTTGAAGAGCTAATCCTAGCTGGCGCAGACATCGTTAAGGTTGGTATCGGCCCTGGTTCTGTTTGTACTACACGTGTTAAAACAGGCGTAGGTTACCCTCAACTTTCTGCAATCATCGAGTGTGGCGACGCAGCACACGGCCTTGGCGGCATGATCATCGGTGACGGTGGCTGTTCATGTGCGGGTGACGTATCTAAAGCGTTCGGCGGCGGTGCTGACTTCGTAATGCTAGGCGGCATGCTAGCAGGTCACTCTGAGTCAGGCGGCGAAGTTGTAGAGCAAGACGGTAAGCAATTCATGAAGTTCTATGGAATGTCTTCACAGTCGGCTATGGACAAGCACTCAGGTGGTGTTGCTAAGTACCGTGCTGCAGAAGGCAAAACTGTTTTACTTCCGTTCCGTGGCTCTGTTCACAACACAATTTCCGACATCCTTGGTGGTGTACGTTCAACTTGTACATACGTAGGCGCAGCAAAGCTTAAAGAGCTAACTAAGCGTACAACTTTCATCCGTGTACAAGAGCAAGAGAACAACGTATTCGGTAAAGAGTAACGTTTAAAACACTTGTTTAAAATTCTAAGAATTGAGCCACTTTAAAGTGGCTCTTTTTTTACGTGAAATTGATAAAATCAATGTCATTAAACCTGCGCGCTAATAATCTGTCTAATTTTCAGAAGACGCTGGATTTAGAATGTGACTAACAGATTTAATGATCGCAGGAACTATGATGGTTATTAGTACTAACGTGAATAATGATGCCTCAAACCAGTGCCAACCTAATATACTTGTAGTATAAAAGTAAGCGCCTAAAGAGAGTGGTAGCGTCAAATTAAACACGATTAAGACGATTAACGCAACTCCTGCCCATACCATACCAAACTGATTCTCAAGTCCTGAAAAACCTATAGATAGCACGTACCAGATATTGTAACAAGTAAAGTACTAAGGCAGCCTGATCTCATTTTGTTGCCTAGAATATCAACGAAAAAAGCAAAACTATCAGAACGCCTAATTATTTGAATTAGCATTCAAAAATTAATATTACTTTCAAATGCTATTAGTCTTTGTAAAACTCATTTATCGTCTCTTTAGTTGATTGTCACATGATTGTTTTTTCATTTGGTATCTTGAAAATAAGTTTATGCTTTGTAGTCGAAGTTTAATTCATGCCTAACATATGCTTTACAAATTCGCTGCGATCCAGAGTAACTGATTCAGGACTTTTCCCCGGCACGACCGACAGAGACACCATCGGATGTCGGTAAGGGTTCTTACAATAGCTATATCAATAGTATTGATATTTTAACTAGTGTGGTATCAGTTAATAGAAACAATACTATTGATTTTTAGATAGCTCGCCCAGTAATGAGCTTTCGCTCCACATCGTTTACTTCATGCTGAATTATTCGTTGATTGGGAAATTCGAAGGAAACAGCGCTCGCTTCGCTTCTTCATCACGTTCGGTTTTAAACTCAATGTCTTTACCAATCTCGCGGGCACGCAGTGCGGCAGGGCGAGTGTTGATGGCGTTAAACCAGCGCTTCAAGTTCGGGTAAGGTTCTAAGCCTTCTTCACCAAGCACGACAGGTGCTTTATCAATCCAGCCCCATGCAGCGACATCGACAATCGTGTACTCATTTCCGACGATAAACTCACGACCTTCCATATGCTTCTCTAACACTTCGTAGTGACGTTGTGCTTCACGTAGGTATCGGTTCACAGCGTAGTCTAAGCCTGCTGGTGCAGCATGGCGGAAGTGTACCGATTGACCTGAATAAGGACCAAGACCGCTCGCGATAAACATCATCCAAGAGAGTAGTTCAGCTCTGTCTTCTGGTTGTCCCCCAAGCTCGCCAGTCTTCTCTGATAGGTACAGAAGGATGGCGTTAGAATCGAACACGCGTTGTCCTTCGTCTTCAATCGCAGGTGTTTTCCCGTTCGGGTTAATCAAACGATATTCCGGTGTGTGTTGCTCGCCCTTTAAGGTATCAACAGGAACGAGTTCAAAATCTAGGCCTGTCTCTTCCAAAAACAGAGCGATCTTCATTGGGTTTGGTGTTTGGTGAAAATAGAACTTAAGCATGGGGTAACTCCTTGTATTGGTCATTTATTAAAGCACCACTTGAACGATCGTTCAATGGTTGATTTTGAATTATTTGAAGATCTTCTGACTCGCATTCCAACTCTATGTGTTGAAGACCTCGTTATTTGAGCGAGGGGTAAAATCGCGCGATTCAGTGTGTTGGATTTTAAGTTGTTGAACAAATGAGCTTAAAGTGGTTTTTTTGATTCGTTGCTTTATGCGGAGTTCGGATTTGTGATGGGTGGTTTTTGGCGGGATAGGGCGTATGAAATCCGCAGTCAGATATTCCAACAAAAACGTTGAGCACTGGTTCAAACCAGAATTATCTGGATGCACAGGCTTATTGGTAAGTTCAAAATCGTGATCTGCTGCCATACCTTATGCAACAAATGAATATAAACGTTAGAGATTAAGGTGTGCTTCACGGTTTTTTAATCTTAGGGACTTACATTGGTGAGCAAATCTGATGTGAACACTTAACGACACAGGATCTTTTCATGAAAAAGAACATTATCGCCCTCGCTCTTGGTGGCATGCTGGCTTTTGGCGCAACACCTTACTCTTTTGCTGCTAACGATGGCGCAGTGCAGGCTTCTGCAGATTACGCGCAGTTGGTGACTAAGCGACAAGTTGTCGACCAATTACTTCTTGATGCGTTGCAGGCGTTTAAGTCTCCAGCAAGAATTTCTCACGCGGGCTTCACGGCTAAAATGCCAAGCAACATGGAAATTGTGACCAACCGATTGTTAGAATCTTACCAGTTAGAACCTTACCGTACTGACTTGTTGATCTCGGCAGCGAACGCTCAGATCTACAACAAGAATGCAGAGCGAGCAATTGAGTTGTTTGAGCAAGCATTGACGGTTGCGCCAGACGATGTCGACTTGCATGCGTATCTTGCGGTTTGGCAAAGATTTGAAGGCAATGACAGTGAATCCAACAAGCACATGGAGAAACTGGAAAGCCTGAACAAGGGCAAAGCAGAAGACATCAAACGTATTTTTGCAACGGTCGACCGCGTGTTAGAAACACCGTTGAAAGAGTCGGCGGAGAAAGGTTTGCTTGATCATCATGGCGCGATTGTCACTTTGGGCTATGCGCTTAATCCAGACGGCTCTATGCATCAAATTTTGATTGAGCGTCTTGAGACAACATTGGCGATGGCTAAGGCGAACTCAGATGCGATGATCGTGTTAACGGGTGGCGTGCCCAAGAACCACAAGACTGAAGGTAAGTTAATGGCGGATTGGCTTATCGAGAAAGGGGTAAGCAAAGATCGCATCATCGAAGAGAATTACGCGACCAGCACGGTAGGCAATGCCTTATTCAGTAGCTACGCACTTGCTCGCCATGATATTAAGCACGCGACCATTATTAGCTCGGCAAGCCATGTTCGTCGTGGTCAAACTCTGTTTGAAATCGCTAGCTGGCAAACCGGCCCTCAGGGCATTACCTTCGATACGGTTTCTTACCCAGACAAGCCGCTAGAAGATCTTAAGAAAGCGAGCAGTGGTGAGCTTCTAGGCATCTACCGTGACGCACTGAGAACGTATGGTATGTGGAGCTACCGCTCTTACCCATTAGAGTCTCGCTAAGCCCAAGCATTATTTGCGTTTGGGAAAAGTACCGTTCGTGTTAAACCAAAGCTTCACTTGCTAGTACAATCGAGCACAGCTAGATGGTATGCTGTGCTCCTACTTAATTTAGTGTTTCAAAGGTAAAAAAATGAACCCGATTTTAGCAATGTTGAAAGAGAACAATATTAGCGACGAGCAGATCAGCGAGCTATTCAAGACGTTGACCGAGAACCCTCTTGCAGCAATGGCGACGATCAGCCAACTTGGCTTACCACAAGATAAACTTCAAATGCTGATGGGCCAGGTAATGCAAAACCCTGCGCTAATCAAAGAAGCCGTTGAAGAGCTTGGCCTAGATTTCTCTAAGGTTGAAGCGGCTAAAGAACAACTTCAAAAATAAGCGAATTTGAATGAGCTAAGATCGAATTAGCTTAATCAAAATTCAATGAAAAGGTCGTTTAAGTTCAGCAACAGGCTGTCTTAACGGCCTTTTTTGATCTTGGTGGCGATTATTCACTTTGATCAAGTTGCTTTCAATCCCTGCTTCCCATTTTCTACTCAACGACTATTTCAACACAATTGACAGCACTTTTGCCAAACATGCGTTGCTACTGACAATTTACTTACTAGACTTAATTAACCTATGTGCGACTTGATATGTGCACCTTGATGAACAGTGTTTTTTGGATGAGGAATGCCCTGAATAGTAGGGATCATCAAACAATAGCGCTGTTTATTTATGGGTCACAACAAGAAAAAGAATAAGAGGGCACTCAAATAAGCCCTTTATTGAGCAGTGATTTTATAGGAAATGAGTTATGAAATATTTAAAGGAAACGGCTTTAGCTAGCCTTGTGTTGGCCGGGCTTGTTGGTTGTGGCGGAGACTCAGGATCATCAAGCAGTACGACACCCATTACCTTGAGTGTGAGTGATGCGCCCGTCGATGATGTTAAAGATGTGACGGTGACATTCAGCAAGGTAGCTTTACTTCCGATTCAGGGAGGTACAACGCTAGTGTATGACGTGTATAAAACGGACGAAAACGGTGATTACGTTGATGAAAATGGCGACCCGTTGCCAGACGGTGAAGATCCTATTCCATTAAGTGTCAATTTATTGGATTACCAAGGAAGCGATGCACTTCCTTTGATTGAAAACGAGGTAGTTCCAGTAGGTAGCTATAAACTATGTGTGTTTGCGAATGATGGCGATCACCCGACACATCCATCTTATGTTGTAGAAAACGATGACTCGATTCGTGAGTTAACGGTGAAAGGTAATGGCGCGTGCCCGCAAGGTGTTGGTAAAGAAGATAACGCTGGCGTGCTTTACTTTAATGATTCATTTAATGTGAACCAACAGAGTAACGATTTTGTTGTCGAGTTCGATCTTCGACGTGGCCTAAAGAACAGTTCGACTTTCCCTGATTACACTATTCAAAGAACGTCTGTAAGCCTTATCAATACGGTTGAGACAGGAAACATTGAAGGTACTGTTTCGAGTACCACTTTTGAAGCTTGTAACCCTACAAATGATAATACTTATGTTCAGTCGGTGTACTTGTATGAAGGTAATGTCGACAAAGCTGACATGGCGCCTATTGGCGGTTCCGATGAGGTGAAGCCGATTACTTCAGCATCAGTGGCAATGAATGAAGCACAGACTAACTATGAGTTCTCTCTGGGATTTATTGATCCAGGTACTTACTCATTGGGTTATACCTGTACCGCGCAACACGACAGTGATGAAGACAATGCTGATCCGGTTGCTGATGGTTTTGACATTTATGAAGTTCAAAATAGTGTTCAGGTAGTGGTTGGTCAGGATAACCAAGTATCGTTTTAAATCTTTGACGTGATTAAGCATTCGAATAAAAACGGCCTCTCATTTAGAGGCCGTTTTTGATCATGTCACTTAGTTAGCATGAATTTGATGATCATTGAGTGTGACTCTAGGGAAGTGATAATGTAACTTTGTATCTCTTACTTTAACCTAGCGAAATGTACTCCGGCGTTGCTCATGAAATCTAGCTTAAGCATTCGATCTTACACCAAGCAATTTAATACCCATGCTCATGATGACCATCATCAACTGGTATTGCCGATCCAAGGCAGTATTAATATCGAAATGGTGGGGTATGTCGGTAAAGTGGCGGTGGGCGAATGTGTGGTGATTCCGGTAACCACAGCACATGCGTTTAAAGCGGACGAAGCAGCGCGGTTTATTGTCGCGGATATGGCTGTGTTGCCTCAGCATTTGTTAGAGCACGAGCTCTCGGTTTTCACGATAACGCCACCTTTGATGAGCTTCTTGTTGTTTGTTGAGAAGCAGCTGGAATATCAGGTCGATAGCGGTATTGAGTCATCCATCTTGGATGTGTTTTCACTGCTGTTAGAGCAACAACAAGTGAGCAAGAGCATCGACCCAAGAATCCGCGCTGTACAAAGGCTGATAGCGGATAATTACACACAACCATTATCCATTTCGCAACTTGCAGAAACGGCTTGTTTGAGCCCCACTCAATTCAAAAAACGCTTCAAAGAATGTCTGGGTATCAGTGCGCTTAAATACATCACTCGCTATCGTATGGAGAAAGCCCAAGCCTTGTTAACTCATACCGATTTACCGGTTCAATTGATTGCTGAAAATGTGGGCTATAGTGATGTGTCTGCTTTCAGTCGTCGCTTCTCTCAGCACTTTGGCATGTCTCCAAGGGCGTTTCTAGGCTCAATGAAAGACAGTCTTTAGAAACAACAATAGCGTCCTTTCGGCAAACTAACTTTTATCAATCTTCACTATTATCTATTTCAGAACTGAAAATTGGGTAATAGAAATGAATCTTGCCATCAATCGCGTTAACGAATTCCAAACGGGCACTTTAGCCATCTTGTTTGCTTCTATTTTATGGGGCACGACAGGCACCGCCGCAAGTTTTGCGCCTGATCTAAGCCCATTAGCGATTGGTGCTTTCTCTATGGGCGTCGGTGGCCTAATGCAAGCGGGATTGGCGTATCGAAAAATCCTATTCGCTTTCGACAAGCTTTTGCAGAACAAGAAGCTGTTGACGGTGAGCGCTTTGGCTTTAGCGATCTATCCTTTAGCTTTCTATTCTTCAATGAAATTATCTGGCGTGGCGATTGGTACAGTGGTTTCGATTGCTACCGCACCTTTCTTTTCTGCTCTGTTAGAGTGTCTTATTAGCAAAAAGAATAATATCAACAAACGTTGGCTCACTAGCTTTGCGATTGGTGTGGTGGGTATTGGGTTGTTGGTGTTTTCAGAATCTTCATCGACGAATGAATCCGGTGATGATCTCAAGCTGTTCGGTATTGCTTTAGGTTTGCTCGCTGGGTTGTGTTACGCCATTTATTCTTGGGCGACCAAAGCACTGATCGACAAAGGGATTAAGTCACAAGCGGCGATGGGCAGTATTTTTGGCCTCGGTGCGATGCTGTTGCTGCCAACGCTCTGGTTTACGGGGGAGAACCTGTTTTCCTCGCAGATTAACGTATTAGTCATCAGTTATCTGACGTTAATCCCACAATGCTTGGGCTATATCGCGTTCAGTTTTGGTTTACGCCACGTGACCGCGAGTAGCGCCAATCTGCTGACTCTGTTTGAACCAGTAGTTGCAGCGGTGCTTGCCGTCTGTGTTGTCGGTGAGCTGATTCCTTTTACAGGCTGGTTAGGTATGTCTCTGATTGTGTTGTGCTTGTTTATACAGTCGAAGCCATCTAAAGGAACGTTATAAGTATTTGTTTTGTTTTGCCTAATTGAAATTTTTTCATGTGTAATTCTTATAATTGAATAAAATCAGTATCTCAGTTGTGAGAGTGCTGTTACTATCGCTATCAATAGTCGGGGGGCATATACCTTATTTGGTGTTTGCTGAGATCGTTAATCGAGACCCGTTGAACCTGATTCAGTTAACACTGGCGTAGGGAACTATAAGCACTCGATCTGCGTCTGCACCCATGAAAACTTTCATGTGTTTATTGCGACTTCTCCTTCGATCGGTGTTCGTTCTCCTACGTCTTGTAAGATAGTAGGAGCGACAATGACACACAGTTCTAATTCAAAAGATTTAACGCTAAAAGCCTCAGTTTCGCAGCACTCTGCTGATGGTTCGATTCGAACAAACACTCCGATTGTATTGACAATCGCTGGTTCTGACAGTGGCGGCGGCGCAGGTATTCAAGCGGATATTAAAACCATGTCTGCAACAGGTAGCTTCGCTTGTTCGGTGATTACTGCGATTACCTCTCAGAATACCCAAGGCGTATCAGCCATTTTTCCAATCCCACTTGAGCATGTTGCTAGCCAGTTAGATGCGGTGTTCACCGATCTGAATATCGTGGCGGTAAAAGTTGGTATGTTGGCGGATTCGCAAATCATCAAAGTCGTTGCAGACAAAATCAAACAATACCAACCAAAACACTTGGTAATTGACCCTGTAATGGTCGCGACAAGCGGCGACCTTCTTCTAGAAAACTCTGCTATCACTACGCTAAAACAAGAGCTGATTCCGCTCGCCGACATTATTACCCCTAACTTACCTGAAGGCGCGGCGTTAACAGGCAAGCCGGTACCTGAAAGCGAAGCCGAAATGCAGGACATGATTGAAGATCTGCGTGCTTTAGGTGCTAAAGCCGTTCTGCTAAAAGGTGGTCATCTAGAGAAAGATGAAAACAGCAATGACTTACTGATTCTACCAACTGTATCTGCTGTGATTAGCGCGAAGCGTTTTCCTACCAAAAACACTCATGGCACGGGCTGCACGCTCTCTTCTGCTATTGCTTCTTTCTTGGCTCAAGGCAACACGCTCCCAGAGGCTGTAGACCTGGGTAAACAATACATTTCACGCGCGATTGCCCATGCTGACGAGTTGAAAGTCGGTCAAGGTCATGGCCCAGTAAATCACTTTTTCGCTGGGCACGGTAATGTCCGTTAATACGATTGGCGTTCAACTCAGTAATGCGACTCTGCGTTACCGAGATAGCGAGCACGCGACCTTATCTGGACTGTCATTGAGCTTAAAAGCAGGCAAGTGGACAGTGTTACTTGGTCGCAGTGGTTGTGGGAAAACGACGGTATTGTGTTATTTGGCAGGTTTGTTGGAAGACAAGGTGGAGTGGCAGGGTACATTGGCAACGTCTGATGAACTGCCTCTAACTGATCGTATCGCATACATGGCACAGCAAGATTTGTTACTGCCATGGCTATCGGTTATCGACAATGTATGCCTGAGCCATCGCTTCCAGAACACCACGAACAAGCATCAAAACGCAGAGCAAAGGAACCGAGCGTTCGAGTTACTCGCTTCAGTTGGTTTGGCCGATTACGCGGATACTACGCCGGATCAGTTGTCTGGTGGTATGCGCCAGCGTGTTGCTCTGGCTCGCACCTTAATGCAAGACAAACCTGTCGTGTTGATGGATGAGCCTTTCTCAGCACTGGATGCAGTAACAAGACACAAATTACAGACCTTAGCGTGTGAACTGTTGAGAGATAAAACCGTTGTGTTGATCACCCATGATCCGCAAGAAGCGGTGCGTCTGGCGGATAACTTGTATGTGTTGCAAGGCATGCCTGCGAGTGCTCACTCTTTACCTGTGCCTCACACCTCAACGCCACGAGTGCTCGATGGTGAGTGTGCCGAGTTGCAACAGGCGATCTTAGATCAGTTGGAGCGTGATTATGAATGATCTAATGCGAAGTGAAGCTGTGACTCAGTCAACGAACGTGCAGTCTAGCACTGAACGTTCAAGTCAGATGAATCCCGTTATGCGTTTGCTTATCAGCAGTGTTGTGATTCTTGGCTTATGGCAACTTGTGGTCGTTGTTTTCGAAATGCCGAGCTTCATTCTTCCGGCCCCCGCAGAAGTCTTTCTCAAGCTTATTGAACGCTACGATGTGTTACTCAAACACACTTGGGTGACCGCACAAGAGATCTTACTTGGGCTATTACTAGGTTTGTCTATGGGGCTGTTTTTCGCTCTGCAGATGTTGATGTTTGATCCGTTAAAACGTTGGTTATTGCCTATCTTAATTGCCAGCCAAGCTATCCCTGTATTTGCGATCGCGCCAGTATTGATGCTGTGGCTTGGTTATGGCATCGCCTCAAAAGTTGTGATGGCGGCGATCATTATCTTCTTCCCTGTGACGACTTGTTGTTA
This sequence comes from Vibrio sp. 10N.261.51.F11, assembly GCF_041471665.1. Classification (NCBI taxonomy): domain Bacteria; kingdom Pseudomonadati; phylum Pseudomonadota; class Gammaproteobacteria; order Vibrionales; family Vibrionaceae; genus Vibrio; species Vibrio sp. 10N.261.51.F11. The sequence continues at coordinate 56,134 of NZ_JBFROW010000068.1, read as the reverse complement.
TGACGGCTTACGTAATACACCGACAGGCTATCTCGATCTTGCCAAAACGATGGGCGCATCGAAATGGCAATTGCTGCGTTATATCCAACTGCCTGCTGCGCTGCCAACACTGGCGTCTGGCATTCGTGTGGCGGTGGTTATTGCCCCAATTGGCGCGGTCGTCGGGGAGTGGGTTGGTTCGAGTGAGGGGCTGGGTTACCTAATGCTACAGGCCAACGCGCGAATGATCATAGATGAGATGTTTGCTGCCTTGTTCATCTTGGCGGTGCTGTCTATCTCGCTCTACTTCGTTACAGATAAATTACTCAAAAAAGCTATCCCTTGGGAGAACCAGTAATGGCTTGCTCAATAACACTTTGTTTAATAAGGCTTCGCTCAACGCTATTTATCTAAACAAAACTTCGTTAAAAATTAGCTCTATAAACACAATAATAATATTCAAAAGGAAAGGTTAACCGTGAAAAATACCAAATTGATAGGTGCAGTGGCACTGCTTGCTTCATTGGTTTCAGGTCATGCTCTAGCGGACTCTGAACAAAAGAAACTGACATTGATGTTGGATTGGTTTGTGAACCCGAACCACGGCCCGATTGTGATTGCTCAAGAGCGTGGCTACTTCGCTGACCAAGGCTTAGAGGTTGAAATCCAAGAACCAGCAGACCCAAACACGCCAGCGAAACTTGTCGCAGCAGGTAAGGTCGATTTAGCGGTAACTTACCAACCAAGTTTAACCATGGATGTGGCAGCGGGTCTTCCTTTAGTTCGTGCATCAACCCTTATCGCGACGCCACTAAACACACTAATGGTACTGGATAACGGCAAGAACGATTCATTAGCGGATCTGAAAGGCAAAAAGATCGGTATTGCGATCGCAGGAAACGAAGAAGCGACTATTGGCACTATGTTAGCGCAAGAAAATGTTGCGTTTACCGATGTGCAAACCATCAATGTCGGTTGGGCACTTTCATCTTCATTGGCATCTGGCAAGGTAGATGCAATCTGGGGTGGCTTACGTAATTTCGAAACCAACCAATTAGCCCTTGAAGGCTTTAAAGCTAAAGCATTCTTCCCAGAAGAGCACGGTGTGCCAGCTTACGATGAGCTTATTTTTGTTGCGAACGCAAAGCAGCACGATGATGAAGCGATCAAAGCGTTCAACAAAGCATTGGAGCAAGCAACAACTTACATCGTGAACCACCCACAAGAGTCATGGAGCGAGTTTGTTGCGTATTCACCAGATACGTTGAACAACGAGCTTAATCAACGCGCATGGAACGACACACTGACTCGTTTTGCACTTCGCCCTTCAGCGGTTGATCTAAAACGTTACGACGATTACGCACAGTTCATGTTCGACAAAGGCATTATCAAATCACTACCAAAAGCGGCTGACTACGTACCGACTTTTGACTAAGGAATCTCATGAAATACCAAGACTTAATCCAAGCCTGTCAACAAGATTGGCAAGACTACACCGAGCACGCTTTTGTTAAAACGCTGGCAAACGGCACTCTTGCTCAGCCGTGTTTTCTGCATTATTTGAAACAAGATTTTCTGTTCTTGAAGCAATATGCTCGCGCTTATGCGTTGGCGATTTACAAGGCGAAAACCTTGGCTGATATGCGTCGTGCACTGCCAAGTGTTCATGCTCTGCTAGATTCTGAAATCTCTCACCACGTGACTTACTGTGGTCAGTGGGGTTTAACCGAATCTGACCTAGAAAACGAACCGGAAGATTTCGGTACAGTTGCTTACACGCGCTACGTTCTGGATGCAGGCATGACGGGTGATCTTGTCGATCTTTATGCGGCACTGGCTCCGTGTTCCATTGGTTACGCTGTGATCGGTAAAGCGTTGTTAGAAAGCAGCGATACTGTATTAGAAGGCAACTCGTACGCAAGCTGGCTGCAACTATACGGCGGAGAAGAGTTCCAATCTGGCGTGGCAACGGGCGCGGAATACTTCAACCAGCTGCTTGCTGAAATTGATATCAACAGCGAGCGCGGTCAGAACATCGTTCATATCTTCAAAACGGCAACGCGTATGGAAGTGGCTTTTTGGCAGCAAGGTCTGAATGCACTTAATGACTCAACCGCGGCTTAAAGCGACTTTCACGAATAAGGATTTATCCATGCTAACTGAACAAATCATCCAATCGCTGCGCGCAGTACGAGAGCAAAAACCACTGGTTGTGAACATCACTAACTATGTAGTGATGAACAACACGGCCAACGCGTTATTGGCGATTGGCGCTTCGCCTATCATGGCGCACTCACAACAAGAACTGGCTGAGATGATGTCATTCTCTGGCGCGCTTGTGATTAACATTGGCACATTAGACAGTGTTTGGACGCCAAGAATGTGTTTTGCTGTTGAGCAAGCGAACGCGAACAACAAGGTTGTGGTTCTTGACCCTGTGGGTTGTGGGGCAAGTACGTTGCGTACCGAGACTTCTCGTGAAATCGCACGTTTAGCGGATAAGTTGATCATTCGTGGTAACGCGTCTGAGATTATCGCGTTAGCGGGTGAGCAAGCACAGAGCAAAGGCGTTGATGCACTAGATAGCAGTGATGCTGCATTAGGCGCAGCGCAATGCTTAGTGGCTGAATATGGCGCAAATGTGGTGATTTCTGGTGAGACGGATTACGTTGTCACGAAAGACAGCGTGGTGACGTTAAACAATGGTCATCCAATGATGCCGTATGTGACGGGTATGGGGTGTACTTTAACTGCATTGACGGGTGCTTTCGCGGCTGTTGGTGATGACAGTGGTTTGGCGGCAGCAGCGGTATTAGGTGTGGTTGGTGAAATCGCAGCTGAAAACTCACGCGGCCCGGGTAGCCTGCAAATGAACTTGCTTGATGAGTTGTACCAGTTAGATGAAGAGACTCTGATTCAACGATTGAAGATTCAGTAGGGTTAACCGAACTCTAAACCACAAGCCTAACTTAAATCTCTTTAGATAAAGAAAAGCCCCCGACACTTATGTGCTGGGGGCTTTTTATTATTGCTTTGGAACTGTGCCAGCTGTGTATAGACTGGCTGGCTAGGTTCTAAATCGATTCACTTGGCTCTCTAGGTGGTGAGCAACCTCAGTTAAGTCGCTCGCTGCACCTGAAATGCTGCTGACTGATTCTTGGTTACTTTGCGCGATGGTGTTTGCACCTTGCGCGTTCTCACCGAGTGATTTAGTGAGACGATCCTGCTCATCAACTGACACTGCGATTTGGCTGTTGGCTTGGTTCAGGTCTTGGATGTGTTGATTAATCACATGTAAATTCTGAGAAGCTTGCTGCGCCTGCGTTGAAGCGTCTGAAACCGTGCTGTGGCTCTCTTTGATAGACTCTAACGCATCTTTAGCGCCACGTTGTAGTGAGGTGATGAGCTCATCAATCTGGCTAGCAGAGTCTTGGGTACGTTTAGCGAGCGTTCTTACTTCATCGGCTACTACTGCAAATCCGCGACCTTGTTCACCTGCGCGCGCAGCTTCAATAGCCGCATTCAATGCCAACAGGTTGGTCTGCTCAGAAACGCCTTTGATTACTTCAAGAATGGCACCAATGTTCATCGACTCTTTGTGTAGGTCAGTCACTTTCTGGCTGCTGACCTGCATGCTTTCATCGGCGCTGCCAATTTCATGCAGTGTTTTGTCTACTTCTTTGAGTCCCATCGCCACATTCTCGGTTGCTTGGTTAGCAACTTGAGACGCGTGGTTAGCACTTGCAGCAATTTCTGATGTGCTGGAAGCCAATTGATCAACGGCAGAAGAGATATTTATCATCTCGCTATTCAATTGTGTTGCGTTGGTCGAGCTGTTATTGGTCACTTGATTGAGTGACTCCGACATCTCACCAATACGCACGCTAGAACGGTTCACTTGGCCAACAATATCGCGCAGAGATTCAATGGTGATCTCCATATTAGTCAGCAGTTCGCCAATCTCATTTTTGCTCTCAATGTTCACTTCCACATTCAGGTTGCCCTGAGAAAGCTCGTTGGTGATCTGTTTAACTTGTGCGATGCCTTTAGTAATAGAGCGAGTCACCAACACGGCGCTCGTCATGCCAATAACTAAAGCCACACCCGTCAGCAATATGATGATTTGAATCGAGCGCTTTTCGCTGGCTTGCAGTTCTGGTGTTAAGGCTTGTTTCTGTTGTTCTAGAATGCTCTGAGCATCAGCTACCGAAATCGCTAAGCTGTCACCAATAGAGGCGAGGGTAGCGGTTCTTTGAGTGTTCTCCAGCATCTGTTGGTGAACTTGTTCAAAGCCTTTCGCGTACGCTTCACGTTGGTTAGAGAAATCTTCAATCAGTTCACTTTGATAAGGAGATGATTTAAGAGACTCAATATCGCCCTCGATACCTGGCAGAGCATATTCAAAGATGTCTTTACCGGCTTCGTAGGTTTTGAGGTCGTTGTTGTTTGAGTAACTGAGTACGGTGATCTTGGCTGCGAGGAAGTTCTCCATCAACATGCCCGCGTATAAGCTCGCGTTTGGATCATTGTTATTGTATGACTCATACAACAAGCTCTGAGCCGCTTTCAGTGCGTTGGTTTCTCGTTTGACCATCTCAACGTTGACCAGTTGGTCAATGAGCAGTTGGCTCTGTTTCATTGACCCATAAGCCACATCAAAGGCCGCCACGCTGTCTTGCACTAATTGCAGGCTAGCTAGGCTATCGGTTTTGGTGGTGGATTGGATTAAGTTGTTGAGCAGATCATCAATCGCAAGTTTGCTTGATTGATAATTCGTTTCGTACTGTTCATCCAATGACTCTAAGTAACGTTCAGAAGCTAAACGCATCTGAAGAAAGTGCACTTGAATGTTGCTTGATAATGTCGCTTTTTGGCTGAGCTCACTGTATTGGCTAAAGCCGTTCGACAAGGTTTGGATACCTTTGTAACTCACAAAGCCTGAAATGACGAAAAAGAGCAAGCAGATGGCATAACCCAGCTTGATCTTGAGCGCTATAGAAAGGTGGCGCATAACTATCCCTATATTTACCTGATTCCTTCACGGTGGAGTATTTCATAAAACAGCGTTCTGGGCATGCTTGAAGTGAATTCTTTGTGTAATAAGTAACGCTTTAGTTAAAAAATTCAGATTTTTCGGCACACTTTCAACGAGTTGCGTATCTGATGGTGCGTGTGTCATTGAGCTAATTTAGTATTAACTTCCATGCACATGATGTGATTTGTCGGTAAAATGGTGCAACGCCAATTTTAGACATCGACTCCAAAGGTACGAAATGAACCCTTATAAGCTCTACTTAGTAACGGATGACCAACAAGATTTAGAAACGCTTAAGTTCGTGGTTGAACAAGCGGTCGCGGGTGGCGTTACTATGGTTCAAGTAAGAGAAAAACATGGGGACGTAAGAGCCTTCATTGAACGAGCACAAGCGGTTAAGTCGATTCTGGCTGGCTCCGGTGTTCCGCTGATCATCAATGACCGAGTGGACGTTGCATTGGCTGTCGACGCCGATGGTTTGCATCTGGGTCAATCGGATATGCCTGCAGAGTTAGCACGTCAGTTGATTGGTCCGGATAAGATTCTCGGGTTATCGATTGAAACTGAACAACAGCTACAACAAGCCGATAGTTTACCGATTGATTACATTGGGCTCAGTGCGCTTTTTGACACACCGACCAAGACGAATCTAAAGAAACACTGGGGTTATGAAGGCATTCAAATGGCTTTGGAAACAACGAAGTTGCCAATTGTGGGTATCGGTGGAATCAACGAGTCGAACATTCCGCAGTTGGTTCAGACAGGTATTCATGGATTGGCCTTGGTGTCAGCGATATGTCACGCTGAAAGCCCAAAACAAGCGACGCGGGATCTGTTGTCTCTGATGGGAGAGTGAAGGGGTTATAGACTAGAAAACAAATGAGGTTAACCATTTGTTTTCTAGTTAAAGAACAGGCTAATAGAAAGGCTAAATTGGCCTATCGCTTGAGCTTTTAAGACAATTTATTTAATACACAGTTTGGTTTACTGAGCGCATAAAGCAACAGTACCGATGATCATAATAACGATCGCGGCATACCAGCCGTATTGTGCGGTCTTATCAGCAACAAACACCTTAATATAGTTGAGCTCTTCATGCGCCATTGCGATGAAGTCTGTGTAGTTAATCGATAACTCACGGCTGGCTTCTTTCAAGTCTTGCTGAAGTTTGTTGAAAGCCTCATCGATGAAGCCTTTTGTTTCTGAAACAGACGGAGTCGCAGCCAAAGTTAGGCTATTCCAAACCGCCATACGCGATTCATATTCGCTTTCACTGACACAATTAAGTACGCGTAAATCATACTCTCGTTTGTTACGCTCTTTACCCATTTTCTCAGGGCAAATATTTCTTAAAACGTTCACGACAAATTTTCCAAAAGGTTCATTTAGATATAAAAAAGCACTCAAAGAGCGCTCATAAACTGGGTGCGAATTAATATTCAAAAAGTGATCTATTTGAAACCGATATAAGCAACGGCAAGGCTGAGCGCTTATCTGGGAGATTTGAAGTTGGGTCAGTGGTGTTAAAGAGCGATTTGGGTCTGTCTACATTCGTTTGAAAAGACACACCCGGTTGGGATCGCAGTGTAGTTAGGTCACTTTTGGACATCAACTAGGGTGTTTTATCCACACGACAAAGATATTTATCGGCAAGATAAGCAGAAATGAGGTAGCGGTGGAGAAAGCACCACCGTCATTGACTTAGGATTCCGTTGCTGAAATAGGCTGAACTCAAGAATTGGGGGAGTTTAGTTGGCTTGCCATTGATTGTATTGCAGTGAGTGCCCCTTAAGCTTTTCAATAAGGCTAGTGAGCACTGGGCCATTGATGTGGCTGCGAGACACCAAACAACCCACTGGAGTAATCCAACCACCATGCTCGTGCGAGACAGGTAACGCCACAATATCACCTTTTTGAATGCCTTCCATCACCATCATTTCGGGCACATTTGCCCAACCTACGTTCTGTTCAACGAGATCAACAATGGTCTTGTGGTTGTTGGCATACCAAAGCATCGAGCTAATACCGTAGGTGAACCACAATTCGCGCTGCTTTGAGCTGCGATGCACACATTGGCGATAACGCTTGATGTCCGAGTCTTGTACTACGGACATGCGACTCAGTTCGTGAGTGGCAGAGCTAACAGTTAGGAAACGCGCTTGGCCCAGTAAGAAGAAGTCCATATCCACTTTAAGTTCACCATCCGCATAGATGATGCCAATCTGCGCTTTGCCACGTCTCACTAGATCTTCAACATCGAAGGTAGAAGTGGTGATGATATCGAAGTGCGTGATTGGGAACTGATCGGCCAGTGAGCTGATTATCTTAATGAAATTCTTATCTATGATGCTTTCATCAACCGCAATGATCAGTTCGTGCTCATCTTCTTGTGTGAGCGATTCTACTTTTTGGTCGAAGTACTTTTGCTGGTCAAGAATGGACTTAGCCACAGGCAATAACGCTTTACCTTTGCTGGTTAAAACGGGGATGTTTTTCTCTCGGTTAAACAGCTCTTGGTCAATGGCAATTTCGAGGTTGGCTATCGATTGGCTTACCCCAGACTGAGCTCGTTTCAGTTTGCGAGCGGCGGCAGAGAAAGAGCCACTTTCACACACCGTGACGAAGACTTTTAGTTGCTCAAAACTGTACATGTTATCTCTCGCTCAATACAAAATGGGGTACTTATACTTAAGCTATCACTAAACGTGATGGCTGTTAACTTTCTCTTATTGTTTTCGGTGACATAATTTCGGTAAGTCCACCATGTTATAAATTGCTATAGGAATGTATGAGTACGTTAGAGAGAGTTTTCCACTCGGTGTTGTTTGAAGTATTGGCCGTCACACTGTCAATTATAGGTTTAGCGATATTTACTGATCACGATGTGAATGCCTTATCAGGAACCATGATAGTTGTTGCGACTATCGCGATGATTTGGAACTACTGTTTTAACCGTATTTTTGATCGTTATTTCACGGGTGAAAAATCAAAGCGTTCGCTCAAATTACGTGTTTTTCATGTCGTGCTATTTGAGGCTGGCTTGTTGATCGCGACAATCCCTGTGATGGCATACTTACTTAACGTGGGGTTATGGCAAGCATTTTTGATGGATATCGGCGTTACGATTTTTATTACCATCTATGCGTTTGTGTTTAATCTGATTTACGATCATGTGCGAGCATTCTGGGTACGAAGAGCGAATTTAGCCGTTCAGTAATCTACCAAGTCAGTAAACACGAGCTTGGCCACTAACCGTTTGTTTATTCGTTATTTTGACGGAGATATTCGGTTAGTAGGCCTAGGTAACCCATCGTTTGTTCTGCTATCTTAAATAAGGTGATAATTTGAGTGCTTGAAAGAACAGATTAAGAGGAAAGGATGCCAGATACCTCTCAGATAATGACAGTGGTAGATAAGAAGGAAGTCGAGCTGTTCGCGGAACTGTTCAAACATATTGATGGTGAAATCTACACCTTACTACGCAGTGCCCAAATCCCTAATGATATTCTCACCAGTAATGACCATTACGATTATCTCCCTGAGACAACGGTTAAGAACGTGGTCAAGATTATGGGGGAATCTGCGTCGAGAGAAGAGTTTTCGCTGTTTATGTGGAGTTTTTGCAAGCAAACCTATGTACCAAGGTTTGTGGCTAAGCTAAGTCAGCAGGATTCATTGAAAAGCGCGCTAGACCAATTTGGTGAGCAGCTGAAGCTCGTATCCAATGGTGCGAATGTCTATACCAAGCAATCCGGAGGCAAGTGGTGGTTGGTTCGCGAGAAGCCATTTACTAACGCGCCTTGGTTTAAGTTCGCTGAATTGTTCTCTGTCATTTTCATCAACGAGCTACTTTCAGTATTAACGCAAGGGCGTTGGAAGGCGTCAGAGGTTGGCATTCAAAGTGGCGATCTCGAATGTTTTCAATCTCTACCACAAATGGGCAGTGCTCAGTTTTATACGCATAGGCCGGTCACTGCCTTTGAGATCCCTGAAGACATCATGCTTGCACCGATTGTTTTACCCAAAATTGCTCAAGTATCAGAACTCACTAAGCCTTTACCTAGCTCATTTTTGAGCGCTTTTAAGCTTGTTATTAAACCTTATCTCACGATGGGGAAACTCCCAATTAGCTTAGCTTCTGAGATTCTGAATATTCATGTCAGAACAATCCAGCGTCGGTTGGAAAGTGAAGGGGTGGTCTACAAAACCTTGATTGAAGAGATGGTTCTTGAGCAGGTCTTGGAGTTGCTAGAGCAGTCCGATCTATCGATCACGCAAGTGGGCGCGAAGATGGGGTATTCCGATTCTTCCCACTTTACCCGTGCCTTCAAACGACAGATGAACATGACGCCAAGACAGTACCGAAAAGAGCACAGCTAAAACCAGTAAGTAAAAACAGGAGCCTGCACGCAGAATTATTTATTGTCACCAAATGGCCATTTATCAACCTTGAATACTGGCAATATCACTACTAAGTTATTGAATGTGGATGAGTTGTTTTTTTTAGCGAGTTTCGCGACCAATAAAAACATCTTTGAAACCTCATGACACTCATTAGTAGTTACGGAATCGTTATGGGAAGTGGACGCCACTAACAAACGGAATCAAGGTGTAAAAATGAAAAATGCAGGCTTAAAGCTCTCTGTTGTTGCTCTTTCGTGTTCATTTGCTCTTTCTGCAAATGCAGCATCAACGCTATTTACTAACGTCGATGTGTTCAATGGTACTGAAAACAAATTGTACGAAGACCATCATGTATTAGTCGAAGACAATCTTATCAAACAAATCTCTGCGAGCCCGATAGAGGCTGGTGACGCTGTAGTGATTGACGGCGAAGGCAAAACGTTAATGCCAGGTTTAATCGAAGGCCACGGACACTTATTGCTTAACGGCGGTAACCTAAGCGACCACGAAAACAACCGAACGATCGAAGAGTTAGCCGCGCGAGCGACAGTCAACGCGAACGCCGCGTTTCAATCGGGTTTCACCACGTGGCGTGATGCTGGTGGCTTGAATACTGGCTTACGTAAGACTATCGATTCAGGCATGTTGCCGGGCCCACGACTTTACACATCAGGCGCATTTATTGGCCCGACGGGTTCGCATGCCGATTTCAGTAACCTAACCACGGCTAACCAACACTTCTTTGGTTCATCGACCAGTATGGCGCGAAATAGCGTCAGCTTTAATGCCGACGGTATTACCGAAATCAAAGCGGCTGCTCGCCAAAACTTCAAGCAAGGCAATACGCAAATTAAGATCATGTCATCAGGTGGTGTGGCATCATCATTTGACCCTTGGCAGCTGAATGCGATGTCTGCGGAAGAAATTGAAGCCGCCGTTGAAATTGCTGATGCGTATGGCTCTTACGTGATGTCTCACGCTTACAGCAAAAAAGCGATCATGCGTAACTTGGATGCGGGTGTTAAAACGATCGAGCACGGTTTCATGTTCGATGGCGATATCGCCGACAAGATGGAAGATAAAGACGCCTACATCACAACTAACATGACCGCGTTTTCACCTTACCTGACACAGATCGAAGCGATTAACTCGAACCCAGCCTCTAAGCGTAAAGCGGAGTCGGCAACCAAAGCATTCAAAGACTACATCTCGAATGTAAACAAGTACCAACCGAAATGGGGTTTCCACACAGACTGTGTCGGTGACGTGGTTTCTTGTATCAAACAAACCGACCACACGATCTTCCTTGCAGGTAAAGAGTTAGGCAACTTCTTCACTTTGAAAGGGATGACATCGGTAAACGGTGAGATCGTTAAGTTATCTGGCGTGATGGACCCATACCCAGAGGGTAAGTTAGGCGTGATTGAAGCGGGCGCATACGCCGATATCATTATTGTTGAAGGCAACCCACTTGAAGACTTGTCAGTGATTGGGGCAAACGAAAAATGGTTTGATGCAGAGCCGCGCAGCCCTGAAATCGATACCATCAAAGTCATCATGAAAGACGGCAAAGTCTACAAAAACACGCTGTAACTCAGTTCGACAACTCAGTTAAAATTAAGCTTTAATGGGTGACCTATTTGGGTAGGTCACCCCTCTTCAAGGTGTTCTATATGCAAAAAATGCTTTCTCTTATCCTGTCGGTGGCATCACTTACGGCCGTTGCTTTACCTACTTTTGCTGAAACAGCGATGAATCTTGAGTGGCAAGATCTGAACTCAGAGTCTCACGAAATGAAAGTAGAAATGCCGGATCTAACCGATCAACAAATGCGTCTATTACAAGGTGTGATAGCAATGAGTGCATCAGAGGAAGAGCAAGCTCAACAACAGGCTTTATTATTTAAACAAACGCTAAAAGAGCAAGGCGTGGACGCAGACGAAATGATCGCACTGCGTGATGAATACATGCAAACCATGAAAGCAAACGCCGAAGCTATTACGACAGAGTTTGATGGCAAGAAAGTACGAGTTCCCGGTTTCATCGTTCCACTGGAATTCTCAGAGGGAATGACAGCAACAGAGTTTCTGTTAGTGCCTGTGGCGGGTGCGTGCATCCACATGCCACCGCCTCCTGCAAACCAGATTGTGCGCGTGTCTTTTCCTGAAGGCTTTCAGGTACAGAACGTTCAGTATCCAGTGTGGGTAGAAGGTGACTTTAGCTCCAACAAAGTGACTGAAGAGGTCTTCCTAGTCGATGGTAAAAGTAACCTCACCATGGGTTATGAAATGAAAGCTTCGATGATCGAAGACTATTATGAAAAAGAAAATTAATGGTTGTCATCAAATGACAATTTTCAATGTGAGTAATAACTAAAATAAAACTAACTTAAAAAGCACTGGTGACATGATGAACTCAAGATTTTCTAAAGTAAGTATCGCAATTGTGATGGCGGCTAGCCCAATGAGCGGCGTTGTTTACGGCGCTAACTTTGAAGGCCCAGATTCTGTTGAAAATACAATTGCAGAGCAGAAAGCACAAAAGAAATCTTGGAGGGAGTCATTAGCTGAGGATGGTTTTACATTTGGTGCAGATTACTTTGCTTTGGGGCTGACCTCAGGAGATGGGGTTGGCGGCGATAGCGTTGATGCATCGTCGGGTGTGGCTCGATTATACGGTTCATGGCATCTATACGGAAAGGACACACAGAACTCAGGTAGCTTAGTTTGGAAGGTGGAACATAGACATGCCTATGGTGATACTGCGCCAAAAGACTATTCATTCGGCCCACTTGGCTATGTCGGTTCAATTGGCCCTGCATACAGTGACCAAGGGTTTCGTGTTACGGACTTAAATTGGAAGCAAAAAATTAACGATGGCAAAGGCACTATTGTTGTCGGTTGGCAGGATGTAACTAACTATGCGGATGTTTACGCTCTAGCAAGCCCATGGTCTGGCTTTACTAATTTGGCATTCTCGACAGGCTCTGGTGCGATGGGCTTACCTGATGATGGTGTACTTGCGCTTTCTGCTGGTCATATGTTGGGTGAGAATTTTTATGTGGTCGGTGGTATCGCGGACGCAAAGGGTAAATCAGATGACATTTTTGATGGCTTTGATACCGCTTTTGGCAGCGATGCCTCTTACTTCACCACACTGGAGTTAGGCTGGACGGCTTCGCAAGAGCAGATCTACACCGATAACTTCCATGTGACTTTCTGGGACTTTGGTGACGATACTCGTCATAGTAATAGCCTTGCTGCGGAAGGTGGCTCGGGCGTTAACTTCTCATGGAGCCAGTTCATGACTGATCAAGTGATGCCGTTTGTGCGAGGTGGTTTCTCTGAAGGGGATGTTGCCCTTTACGATAAGTCGATTTCTGTTGGTATGGGATATTTCGGGTTAGGAAAACCGACGAATAACCTAGGTGTAGCGCTAAACTGGGCGGAAGTGAATGGTGATTCTTTTGCAGCTGATGCGAAGGCAATAAGCGGTAGCACAGAGCAATGGACAGCGGAGATCTACTACAACATGCAGTTTGGTGATCATTTCCAAGTCACGCCTGACATCCAGTATATAAAAGATCCTGCGTTTTCAAATGAAAGTAGCGCTTGGGTGTTTAGTATTAGAGCGAGAGTCTTTATCTAATTCCGCTACTTATTATCTTGTTTAGACCTAAAAAGTGAGCCCATGGTGGCTCACTTTTTGCTTTCCTGCGTGTCATCCAGCGTTAATTAGTTCTTATGAACAATCACTTCGCCTATCAGAGTTGTAAACAGTCATTCACTGGATATGGCGTATTATGGTAAGTTCCCGGTTTCAGAATGATCCAAGATAAGACTCCAATTTAGACAGAGGCGCATATGATTATTCATTTTAGAATCCAAGACGTAGAAGAACTTTGGGGGGCCATCGATTTAGCAACGCTCTTGCAGTTGGAACTGAGAGCAGTATCAACCACGCTATTAACTCTCTGATTGAATTAGTTAAGTTACCAATTACACTTGAAGCATAAGTTTGAATGGAGTCAACTTAATGCTTTCACCCCTATCGCACTATCCCCGTTCTATTATTCTGCTCTTAATGGGCCTCAGTTCTTCCTCGGCCTATGCATCCAATGAATTGATTCAGAACCGGTTAGAGAAGATATTTTCTGTGTCAATTGCGCTGACTGACAGCGATGCCATTTCAATTGGCTTTGTGGATTTTGATCCTAATTCGTTTATCAACTTAAACGACAGTGGTTTTGGATCCGATAAAACCATCGATACTCGAAGCCAAGTGAGTGTGGGCTCCATCCCTTACTCTTCCGTGATTAAAACCGATGACCCTGACTTTGACCTTATTTGGTCTGTGCGAGGGTCTTATGCGCTTTCTGAACAGGATATTGAGATTTCATCAGATGTGACTCCTGACCGTCGTGTTAACCCAAATGAAGACTCGGTATTGGGCCTGTATGGCTTTTTCGGCGCTCAAAGCCATTTAAATCAACATTGGTCTATCGCCTATGGCTTAGGCACTCACTTGCTCTATTACCGCAATAAATACGAATACAACAACAGCTACTCTCAAGCATTTCAATCTCAGCTAGACGGCTACGCGTTGAATACATCAGCATGGGCGCTTGTTGCAGAACCTTCAGTCAAACTTCAATACTTGCAACCAAAGGAGTGGGGCAGTTGGAATGTGTCTTCCAGAGTTCGTTACTTTTATGGAACAGGCTGGGGCGAAGCGAACGATGGCGATATCGGTAACCCAGAAGGGATGCGATTCATTAATGAACTAGAGTTTAGGCAAAATGTAGCGCTCGATGCTTGGTCGCTTAATAACCCTCAAATCCACTATAACTTAACAAGAATCGATGTTGCGGGTGATTTGACGGCTCCTTTAGATACGCACTATTACTATGAATTCGGGGCCGGATTAGTATTTGATGTGCCTTACGATTCTTACTTTTTTGACAACTTCGGGATTGGAATTAACTTCAATTATGGCAGCTCACTCAGTGGCGGTAGCTTGCTATTCTTACTCAATAATTAGCATAAGTTGTTGATCTTAATGGTACTCATATAATTTGAATTTGTATGTGTCGTAAAATGGTAAATATCTTAGTGGAAACTTAGCCATCATAGTCATTCGCCCATCACTAGAGCAGACTATGAATAAGTTAAGTTTTGACCGAAAAATGCCGTTATACGTGGTGTCTACACTTGCCCTTAATATGGCAGTTAGCTTGTGGTTATTGAGTATGGCTTCTTCGGCGGTCATGGCTTTTTCTGTGTGCGCGTTGTTTTTGCTCAGCACCCTCATTGCTGCACGCCTATATCGACATGAAATGGCTCAAAGCAAGAATAGCTTGTCTGAAGCGATCATTGATGGCGTCGCTGGTTTTATCATCCTCGATAGTCAATTGAGGGTCATACAAGTCAATCAACAGTTCTCTAGAGTTTCAGGTTATGCCTTTAATCAAGTCGAGTCTCGCCCGATTTCTGATCTCTGTTTTATGAATAACAGCAGCCTAATCGCGACCATTACTCGCTCACTGAAGGAAAACCAGAGATGGAAAGGTGAGTTGAGTGGAGTCAGTCGACTTGGTGAACATTTTACTGTGAATGTGGTTGTCGAAAAGTTAGTTGAAATACTGTCGCACAATAATAAATATGTGGTGACCTTTACGGATATTAGTCGACGCAAAGTATTAGAACGTCGATTAAGAATGTTGGTGGACACAGATTCTCTCACAGGGTGCTGGAACCGCCGCCGTTTTGATAAAGATCTTAACCATTATTCAAACTTAGCGGAGCGTTATGGTTACACGCATTCCTGTTTGGCGTTGATCGATTTAGATCATTTCAAGGCTATCAATGATAATCATGGTCATGACCAAGGTGATTCAGCGTTGAAAGAGGTCGCAGAACTGTTGAGAAATAACAGTCGAGACACTGACATCGTCGCGCGAGTCGGCGGAGAAGAGTTCGCGATCTTGATGCCTGAAACCAATTTGGCAGAAGCGTTTGAGGCGATGTATCGATTGAAAGAAGTGATTGCCAAAGGAACAACATTGAACCTGACCGTGAGCAGTGGTGTGTCTGAAATACAGGCGCAAGCCGAAGCGACCTATCGCAGTGCAGATAAGGCACTTTACCGCGCTAAAGGTAACGGGCGAAATAGAGTGTGTAGCTCTAGCCCAGGCTGTGCTACTCCAATTGCCCTTGGTTAGATGTAGGCCGTGCTTGGTTAATCAATCGAGCGAAGCCTAAGCCGAGATTGAGCGTTGGTAAATCTTCGGAGTAAGACCAGACACACGCTTAAACGCACGAGAAAAATGAGAGATGTTGGTGTAACCGAGCTGGCTAGAGATGTAGGTCAGCGTGTGACCCTCTTCCATCAGTTCGCAAGCTACTGAAAACATCAGGTTCTCTTTGATTTTTCGATAAGTGGTGTTTTCGTTCTTGAGTTTGCGTTGGAACGTTCGCACTGAAAAGTTGAGCAGCTCTGCCGCCTCTTCAAGAGAGAGGTCTTGTTCTTTCATGTACGGTTTTAGAAGCTCATAAATACTATCGGTAAAGCTGGTATGCCACTCAATAAGTGTCGGTTTTGTACTGAGGTCTTTAGACGTAAGACGGATTGGGAGTTGTAAGATCTCATCAGGAATCTGCACAGCAGTCGACGAATGATCAACAAACAGTTGGCAGTTACTTGATACCAGTGTTTTGACGACATCGATGTCATGCCCTTGTAAGCGAACTTTAGTCGGTAACCATGGTGATTGCGATAAAATGGTTATTAACTCGATGATATAAATAACAGCGAAAGCTTCGCCCCATTGAAACATAGGGGAGTTGTCTTCCGGGGCTGTCCGGCAAAACCAGTTCTGACCGTGTTCTTGGATAAACTCGACTTTGCTGCCTGGTGAATCATAGGCAAAGATTGAATTGATCTGTTTTAGTGCATCGCCAATGGTTTCGAATTCGGTAAATTGATGCAAGACATTTGGGATGATTCGACGTCGAAATGCGAGTCCAAGAATATCGGTGAACCGAGATACGCCAAGTTGGGCGGATGTCAGATAAATCAAACGTTTAATCGATTCTGATGGCACAAAGTCGCTTTCTGATTCAATGAGATCGGGCGGTAAACCAGAATCTTTGAGCAAAAGGTGGAGGTCGAGACCATAGTCAGAAAAAACCTGAACCAGAATTTTGGCGTAGTTCGTTTGAATTACCGGGACTTGGTAGTGACTAGAGCTCATTGGAATACAATCCTGTATATATTGTCGCACTATTAGACGTGCATATCATTTGCAACGTTTTGTTTACTAAATCTAACCCTATTTACTTGAGTTTTCCATCACCGGGCTTATTTTTAAAGTATTAATTTTGTTGATGTTAGTTATCTAGAAGGGAGTCCCATGTCAGAAGTCAACGGGAATGCGCAAGAAGCCAAGGAAGAAGTTGGCCAGCAAGAAAATGGAAAAGACAAAGTAAGAAAGGTCACCAACTACTTATTGTTGTTCGTAGCGTTCATGTTGATCTTCAGTATCATTTCAGACCGCATCATCCCTATTACTGATAATGCTCGTGTCAAAGGTTATATCGTTCCAATCAAACCTGAGGTGTCGGGTAAAGTGCTCGATATTCTTGTTCAACCTAACCAACTGGTTAATCAAGGCGATAAGCTAGCCATTTTAGATGAGTCTGATTACCAAATAGCCGTACAACAAGCCGAGCAAAATTTAGAGATTGCAGGCCAAAATGTCGGTGCTCAAACCGCGAGCATTGCTTCAGCACAAGCGAAACTCACCTCAGCCATTGTTGAAAGACAAAATACCAAACTGCAAGCTAAGCGTGTTTTAGAGATGGCCGATAAAGGTGTCGTTTCTAAATCAGATGCAGATAAAGCGCGAGCAGCATTAGCGACCTCTAGTGCGGCGGTTGTGAATGCAGAAGCTGACCTTGACCGTGCTAAGAAACAAATGGGTAAAGAAGGCGAAGAAAATAGCCAAGTGAAAGCGGCGTTGCTGGTACTTGAACAAGCTCAATTGAATCTAGAACGCACCGTGATTACTGCACCGACACAAGGTGGTGTCTCTAACTTTAGCCTGTCTGAAGGTTTCTATGCATCAGCAGGGCAAGCAATCATGACCTTTGTTTCAACCGAAGATATTTGGATTGAAGCTTATTATCGAGAGAACAGCCTAGGTAATGTAACGGTCGGTGATGAAGTTGAAGTGGCGTTAGATTTCGCACCGGGCAAAGTGGTAAAAGGGCGCGTAAGTAGTATCGATTGGGGTGTTGATTGGGGGCAAAATGACCAAGCAGGTAAGCTTGCTCAAGCTAGCCAACAAACGGGTTGGTTGCGCCAAACACAGATGCTTCCCATAACCATTGAATTTGATAATGAAGAAGTGACAGGCATGCTCCGAGTGGGTGGCCAAGCGGATGTGATTGTTTATAGCGGCGATAACTTTGTATTCAACGCGATAGGCAAAGTATGGATTCGTTTGATTAGCGTATTGTCTTATGTCCGATAAGCCGATTCCTGACCAGCAAACACAGCAACGGATCCTGCGATTTACGGTCGGGGTCACGTTGGCTGTTTTCTTGGCGGCGTGGATAAACTGGCCGCTTGCGTTTGTGGCGCCAGTGTTCACAGCTAAGTTCTTAATTGATAAACCAAATCTCCATAAAGAAACGGTCTACGAATTGCTCTTGGCCGTTGTGGTGACAATGGGGTTAGGTTTATTACTGTCGCGAGGAATTACCCATTATCCAATCCCATTGCTGATTTTAGTGGGGTTAATGATGCTGTGGGGTTACTACTTGTTTGTCGACCCAAAATGGAACCTGTTTGCCACCATACTGTTGATTGCGGTTTTGATGTTGCCATTCATGGCGATTGATAACCCCGGCGTGTCAGTAATGCTGGCCTCTGGCTTAGCGACCTCTGGTGTGGTTTCAGTCATGCTTTTTGCGTTAGTGCATGTATTTTTCCCTGAGCCAAAATCGGCGTTCTCAGGCTTCGCTGCTGCGCCACTCGAAAAGAAACAGCGTTGGTATGCGGCCTTTAGGGCGATGATTATCTCCTATCCAGTGGTGTGCTTTTTCTTTATTTTTCAAATATCTGAAGCTTTACTGACAATGATGTTCATTGCGTTGTTATCGTTGATGATTACGTCAGAGAAGTCGATAAAGTTGAGCGCTTTTTTGGTGATAAGTAACGGTATCGGGGGATTGCTGGCGATTGCTGCTTTTTCAATTCTTTCTATAGTACCCAACATTGTCTTCTATTCTTTGTTTATAGGACTTATTGCCATTCTTATGGCTACCAAGATCTACACGGTTCCCGAAAAAGCACCTATTTTCGCCACTGCATTTAGTACGTTGCTCGTACTGGTTGGTAGCACGTTGATGAGCTCCGGTGACATCGATAGCAACACTCTTATACGCATATTCCAATTAGTGTTAATTGGCATATATATGATTTTGGCTTCTCTATTCCTAGAAACACGGAATTGGAAGTTTCTACAAAATCAGCCTTAATTTTGTCTAACAAGGACGTCTCATGAAGTTAACCGATGATTTTTCAAAACAGGCGATAGACGCTGCCATCAAGATCGCAGCGATTGCCATGCTCGTGTATTGGTGTTTTTCGATTTTGCGCCCATTCATTCTTTTGGTGATATGGGGTGCGATCATTGCGACTGCGTTGTATCCAGTGGCGGTCGCAATTTCAAATAAAACCGGGATGTCGAAAGGTAAAGCCAGTGCATTGCTGAGCTTTATTGGTGTGATTCTTCTATTTATTCCTTTGGCGGCGCTTTCTTCTGGTATCTACACCAGCGCGACTGACCTGATGACAGGGCTTCAAGATGGCACATTGTCATTGCCTAAACCGAAAGAGTCCTTACAAGATATTCCATTAATAGGGGAAAAGGTTTATTCAACCTTGGTTGCCGCCTCCAACAATATTGAAGGCACTTTCATAAAGTATGCGGATGAACTTAAACAGTTTGCGACGAAAGCGGCTTCTGTTCTTGGCTCGTTAGGTGGCGGCTTTATTCAGTTCATCATCTCTACCATCATTGCGGGTGCATTCATGAGTAATGCCGATAAATGCAAAACCGGCGTGACTCACTTAGTGGCGCGTTTAACGGGCGGTAAAGGTGAAGAGTTGGTAGAGCTCTCTAAATCGACCGTGCGAAGCGTTGTGCAAGGTGTGATTGGTGTGGCTGTGATTCAATCCATGATGTCGGCAATCGGTTTGGTGATTGCAGGCGTTCCAGCAGCTGCGTTTTGGGCGCTAGCTGTGCTGCTCATTGCGATAATCCAACTTCCACCGATTCTCGCTCTATTGCCGGCGATCATCTACATGTTCAGCGTTGAATCGACACTGGCGGCGAGCTTGTTCTTAGTGTGGTGTATTTTGGTGAGCGGCAGTGACGCTATCTTAAAGCCAGTATTGCTGAGCCGTGGCTCTCACATTCCAATGTTGGTAATTCTATTGGGTGCACTGGGCGGAATGGCGATGTCAGGCATCGTCGGTCTGTTTGTCGGTGCTGTGATACTGAGTTTAAGCTATGAGCTGATGATGGCGTGGCTTGGACTTGAAGAGAAAAACCAACAAGAAACTGAGAAAAAACCTGCAGAGGTCGAGGGAAAATAGATGAAGCCAGTCTCTAAAGACGACAACTTCTACTTCTTATTCTATGCACTGTTGGTGTTGTTTCTTGGTTGCGCGGTGATGCAGCAGTTTTATCCGCAAGGCCAGAAAACAATCCTATTTCTTATCATTATTACGTTGGCGAGTTCAATTGCCGGTATTCATAAAGAGCGAGCCTTGTATCGCTCTTGGTATGGGCTGTTATTGATTACGGCGCTCGTGTCTGGCGTGTTTTCATTTTTGGAAGGCTATAACCTGTCGATAGTGACGCTATCGGCGTTGGCTGTGTTCTTGTTTTCACACATTTACTCGGCGTTGAAGCAGGTGATGAAAGCCAAAACGGTGACACCCAATCACATCATCGGCTCCATCTGTATTTACTTGTTGCTAGGGTTTGCTTGGTCGACCATCTACTTGTTAATTTTAGAGATCTTTCCTAATGCCTTTAACGGGTTTGAAGAGCAAGTCTGGCTGACGAACTTGTTTAATGCGATGTACTTTAGCTTTATCACCTTGACTACGGTTGGTTACGGCGACATATCACCAGCTCTGCCTATTGCTCAATTCTTTGTGTTTATGGAATCCATTATCGGCAGCTTTTACTTAGCTATCATGGTGGCGAGTTTGGTGAGCATTCGACTTGCACAGTCTCAGTCCCAATAGAGCATTTACAAATAATAGAGCACATACAAACAAGCCCGGCAATCGCCGGGCTTGTTCTATTTTATGAGCTCAAAAGTCTCTTTAAGTTTGAACTCTGTGTGGGCGATGAACCTTAAGCTTCAGTGCCTTGAATCTTCTCTAATTCAGCGATAGTTGTTTGCGATACAAGCTGACCATCCATGTAATAGGTAACGTTTTGACCGTCTTTGATGCCCGTTAGAGTCGCTGTTTCACCAGATGTATAGACGATGTCCATTTGAATCGTGTTTTCGTCGATCTTAATCATCTCACCCGTTTCAATGGTGCGATTGTTAGAAATTGGGCCGACAGGGGCTTCTTTCAGGCTTGGGTCCAGCTCATCGTTCACTTTGAAGTGCGTGTCTGTTTTTGTATCAAATACGTGTGGTGAACCGCTGATAGGGTTTTTACCTGTCCAGAATTCAAGTGAGTTGAATACCACATAGTCTGCTGCGGTAGTAATACCGTATACAGGCGCTAATAAGAAGTTTACACCTGCACGGGCATAGCGGTTATCGACAACTTCAACGTTAAATTTCATCACTTTCCCTGTTACGGCGTTGCTGCCGATACAACCAGTTAGCGCAGAAGCCAAAACCGTTAGTCCTACAATTTTAAGTGCAATCTTTTTCATTTTAGTACCTGTATAAGTTAGAAGTCTGTTTCGTTGGAACAGGTGTAGTATGGTTTTTATTCGATGGTCAGTTTTACCATTTAGCGCCACTGACGATATAAAATGCACTCGGACTTTTGGCATCAAGCTAGGTATAAAACTGGGCACAAAAAAAGCGCGACCTAATAGGGCGCGCTTTGGGGTATTTAGATAAGTCGTAATGAAAACAACGACTCCCATATAGAATTACTTCATCACGTAGGTATAAGCCGATACGACAAGCCAGCGGAAAAATCGAAATAAAAGGGTAGTGGCTTTAAAGGCAAACTTGGCAATGGATACCATTGCTTCTGAACCAATGCTCACGCACTTATGCAAATCGGATTCTTTGTATTCTGAATAGGTCATGTGTTTTCTCATTTCTCGCGCTTGTCTTTCATATGTAAGTAACGACTCCTGTCTGGCGATATCCCCTGAGCGCGTAATGTACGAACTTTCGCCGATAGAGATTTACCATTTTATGCCAAGTGGGTTAATAACTAGCCAAAAGAGAAAGGGCTGAGAGAATTTAACGGCATAGCGAGGTGTAACTGATCAAGTTACCGAAAAAGCGAGGGTAATAGTGGTATGATCCCGGGCTCAGCACCATAAGTGATAAAGAATAGGAAACCAAATGACTCACCTTACCGAACAGCAAGAAGCCGCAATGGCGACGTTTAAAGAAAACTTACACCTGCCAAATGGTGGTTTTCATAAACTGATTATCGAGCTAAGTAAGGAATATCAACTGCCTTTCCAAAAGGTGCGTGCGGTTTTAAAGAAAGCTCAAAAAGATGTGGAACGACAGATACGAGAAGACTTTATCAACGTTGATGACACAGTACTGAGCCAAGCGAACTGGATAAATATCATTAAGTCGAAACTTGTTGAGTTAGCGGAAGAAAACCAAACGGTTATGGATAAGCTGCAACAAAACCTGAAGTATCAAAAAGTGTTGTCGGCAACCGAGGGTTCAATCGCAAGTGAAGACGAACGTGACGAGTTGATTGAAGAGTTGATTCAAGCTTATGAGAAAGAGGTATTCAAACCTTTACTGGCGATGCTGCATACAACAAAGCTGTATTGGAAGTTAATGCTGGTGGATGAGACATGTAAGATGAATGAAGAGAATCGTGAGAAATTCAGTGATTACCCTCAACACATGCAAGCTGCAGAACACTTATATACTCTTGATCAGAAGTTAAGGTCGATGCCGTTAACTTATTAGTCCATGAATGCACTGATAATGACTCAATGGTGATTTAGAGTTTGATATAAGTTGGTTTCAATAGAAGTACGATAACCTAGCTAGCGTTAGCCGCGTGTGAAATGCAAAAAGGGCTAGGTTTCAGATCTGTTTTACTTCTACTCTATTTTGTTCTGCTAGAGCGAATTGAGGGTGACATCTTTTACATCTTTGGGACTAGATGGTGTTTCTTTTGTAGCCTTTGGGAAATGCTATAGGAGTGTGAAATGTCCTAGGGTGTTTCCGTTGCCTGAAACGATAGTTCCGATGCTTTCTCGTTCATTAAATTCAAAGTCGATGAGATAGCTGTGATGTTGTAGCTTGGGCAATATGTGGCGGTGGAGTATATCGCTATTGAGCTGTCGAATCTCGGTGACCCATGAAATCTCTTCTTTGTGTAAATCTATTTTAATCTTGAGCATTTATTACCTTTTAGTTTATTGACTGTTTTTTCGCGTGATAGTTGGTACCAATGGGTTTGTCGTGTTGTTCTGCGTGACATAACTGTGCCTTGTGTTTATTACATTTGTATTTAAGTGCTCGATCTATTCTGACTTCGCTGACAAAAGAGCAAATGACGATAGATCGGTAGTAGGATCGAATTTAAAAGCTATTGAATGACTATCTGGGTGAAAGCTGACGCAGAGATGGTGTAACGAGGGAATCGAGAACTGTCTATGTGGAACTTGGACTTACTTTAGCATTAACAGCTCTATAGATTAGAGCCAGGTGGCGAACTATACGCCTAGTTTTCAAAATTACAACCCTATTTTCAATTAAATTCAAAAATATTTTTGGGTGATTTACCATCGGTTACTGAAGGTTAAATGAGCGAAGGTCAGGGATTTGACCATGATATCTGACTGAGTCTTGGCTTTTCAGCTGTTCGTATTCGTTGTCATTAGTGGGTTTAATTGATTCAGCTAATTTGGTGATGATTAAGTCTCTGTTGTATATGATCTTTACATTGTAAATTACAATCCATGATTTTGGGGTTCAGCGTTGTAATTACAGGGTTTTTGGGTGCTTTCCCCATCTGTTTTTTTCTTCAGGTTGATGAGTATTTTCCTCTTCGCGTCTTTTTGATATTTCTGATTCCTAATACCTCTCCTGACTACGCAAAATATGAATACTCACTTTTACGTTTCTGAATAATAAAGTTGTTGTATCGCCAATTTAGTGCAAATATAATTGATAATAGTTCTCACTTGCGTTACAAGTTTGTTGTCAATCCAATGACAGACTTTAAATTATCGTTATTTAGCAGTTGTGTACGCCCCATGCTCGTCTATGAGTAATGTGACTTTCATTGTCATGAGTGGTGGTTTGTATCAATGGCAAAGGAAGAAACATGAAGAAAACAATCAATTCAGTTCGCCAGCTATTGAGCGGGCTTGCCATCGTTCTAGCATCATCATTCATGATGACCGCGCATGCGGAAACCGTCACCATTGAGCATGTGAAAGGCACAGCGCAGTTTACTGAAGTACCACAGCGAGTGGTGGTTCTAGGCCACGGTAGCTTAGACGTGCTCGATAAAATTGGTGTACAGCCAGTTGGCGCGCCTCATAGCTTGCTGCCTGATTACCTAGCTTCGTACAAAGATACGACGGTAAATACAGGCTCTTTAAGCGAACCTGATTTTGAAGCTATCTACATGTTGAAGCCTGACATCATCATCGCGGAAAACCGCATGCTTAAGGTTTACGACAAACTGGCACAAATTGCTCCTACTGTCATGTTTTCTATTGAAGGCGACAAGTACTGGGCTGATGCTCAGCAAAACTGGCGTGTGCTAGGCGACATCTTTGGTAAGCAAGCTGAAGTCGAAGCGATCATTAAAGAGACTCAAGCTTCTATCACAGCGGTAAACGACAAAGTAGCGTCTGACGAAACTTCAGCAATGATGCTAATGAACAACGGTAACAACATTGCGATGTTCAACAAAGGCAGCCGTTTCTCAATCATCTTTGATGACTTTGGTTTCGTGGAATCAAAGAGTGCAACCGTGGCTCCGATTAAAGGAACACACGGCAACCTAATCTCTTTTGAATACATAGCTGATGCAAAACCTGAAGTGCTTTACGTGCTTGACCGCGAAAAAGCGATTGGTAAATCAGAAGGACGCGCACAACAACTGTTTGATAACCCACTGGTTGCGGCAACACCTGCAGCGCAGCACGGCAATATCGTTTACCTTGATTCAAGTGCTTGGTATTTGGCTGGTGGCGGTGTGACAGCGATTCATAGAATGCTTAGTGACATTGAACGTACGATTCAATAGTTACTAACCATCAGATTTTCGGGCTTATAAGAGTGTTCTTATAAGCCCTTTTTCACTTTTTTATACGGGCTACCCGAGACCTATCTTTAGTATTATTCCTATGTTGAAACCCATTGCAGCTGCTGTATTTCTTGTTGTGTTATGCGTTGCGTCATTGATGATTGGAGTCGCTGAAATCAGTTTTAGTGACTTCTTCAATGGCAACCAACACGCCAATTCTATTTATATTGTTAGTCGGATTCCTCGACTACTCGCGATCGTGCTTGCCGGAGCAGGATTGAGTGTTTCTGGCTTGATCATGCAGCAAATCGTACAGAACAAGTTTGCCGCGCCTTCGACGATGGGCACCATTGACTGTGCGATGTTGGGTTACATTGTCGGCATTCTAGTGCTAGGCAATGCTGCGCAATGGAGCTACTTAGGCTTTATCTTCGCGTTTGCAGTGTTTGGCACCATGCTATTGGTTCGCTTCCTACAACACCTCAAGTTTAAGAACGCGGTATTGGTGCCTTTGATTGGCATTATGTATGGCAACGTTGTTTCGTCTCTAACAACCTTTATTGCTTATAAGTACGACTTAGTACAAACCATGTCGGCATGGACTATGGCGAACTTTGCGAGCGTGTTGCAGGGCAGCTATGAAATCCTTTATCTCGCGGTGCCTGCTTGTGTATTGGCTTACTATTTCGCGAGCCAGTTCAGTGCGGCGAGCATCGGTGAGAGCTTCGCGAAAAACATCGGTTTGAATTATCAGAAGATCGTCTTCATTGGTGTTGCGTTAGTGGCTATCAGTGCCTCCTCTGTGGTGATGATCGTTGGTGTTATCCCATTCCTTGGCCTTATCGTGCCGAATATCGTGTCGCTGATAATGGGCGATAACATGAAGAAGATTCTGCCTTGGACTGCCTACTGGGGGGTGATCTTAGTGTTGGCTTGTGACCTGCTAGCTCGAATCGTCATCTTCCCTTATGAGATTCCAATCTCGATGGTAATCAGCATCTTTGGTGGCATGATTTTTATTTACCTAATCATGAGAGACAAGTCGAATGCGTGATTCAGTAAAAATTGCGATTCTGGCTATCGCGTCTTTGGGTATGACAGCGCTATTCATCGGGCAGGGGCTGACGTGGGATAACTACGAGTTCTTCTTGTCTCTGCGCCTACCAAAATTGCTGTCGATTGTGTTGGCGGCGGTAGCGATCTCGGCGTCGTCATTGGTTTTCCAAACCATTACTAATAACCGAATTCTAACCCCCTCCATCTTGGGCTTTGACAGCTTGTATATGCTGGTACAAACGGTACTTCTGTTTGTGTTTGGCAGTGCTAGCTTCTGGGTGATTGACTCGATCGCAAACTTTTCGATGTCTGTGACTGTGATGATCTTGTTCTCGTTTGCTCTGTTCCATTTCTACTTTAAGAGCAAGCGAAACAACGTATTCACACTGCTGTTGATAGGCATCGTATGTGGCAGCGTATTCTCGAGTTTGTCTAACTTCTTGGCGATGTTGATTGACCCCAATGAATTTGCGGTGCTGCAGAATGTGATGTTCGCAAGTTTCAATAACGTGAAAGGCGAGTTGGTTTACCTCAGCCTTATTCCTTTGGGTTTGAGCTTGCTTGGCCTTTGGTTGTTGGCGCCTAAGCTTGATGTACTTTGGCTTGGTGTTGATAACGCGACAAGCCTGGGTGTGAACACCAAGCGATTGACTCAGATTACCTTGGTGATTGTGTCAGTGATGGTCGCGGTGTCTACGGCTCTGGTTGGCCCTGTGCTGTTCTTTGGCTTGATCACCGTAAGCTTAGCTCGCCAGATATTCCGATCTTATCAGCATCGTGTGCTTATCATCGCAAGCAGCTTACTAGCGATCGTGCTATTGGTTTCTGGCCAATGGTTTATCGAAAAAGTGATGGCGTTTGAAACCACTGTGAGTGTGATTATTAACTTGGTCGGCGGTTTGTATTTTATGTTCTTGTTGTTACGCACCAGAATTCAGTAAAGGTAGTAAGTAGTGATTAAATTAACAGGTTTAAGTAAGAAGTATGGCAAGTCACTCGTGGTTGATGATGCCAGTGCTATGTTCCCGAAAGGCGAAGTGACTTCTATCATTGGCCCAAATGGTGCGGGTAAAAGTACACTGCTTTCAATGGCGAGCCGCTTAACAGACAGCGACGCGGGTGAAGTGGTCATTGGCGATAAGTTACTGGCTGAGTGGGATACCAAAGAGCTAGCGAAGCACCTTGCCGTGTTAAGACAATCAAATAACATCAACATGCGATTTACGATTCGTGAATTGGTCTGTTTTGGTCGTTTCCCACACTCTCAAGGTCGCTTGAAAGACGAAGATCATAAGATCGTCGATACAGCACTAGAACACCTTGGCATTACTGACATCCAAAACAAATACCTTGATGAGTTGAGTGGCGGTCAGCGTCAAATGGCGTTTATCGCGATGGTTGTGGCGCAAGATACGGATTATGTGTTCTTAGATGAGCCTCTGAACAATCTTGATATTAAACACTCGGTCGAAATTATGCAGACGTTGCGTCGTTTAGCGCATGAGTTCAATAAAGCGGTCGTTATCGTGATTCATGACATCAACTTCGCTTCTTGTTACTCAGATAACATTGTTGCGATGAAGAAAGGCAAAGTGGTTAAGTCGGGTAAGGTTTCGGAAGTGGTTGAAAAATCAGTGATGGAGTCTATCTACGAGATCCCATTTGAGATTCGTGAGTTCGATGGTGTTCGAATCTGTATGTATTATTCTGGTCGTTAGATTACTGAATAACTCGGTTGTTTTGCTTTCTAGCCGTTGAACGAAAAGAGCTCCCATATGAGGAGCTCTTTTTGTTTTCGGATAGTATCTGTGTTGTTAGTGAAATGTTGCAATGCAAAGGTAATTCCCCTTGTATAATAATAACTTAACTGACGTAATATTGACTGGTCGTACTTCTAATAACGCCAGTTTGAAGTCACTCACAGATCTACTCTTCATTTTTGAAAATCAATTGCTTTTTTTTCTACTTAACCTCTGGAAACCGTTCTACACTAGGGTTATAACTGTTTGATTTGTATACGAGGTATCAATGAGTCGGAAACCCATAGTGTTAGTCGTGGATGACACCCCAAGTAACTTGGATGTGTTAACGGCAATACTCAAAGATACTTATCAAGTGAAAGTAGCGATTAACGGCACAATTGGTATCAAAATTGCGAAGATGGTGCCGCAGCCAGACCTTATCCTCCTTGATATCATGATGCCTGACATCGATGGTTACGAGGTGTGCCGCCAACTTAAAGCTCAGCCGAATACGGCTCACATTCCTATCATTTTCGTGACCGCCACAATTGGTCCAGAAGCCGAAGTAAAAGGGCTCTCCTTGGGGGCTGTCGATTACCTAACCAAGCCGATAACCCCTGCAATTGCACTCCAGCGTGTGAAAACGCATATCGCACTTTATGACCAACAACGCGCGTTGTTTAGTCAGGTAAAAGAGAAAACTCAAGAGATCAATCTCGGTAAGCTAGAAACACTGAACATACTGGGTAGAGCTGCTGAATTTAAAGACAATGAAACAGGCATGCACGTTAAGCGTATGAGTCACTACTGTGAAGTGCTAGCTAAAGCCTTGGGAATGACTGACGAAGATGCCGAGACGTTGCGTGATGCAGCACCAATGCATGATATTGGCAAGATCGGTATTCCTGATAGCGTATTACTCAAGCCGGGTAAATTGGACGCCGACGAGTGGACAATTATGCAAAAGCATGTCGAATATGGTGTTGATATACTTGGTAGGCAGAGTGATTCCAAACTGATGCGTATGGCTATTCAGGTGGCGCAATATCATCACGAAAAATGGGATGGCAGTGGTTATCCAAACCAGATAGCTGGTGAAGGTATCCCATTGGTTGGAAGAATTGCGGCTGTTGCTGATGTGTTTGATGCCCTGACCGCAGAGCGCCCTTATAAAAAAGCTTGGAGTATTGATGAGGCGCTGAACTTGTTTGAAGAACAGAAAGGCAAACATTTTGATCCAACTATCGTTGATGTGTTTTTTCTGAAGTTACCTGAGATTCTAGCAATTAAAGAGAAATTTAGAGATGAGTGATGGCTTGATGTTGTCGCTAAATCGTTTGGTTGTTTTTCTGGTCATTACACTTGTGGTGTGGTCGCTGCTAATGCGATCTACGAATGCTGCTGAGGTAACAGATACTGAGTTAAATCAGTGGTTGGGAAACCAACCTACGGTAACTTTTGTTGTCTTGGCCAACCATTATCCTTACTCATTCATCGATGATGATGGGCAGGTTTCTGGGATCATCAAAGATTGGACATTAGATCTTGAACAGCGTTTTGGTGTTCATGTTCGGTTTGTCACAGTTAACTCGCGTGTCGAGGCTAAAGCCGCGTTAGTCGACGGGCGAGGCGATGTATTTCCATTCCAACAGTTCGACCCAAGTGAAGGTGGCCGTTTTCTTGCGAGTGCTCCCTATATTCCTTATCAGGTCGCAGTGATTGTTCCCATCGACAACAAACTCGATGGAAACCTAGATCAAAATAATAAACGCCGTATTGCGATGGTTAACGAAAATATCGATTTGGAGCGAGCCGGTGTCAAATTGAGTTCTATTGAGCGAGTGAATTTTGATAACGTTATTGATGCAGTACGTGCGTTAGGGGCCGGGGATGTCGAAGGCATGGTCGGTGAACCTATCACCACTATGGATCTTGCGAAAAAGATTGGCGTTCATGATTTAGCGGTAAACTATGTTCTGGAGCATTGGAAAAGGTTTGAAGCATCAATGGTGATTCGAACCGATGAACCAGAACTGCTGACGCTAATCAACAAACAGATTGAAACCTTCGACGTTGATAACAAGAACCAGATTTTATCGAAGTGGCTAGACAGTTCCCCCTATCGAGTGCCGCTAAAAGGCGTGTTTGGCTTTGGTAACCCTCCGTATATTTACCCAGACAGCACCGCAGTCGGGCTACAGTACGACATTCTTCAGCGTGCACTGAATGACATGGGATATAAACTAGGTGACGTTGTCACACTTCCACCTAGCGCCGCTAAAAAAGCCATCGATAACAATAATTCTATAGCCTTTTTTTCTGGTGTTCAGTTTGATGATCCTAATGCGCACTTTTTAAGTGATAACGTTTTTAATGTTGAGTTTGTTCCTGTTTCACTAACTCGCCGCAAACTCCAACTTCAATCCCCAAAAGACCTATCATTAGGGGCGTTATTGTTCGACGAAACATCCACAATTAAAAACTCTGTTGAAGTTCTGAAGAGTAAGTTAGACATTGATCGTATTGAAGATTACGAAGATCTTGAATCAGCATTCTCGCAGTTGAGGGCTCAAAATGTTGACCTGCTAATGGTTGAACGAAGAGTGCTAGAGTGGTTTATCACCAACACTCGTTTTATTGAAATGGCAGAGCTAACGCTACATGACGAGTATAAAGTTGAGTATCCGATCTATGTGGACTTTAAGAGTGAAGAAATCAGAGATAGCTTCAATGCCGCAATTAAAAGGCTTAAACAGGAGGATGACGGCTTAAACCAAATTATCGAGATGCAGGTTCAGAGTGATTTAAGCCTAGTCCTTAAAAAAGCGAATATTATCGCGCAAATATCTGCGTATTTTATCGTCAACGACCGCTTTGAAGAGTTGACGGAAGTGTTTGAAATTTTCGACACGGACAGTTCTTTTCAGGTGATCACCGCACAAGCGGATAACAATAGTCGCCCGATCAAATCTTGGTACATAGGCAACCTAGTTGATCAATATGGAGAGAAGAAAAATACCTCTCACTTTTCATCAGTCACCAAGGTGGCGAATTATAGGACCAAGGGAGGGAGTATCAACTCTGGTTCGATGACTTTCTACTTTGATGTTAATTCGTTAGAGCGGAACTATGTTTATTTTCCATCTGTCGAACAATTTAGTTCATTCGGAGATGCGGCGAAACGCTATA
Organism: Vibrio sp. 10N.261.51.F11; assembly: GCF_041471665.1. Taxonomy (NCBI): domain Bacteria; kingdom Pseudomonadati; phylum Pseudomonadota; class Gammaproteobacteria; order Vibrionales; family Vibrionaceae; genus Vibrio; species Vibrio sp. 10N.261.51.F11. The sequence goes on along the minus strand of NZ_JBFROW010000068.1, from coordinate 25,204 downwards.
TTGCGGATGTTTATCAAGCGAGTAACTTGACTGGAGAGATCCTAAATCTAAGCCAAAAAGAGAGGGCGTGGATTAAAGATAATCCGGATGTACGTATAGGTATCGATCCGAATTCGTTACCTTATGAAGCGGTATCCAATACCGGTGAATACATCGGGATGATTGATGATTATCTAACGCTGATTGAACAAAAAACAGGGCTAAGTATTCAGCATGTTGACGTGGCGAATTGGTCTGAGACCCGAAGCTTGGTTGATCATCATGAAGTGGAACTGGTCTCAGCAGCTCAAGAGAATCGTTCGTTAGGAGATAACGTCAAAGCAGCTAAAAGCTTGTTTTCAAGTCGTTTGGCCATTGCATCGAGAAGAGACGTTAGTAGCTTGGTACTTGAAGAAGCTGATGGTTGGAAAATCGGTATATTGAAGAATGCGGCAAATACTAACGCGATTTTATATAAGTACCCGAACGTTGAGTGGGTAGAGGTAGAATCCACGGCCGATGGGCTCAACCGATTGGATGATAAAACCTTAGACGGCATGGTCGACACTGTTGATGTCCTCAATTACCTCATTGATTCATTTGGTCATCGAGAGATTGGAATTGTCGGACGACTTGATTTTTTCCTTTCACCCACCTTACATGTCATCAAATCTGAGCCTTTGCTTTATTCGATTGTGAATAAGGCGATTGAGAGTATTTCTGCTGAAGAACATCAAAAGATATCGGCGAAGTGGGCGGCGCCAAAAGCGATAGAAAGAGTTAATTATCAATTGGTTTACACCATTTCGGTGTTCTCTCTGGTGATCCTTCTTCTTATTATTTTCTGGAATCGTAAATTAACTAAGCAGATCAGTATTGCTAAGGAAGCAACCGAAGCTCTGGAAAAGGCGCAGAACCAACTCTACAACATGCTAAATAGCTCTCCAATTGCAGCCAGCGTGGTATTTGAAGAAGAGGTTCGTTACGCGAACGATACGGCAAAACGTTTGTTTGGCGTGGAAGATCAGGCGTTGTCTTCTATCGACGTTGCCGCTATCCATGACTCGCTGAGCGTTCGTGATGGCGTGCATGAAGAGCTCGACCTTAACGGTAAAGTTGAAAATAGGGAGTTAGTACTCAGAAAGTCTGATGGAACCCGATTTGTTAGTTTGGTCAGTTACTATCTTTTTGAGATTGATGGTGAAGTCGCCACACTATTTTGGGCATTCGATATTTCAGAAATGAAGCGCCTTAACGAACAATTGGAAGAAGAGAAACAGAGAGCCGATTTGGCGAGCCAAGCTAAATCGGAATTCTTAGCCAATATGAGCCATGAGATAAGAACCCCAATGAACGCCATTATTGGCTTGTCTTATCTGGCGATTGGCGAAATATCTAATCCTGTCGCTCGAAATTACATTGAGAAAGTGCACCGTTCTGGCCATTCGTTACTCGGTATCATCAATGACATCCTTGATTTCTCAAAGATAGAAGCTGGACAACTTGTTATTGATAACGTCCCGTTTGATCCCGTAACGACCTTTAAAGATGTGATTGAACTAATGGAGTCGAAAGCAGCTGAGAAACAACTCAATTTGTCGATGGTCATCGACCCAGAGTTAGACACGCCACTGCAAGGCGATCCCTTGAGGTTGTTCCAAGTCATACTCAACCTTGTGGGCAACGCGATTAAGTTTACGGAACAAGGCAGCGTAGCATTAACGGTGGAGCATGTTGACTCGAACGACAGCAGCCTAACCATGAGAGTGAGTGTGATGGATACCGGGATAGGCATTTCGGATGAGAACCGTCACAAGCTGTTTGAAGCCTTTATCCAAGCGGATACCACAACGACACGTCGGTTTGGCGGTACAGGGCTTGGGCTCAACATTAGCCAGAAATTAGTTCATGCGATGGGCAGTCAAATTACCGTAGAGAGTGTTTACGGGCAAGGCAGTGAGTTCTCCTTTGTACTGACATTGCCACGCTCAAGCTCGGATGCGTTAGCCGACTTCAAAGCTCAAGAGTTGCAACTGGATTATCAGATAGAGTTCAAAGGGCAAAGAGTGCTATTGGTTGAAGACAATGAGCTGAACCAAGATCTCGCCTTAGCATTTTTCAGTCGCTCTAAATTAAATGCCGATCTTGCTGAAAACGGAAAGGAAGCGCTGGAGTTAGCTAAAAACAACGACTACGAAATAATCTTCATGGATCTTCAAATGCCGATTATGGACGGCTTTGAAGCTACCCGTTTGATTCGTGAATTCGATATAGATGTACCGATTATTGCAATGTCAGCCAATGTTTTTGCTGATGCGAAACAACGAGCGAGGGCGTCGGGCATCACGGACTTCTTGGATAAGCCTATTGTTATTGATAAAGCGATGTCTTTGATTACTCGATACATTGTTCCTGAGGTCTTAGTTGAAGGTCGAGCGCCATCAGACACGTCTTCAGATACGATACTGACCAGTGATTCTGATAATAGTTCGGAATTACACTCCGATACTCAAACAGAGCAGCCTGTTTTCTCTCAGTCGAGGTTTGAGCAACTGACTCATCATGATGCGAAACTGCAAGAGAAGATGCTTGGTAGATTCTGCCAAGGGGCGCCTGACATTATGTCGGAAACCTTCGACAACCTAGTGCAAGATGAATGGGCGACGTTAGAGCGTAATCTACATACCTTAAAAAGCATGGCAGCTTCGATTGGTGGATTGCGATTGGCAGAGTTACTCAGTGATTTAGAAAGCAAAGCGCATAACAAGGCGTGTGATGAAGCAGATCTTAAGCAAGGCGAACTTGGGTTAATCGAACTGATTAAAGCAGTTGAGATCAGCTTTGATGTGTCTGGTGTTGGGGGATTCAATACGACAAGTACTGAAGAAGCCGATGCGAGTCTTGCTGATACCTCTGATTCACCGAGCATCACGTCAGAACAGCATGCTCAGTTGCTATCACTGCTGGATGCTTATGATAACGATGCAACTCAATATGTGACTGAGTTACTGGCACAGTATCCACATTCTGTTGTTCTCAAAGATGTTCGAAGTGCGTTAGATAATTATGACTTTGAACGAGCAAAAGAGGGGCTTGGCGCTTCTGAGTAGTTGTCTTTTATAAATATCACTTCAACATTAAAGCCTTTAGCTCTTATAGCGAAAAACCGAGCTAGCTAAAGGCTTTAAATCTATCTATACCGAACTAACGACTCACGTTCTGTTTGATTAGCTCAACAACCGTATCGTATCGGTGCGGCAGTTTTCGGTTTCGTTTTTGAACCAGATACAGCGTTTCCTCTACTTCTACCTTTGGCGGCACAACGTGTAGCTTGTCTCTATCTGGGAAGTGTTCAACCGCGCCAGCCGGTAACACGGTAAAACCTAATCCTTTTGATACGGGTAGCAAGATCTGGTGAAGCTGATTGATGTAGCCAGATCTTGGTATCTCATTAACGTTGATGTTCGCTAAGTCTTTATCTCCGCAAAGGTCGAAATACAAAGACAGATAGTGTGCAGAATCTGGGTGGGCAATCAGGCCAATGTCATTCAATACTTGCGGCGTTATCTCTAAATCAGCAAGGCTGTGGTGAACAATAAGACACAGTGCTTCTTTGCCGATGACTTGGCTTTGGTAGTAGCTGTCGTTCGGGGAATGCCTAACAATGCCGATATCGGTAGTGCCTTCGCTTAGGTCATTCAATATCTTTTTGTTTGGAGCGGCTTCTAAGTTAATGCTGAGCTCTTGGTGTTGCTGTTGAAGTTCAAGAAGCTTGGGATACAGACGCAAAGAGAGTGAGCCAGAGCAAGACAAGTGACATTGCCCAGCATAAGGGTTATCAAAACTCAGAGACTCAAAAAGATCTTCTTGGTCTTTCTCTAGTTTGATCGCATAGCGATACATAATCCGACCCTGTTCGGTCAGTTCGAAGCTCTTGTTTTCTCGAGATAGCAGGTCACAATTACAAGCTTGTTCAAGCTTCTTGATGTGTTGGCTGACTCCAGGTTGTGTCATATACAACTTTTCTGCCGTTTGGGTGAAATGGCCAACTTCAACCAGAGTCTTAAACGTATTGAGCCAAAGTGGATTAATCATACTCACCTTCAAATACTAAAGCCTATAAATAACAAAGCCAATAAATAACAGAAAATTATTATTATCTTAAGTAATGATAATTTCAACTCTAGCGTCTTAAGTAACGCTAATCAAAGTCATGTGGTGGTAGCGCTTTATATTGGTCTATTGGTCGCTTTGTAGAGTTGCTATGAGTAACAAAGTGTTGCGACTTTGTTGAATTTTTGGTCTATTGACCAACTGTGCTCATATTTAGGAACGAAGATGAATAGAAATGTTTGGCTGCTTTCACTGTGTCAGGCCTTGTTGATGACGGGTAACATATTACTGATCTCTGTGATTGGTTTGATCGGTAAGCAGATTGCACCCAGTGTCAGCATGATCACCTTGCCGGTTGCACTGCAGTTTTTGGGTTTAATGGCAGCCACTATTCCAGCATCTTTAATTTCAGGCAAGTTAGGGAGAAAGCGAGGATTTAGCATTGGTAATGTGGTTGGCATTACAGGAGCTAGTCTTGCCACCTACGCACTGTCTCAACAACATTTCTATTTGTTTTGTTTCGCTACGTTCTTACTTGGGATAGGCATAGGTTTTGGCACGCTTTATCGTTTTGCTGCAATCGAGGTGTGTGATGAAAATGCCCGTCACCGAGCGATCTCTATCTCGATGGCTGGTGGCGTTTTAGCCGCGGTATTAGGACCAAATTTGGCGATTATGTCGCAACAGTGGTCGCAAGATGGCTTGTACATTGGTGCTTTTGCTTCTTTGATTGGATTGAACATTCTTGCGTTACTCATCTTACAAACAATTCAGTTTCCAAAAGTCTCTTTTAATAGTCAGGCACCTAAGTCCGATCCTCTCAGTGTGATAGTAAAAGCACCTAACTTTATTGGCGCAGTGTTTGCTGCCATGGTCGCTTATGCGGTGATGAATATCCTGATGACAGCAACGCCATTGGCAATGATTGGTTGTGGCTTTGACTTTACCAAAGCAGCGGGCGTCATTGAGTGGCACGTATTGGGGATGTTTGTTCCTGCATTCTTTACTGGTTCACTTATCGAGAAGTTTGGCTCAAGAATGATGATCTTGGCAGGCGGGGTTCTGTTCGTCGTCTGTATCGCGATTAACATTCATGGCGAATCTATCTGGCACTTCAGAGCGGCTCTAGTTGTGCTTGGTGTCGGTTGGAACTTTATGTTTATCGCGGCAACAGGTTTGTTTAGTCAGTCCTACCAATCGCAGAATAAAGCTAAGGCACAAGCGTTTAATGAATTTATTGTCTTTGGCTGTGTGACGATTACCGCCATGCTCTCTGGCTGGCTAGAATCGACAGCAGGGTGGCAGAACCTCAATATCTACGTATTACCATTCGTGTTAGCTGTTATCTTGCTGTTCGCATTCAGTGCTCGTAAATCGCGTATTCAAAAGCAGCCTGTGTAATGGCTCATCGAATGGTGGTTCAGTAAATTTGTTACTGTGATTAAAACCCTAGTATCTCGAACTGCGACCAATAAAAAGCCCTACCAAATCGGTAGGGCCTTTGCTTACGGCTTAAATAATAACGTTTTCTTAAAACTGCTGTCGTGGCTTATATCCTGTGACAACAGTACTTAAGCTTGTGTTGTAAATACGCATGACAGAGCCAGCGATGATTTACAGGTCGACCAAAATTGTCTTAGTGGTAATCCCACCTTGGTCATCGATTATCTTCAGTGTCACCTCGTGCTTTCCGTATGAAGGGAAGATTGACGTGAATGTGCGACCTCGTTTCACCTTTCCGTTTGGAAGTGTCCACTCGGTATCAACAATACGACCATCGCTGTCTGAACTTGTAGACCACATGGTTACCCAGCGGCCCAAGTGAATGTACTTCGCGCTCGCTTCTGGAAGGGCGTTTGGAGATTCAACACTCACTACGGAGCTAAATGAAGCGGTAGCGCCTTTGTCGTCGACAACAGTCAAGTTCACCGTGTATTCGCCCGCTTGCTCGTAAGACCAAGTTGGTGCCACTTCGTTACTTGTTGTGCCGTTCCCAAAGTCCCATAGGTAACGGGCGATCTCACCGTCTTGGTCTGAGCTGAAGTTGTTTGCAGAAACAGTCAGACCAGTCACATTAAGCTCGAAGTTCGCAGTAGGAACGATGTTGTGTTGGCTTACTTTAGATAAGCGAACCACACCGTATTCGTTGTTATCACTCTGATTCACAATATCGACCGCTAAACCAAACTCCGTCAGGATGCGTCCTGAATCTGGTGCTTGAGGCGATGTGTAATCTTGGTCATCCGAGAAGCTAGCATTGCCAACCAAACTGGTATCTTCGAGTACATCGTTGTCGCTGTTTACAAGACGCATTGGAGTATGATCTTTGAGTGAAAACGCTGCGTCTCGAACTTGGTAGCGTGTTTGAGCCGCTTCACCAGAGTTTGCCCACACCATGGCATTTTGGTCTGCATCGACCACGCCTAACCAACCTTCACCAGGGTGTTTACCTACCCAGTTGTCGGTTAGTGATTCGTCGACGTACCAAATGATCAAGCCAGGGTCGAATGACATCAGTTGTCCCATGCGTTTGATGTTCGCTAGGCCTTCATCAACATCCATGTGGCTGCGCCATTGCAATAGATAGTAGTGCTGCGCTTGATGGAATCCATTACTCAGCTTGTAACCATTAAGGGCGAAGGTGGAGTTGCTTTCACCATCGTCTATTGAGGTCACTTCACCATCGACAACAACAGCAAGGTTATCTAAATAGAAGCCTTCCATTGCTAAGCCGCCATCGGTGATGTATTCAAAAGACAGTTCCACTTCTTGGCCTGCCCATTGTGAAACGTCGAACTCAGCGTCGACCCATCCGCCAGATTCGCCGCCAATAGCAGGAACGAGGTCCGTGTTGTATGGATCGTCCATTGAGGTAATGTTTCCTGCAATGGCTTGTCCGTTGATTAGCACGCGCGCAAAGTCGTAGTCTTTTTCAATCTCATACCAAGTTTTGAAAGACAGCAGTGCAGAATCACCCGCTGGGATCATCAACTTGCGAGTCATACTGTTTTTCAGATCATCGCCTTTTTGAGAGTGGAATGAATACTCGCCCTCAAAGGGTTTCAGACTTTCAATCTGCTTTTCAGGAAGATCCACTTTGATCATGTTAGGACGACTGTTATCCGTTGTTTGGAACAGCGTATACACTTGTGGATTGTCTTCTAGGTCATCAATCGAGAGCTGATCATCGTTAACCCAACGTCCGCCAATCGATTTCTGTAGGAAGTGTTTTGCCCAAGAGCTGAATGCCGTTGGTTGTGTACCACCAATTTGACCAGCCCAACTGCCCGAAGACATGATTGACCAGTAAGAAACCGGTTCGCCTCTGCCTGTGTATTGCGTGTCATACTCGTCTGGTAAGCCTAAATCATGACCATATTCGTGGGCACAAACACCTGCAGCCGCATCAATCGGTTGAATGGTGTAATCGAACGCCGCGTATTGGCCACCAAATCGATCTGGAAGCGAGCTAGAAGTGCCTTCCAGTACATGAGTGCGACCAAGGTTGAATCGGTGAGACCAAATCGCATCAGGGCCTAACACGCCACCACCGGCTTCTTCGCCTACCGATGCATGAAACACCATCAGGTGGTCAATCACACCATCGGGTTCGCGGAAATTTCCGTCACCGTCGTAATCGTAACGATCTTCGATGTCGTAATCGGCAAGGTTGATACTCGGATCTTGAGCTAGTTGATTCAGCGCTTCACGAACCAGTTCTTGGGCGTTTAGGTCGTTGTCGGTGGTAGGGGAGTTGCCACCATAGAATGACGCAGGCTTAGAGGCGCGATACCAACCTGCCGCTTGACCTGCAACGCTGTAGCTGTCACCTGACTCGCTTTGGTAATATTGGCGCATCGAGATTAGGTTCTCGCCGTTGGGCCCTGTGTAGCCAGAATTTGAGAACAACAGCTCTTGATAATGCTCTGGATTGTAGCTCTCATAGAGCATCTGCGTGTGCTCTTCGGTCAACTTGTTGTCATCCCAGTTCAAATCAGGGAAATCGACCAACAGAGCGAGCACTTTGTCGGTACGTTTAGTGCCGACTTCTAAAGCAAAGACACTCGCTTTTTTAACGCCAGACCCTTTTTCTATGGCTTTGAGTATTTTTGCGCGTTGCTCAAGTGCTTTTTTTCCGAATTGAGCATCGCCTTTGAAACCGGAATTGATTTTATTTTTCAAGTAACGGTCAAGCGCATCCTGCTTTGCCACATCGGTTGCATCTTGGTCGACTAAGCCTTGTCTAACTAGCATTTCAATGAGTTTGTCTTCATTAACTACGCCTAAATCAATAGGTGTTTTTGCATAACCACTGACGCTAAATAGAGTAAGCATTGCTGAAGCCAACAATGTTCTTCTCATCATTTTCATTATATTTCCTTTTTATATTTCCATGTCGATATCAGTATCAACTTGCCTTATTCGGATCTGTTGTCCGAGTTTGGCCTAATACACTCTTGTGGTGTCTTATTTAACTGACGTGTGTTTGTTGTATGTTTTTTACCTTCTATCTCTTTTGTATTGGTTGTCTCTTTTCTATTTTTTGAATCAAACGGAGTGCTCTTCACTTTTTTAGCGTTGAGATAGATACGCAAAGCTTCTTGATTTTCCTCATAGGTTAAGCCTGAACAGATAACACCTTGTTTTATCAATGACTTCAGCAATAGTTCGTCGTTCTCAATAGTGGAAGCCTGTGACAGTGAGGAAAAAATTAGAACCATTAAAGCCATTGTTTTGTGTGACATTATTATATCAAGCCATCAGTTTTGATTATGCAACAAAATATATTTATAAAATTTACCAATCAAATGGATAATTATTACAATTAATTATTCGTTCCGGTTTCAACATTTAGAGTTAATATAAAATAAGGAGTGTTATTTATTCTATTGTCAGTTATTTAATGGGTTTTGTTGAATGAATAGTTGATAGTTTGGATGTTTAATAACATTGATTAGGTCGTGGTTATTATTCTGGAGGGCGCTTTATACAAGGCGTTGGGTTCTAACTAATAAGATGATTTTTTATTATCGGTGTTTTAAAATACGCATGTAATAACTGAGTCATTAGTAAATACCCATGCTCAAATTATTTTTACTCAAAATATCAATAATTAGGGTATTGAGAGTAACTTTCAGTGTTTAAATGACGTGAAATTTAACAATAGCAGAGCTGGTCGGGTTGTCACCGCCTGCTTGCTTAAAGCGAGTGAAACGGCTGAGAGAAGAGGGCGTGATTGTCGGTGGTGTGTCCATCATTAATCCAGAACTGACCGGCAGTAAGATGACTTTGGTTGTGTCCGTGGAAATGGAGCGTGATCGAGGGGATATTTACCAAATCTTTCGCCATTCTATTTCAAAGGCAGAAGAGGTCACGCAGTGCTATCAGATATCAGGCAGCTTTGATTTCATGCTGATTGTGACGGTCAAAGACATTCAAGCCTACGAAGACTTTGTGGAGCGAGTACTACGCAAAGATCTGAATATTCGTAAATTCCATACCTCTGTCTCAATGAGAACCGTGAAATTTACCACTGCCGTAAACTTAGATGAGTCGTGACTGTTGGCATGAGAAGATAGTGAAGTTATTAGCTTTGTGAGGTACTTAGCTAATATTTGTATAAATAGCAGGCATTTACACAAAATGTGACGTTCACATTTTGTCATAACTTTAATAATTGTATATATTCCTCGCCTAAAATAATAATTAACCTAAGTTAATATAATGACTGTCAGCTCATCTACTCAATCTCGTGAAACGCTTCTCAGCGAAAACGAACAACTTGTCTCTACCACTGATTTAAAAGGCGTGATTACGTACAGTAATGATGCTTTTTGTCGCATAGCGGAATACAGCCAACAAGAATTGCTAGGGCAACACCACAATATCGTAAGGCATAACGATATGCCGAAAGCCGCTTTTGCTGATATGTGGGTTAACCTAAAGCAAGGTAAAGCTTGGCGTGGCATCGTAAAAAACAAAACCAAATCTGGTGGGTTTTACTGGGTCGATGCTTATGTAACTCCAATTTACGACAATGGTAAGGTGAGTGGCTACCAATCTGTTCGTGTTAAGCCAAAGAATGAATGGATACAAGTTGCAGATAAGGCTTACCAAGGCCTCTTGAAGGCTGAAAAGTCGGGTCGCCAATGGTCATTAAAGATCAGTGACAGTGTTCGTTACGCCGTGTTGCTAGGCTCTTTGGCTGCGCCGTTAATTTCAAATCTCATTGAAGTAGGGCAAGTATCACAATGGTTGTTGAGCCTACTTCCTGTTTCAGCATTAGCACTGCTTTTCCGACAAGAGCTGATTGATACTCCACTGCAGTTGAAAAAGCTGCAATCTAAATTCGATAGTGTTAGTCGTCTTGTTTATTCAGGTAATAGTCAGTTCTCTATTGCCGATTTTCACTTAAAACTATTGTCTGCAAGAATCCACACCGTATTAGGTCGCATGACAGACTCAGCCAAGCCGTTACAAGATTTGGCTGACAACCTAAATGCGACGTCATTTGAAGTATCAGAAGCCTTAGATCAACAAACAGAAGACATTCTTCAAGTACGAGAGGCGACTGAAGAGGTTGAAGTCACCGCCAATGAGGTCTCTTCTCGCACAGAAGAAGCGCACCAGATTGTTGATGTGACTTTGCAAACCTGTGCTGGCGCTAAAGAAAGCATTAATCAAACTCATCAAAACTTAGAGAGCCTAGCTTCTCAGGCTGAAAAGGCGACTCAAACGACTTACCAACTGAGCGATCAAGCGCAGAGCGTAAGCAAGATAATGGAAGAGATTGGTGGAATCGCCGAACAAACCAACTTGTTGGCCCTGAACGCTGCGATTGAAGCGGCGAGAGCGGGCGAGCAAGGACGAGGCTTTGCCGTTGTTGCCGACGAAGTCCGTGCATTGTCGGGTCGAACCTCAAAGGCTACGGTTCAGATCAAAGAGAGCATCGATACCATGCTAACGACGATTGAACGGTGGCAAAAAGATATTCTGGCGAACCGTAAGCAAACGGACGCATGTGGTGATGTTGCGAAGGTGAGTGCAGAGCGCTTGTCGGAAGTCGAAAACCTAATGCAATCCATGAATGAACTCATGCAGTCTGTTGAAAGTTCTGCTCATAAGCAACGTGAGCTGTCGAGTGAAGTCAATCTGCATATGCAGTCTATCGCCTCGACCGCAGAACAAAACTTAGTGGCAACGCATTCTGTGAAAGACCACTCCACAGAGCTAAAAGAACGAGTCAATGAGTTCTACCAACTGGCAAAGCGTTTCGAAGAAAAATAGCCGTTAGATTTAATCCGAATGAGAGAAAAGACAAAAAAAGCCCCGCATTTTCATGCGGGGCTTTCTGTATGCATCAACCCATTGAAGGGCGAGACAATGTATTCAAGATTAAGCTAGAAGCTCTTTCGCTTTGTTTACTACGTTTTCAGTAGTGAAACCGAACATCTTGAATAGCTCACCTGCAGGTGCAGATTCGCCAAACGTTGTCATACCGATGATCTTGCCACCGAAACCAACGTACTTGTACCAGAAGTCAGCGATGCCAGCTTCTACAGCGATACGTGCCGTTACGTCAGATGGAAGTACAGACTCACGGTACTGCGCGTCTTGTTTGTCGAACGCATCAGTAGCAGGCATAGAAACTACGCGTACTTTCTTACCTTCAGCCGTTAGCTCAGCAGCAGCGTTAACCGCTAGCTCAACTTCAGAACCCGTTGCGATAAGGATAAGCTCTGGCTTGCCTTCACAATCTTTCAGGATGTAACCACCCTTAGCGATGTTTGCTACTTGCTCAGCGTCACGATCTTGTTGTGCAAGGTTTTGACGAGAGAAGATAAGTGCAGAAGGACCATCTTTACGCTCGATTGCTAGTTTCCAAGCAACAGCAGACTCAACTTGGTCACATGGACGCCATGTGCTCATGTTTGGAGTTAGACGTAGAGAAGCGATTTGCTCAACTGGTTGGTGAGTTGGACCATCTTCGCCAAGACCGATAGAGTCATGCGTGTAAACTTGGATGTTCTGAGTTTTCATCAGAGCAGCCATACGCATAGCGTTACGCGCGTATTCCATGAACATTAGGAACGTTGCGCCGTATGGTACGAAACCACCGTGTAGAGCGATACCGTTCATGATAGCCGTCATACCGAATTCACGTACACCGTAATGGATGTAGTTACCAGAGAAGTCGTTCGCTTCAAGAGACTTAGAACCAGACCACATAGTTAGGTTAGAAGGCGCAAGGTCAGCAGAGCCGCCCATGAATTCTGGTAGCATAGCACCGAACGCTTCTAGAGCATTCTGAGATGCTTTACGTGATGCGATGTTTGCTGGGTTAGCTTGAAGATCAGCGATGATTGCCGATGCTTTCTCTTCCCACTCAGCTGGTAGGTCACCGTTTACGCGGCGTTTGAATTCAGCTGCCAGCTCAGGGTATGCTGCTTCATAAGCTGCAAGTTTCTCGTTCCACGCTGCTTCCTTAGCTGCGCCTGCTTCTTTCGCATCCCACTCTGAGTAAACTTCCGACGGAATTTCAAAAGGACCGTGCTCCCAACCTAATTCTTTACGTGTTGCTGCAATTTCTTCAGCGCCTAGTGGAGCACCGTGACAGTCGTGCGTACCTGCTTTGTTTGGAGAACCAAAGCCAATCACTGTTTTAGTGCAGATTAGAGTAGGGCGAGGGTCTGCTTTAGCCGCTTCAATCGCTGCGTTGATAGCGTCAGAATCGTGACCATCTACCGCTGGGATTACGTGCCAGCCGTAAGCTTCGAAACGCTTAGGTGTATCGTCAGAGAACCAACCTTCAACTTCGCCATCGATAGAGATACCGTTGTCATCCCAGAAAGCAACCAGCTTACCAAGACCAAGCGTACCTGCTAGAGAACATGCTTCGTGAGAAATACCTTCCATCAGACAGCCATCACCCATGAATGCATAAGTGTAGTGGTCTACGATGTCGTGGCCTTCTTTGTTGAACTGAGCAGCTAGCGCTTTCTCAGCCATAGCCATACCAACAGCGTTAGTAATGCCTTGACCTAGAGGACCAGTCGTTGTTTCGATGCCTGGTGCGTAGCCGTACTCTGGGTGACCTGGAGTCTTAGAGTGCAGTTGACGGAAGTTCTTAAGATCTTCAATTGAAAGCTCGTAACCTGCTAGGTGCAGCAGAGAGTAAATCAGCATTGAGCCGTGGCCGTTAGACAGGATAAAACGGTCGCGGTCAGCCCACTCTGGGTTTGCTGGGTTGTGGTTTAAGTGAGAACGCCAAAGTACTTCAGCGATGTCAGCCATACCCATAGGTGCGCCTGGGTGACCAGAGTTTGCTTGTTGTACGCCGTCCATGCTTAGAGCACGAATAGCGTTAGCTAGATGTTTGCGATTCATAAGAACTTCCGAATAAAAATTAAGAAAAACAAAATTGATAAAAGTAGGGGAACTGAACGTTCCCCTATTTGAATTTGGTAAGAGTGATTACAGCTTAGCTGCGATCATGTCTTCTAGTTTGCCTTGGTCAACGGCGAAGTTGCGGATGCCTTCAGCCAGTTTCTCAACAGCCATTGCATCTTGGTTGTGGTCCCATAGGAACTCAGCGTGAGTCATCGCTGCTGGACGCTCTTTAGTACCGTTAGAGTCGATAAGCTTCTCTACTACTTCGCCTTCTGCTGCTTCTAGGTCTGCTAGAAGTTGAGGAGCGATAGTTAGACGGTCACAACCAGCAAGCTCAAGGATCTCGCCGATGTTACGGAAGCTTGCGCCCATAACAACAGTTTTGTAGCCGTGGTCTTTGTAGTAGTTGTAGATATCTGAAACAGAGATTACGCCTGGATCTTCTGAAGCTTCGAAATCACGACCTTCTTTCGCTTTGTACCAGTCCATGATGCGACCAACGAAAGGAGAGATTAGGAATACGCCAGCTTCAGCACAAGCACGAGCTTGAGCGAAAGAGAATAGAAGCGTTAGGTTACAGTTGATGCCTTCTTTCTCTAGGATTTCAGCAGCACGGATGCCTTCCCAAGTAGAAGCCAGTTTGATAAGGATGCGGTCGTTAGTGATACCAGCGTCGTTGTACATTTTGATAAGTTGACGAGCTTTAGCAACGCTGCCTTCCATGTCGTAAGAAAGACGAGCATCGACTTCAGTAGAGATACGGCCAGGTACAACTTTTAGGATTTCTTTACCGATGTTCACGTTAAGCATGTCGCAAGTATCTTGAACTTGCTGTGCTTTATCACCGCTTTGCGCTTTTGCGTATTCGATAGAAGCATCGATTAGAGGAGCGTACTCAGCAATTTGAGCAGCTTTAAGAATTAGAGATGGGTTAGTTGTTGCATCTTCAGGAGTGTACTTGCTGATAGCTTCGATATCGCCAGTGTCAGCTACAACAGTTGTTAGTTTACGAAGTTGCTCTAATTTATTGCTCATTTTGATCATCCTATGTATCGCATAACACATCTTTAATTAAGAGAGGTGTGGGCATTTGCAAGCTAACTAATGAAGTTCTCAATGGTTGTACCAGTGAGCCAAACTTACATTAATTTAAATTTTTCTCCGAACGAACATTTGCACAGAACATTTGATCGCTCGATGAGTAAATGATGTAGCCATATTTATCCGATCTAGCCCCAAAGTCAACGGTAAATAGTACTGTATGGTGACTTCAGTCAAATATATTTCGCTCTAGTAATCATGGGCTATGCAAGCAAACGTTTAACGAGCAAAGTGAGGTGAATTAATCAACAACAAAACCATGGTTATGACTATGAGCAAATGTACCTTGCTGTTACATATGTTTGGGGTGTAAACTTGTGTATCACTTGCTTAAGCATCGAACATTTGTTCTTCAAGCAGGTAAAATAATTGTTAAATATTGGTTGAGTGGTATATGAGTAAGAATATCCAAGATGTTTCCGAAGAAAACACTGATCTCCTCACTGAAGTAGCGGTTGCTTATTATCAAGATGGTGCCACGCAAGAAGAGATATCTAAAAAGTACTCTATCTCCCGTGCAAAGGTTGGTCGAATGCTCAAGCAAGCCCGAGATGAGGGCATTGTTGAGATCACCGTGAAATATCACCCCGTCTTTAGTGCGAAGATCGAGCAACGTTTGATCGAACGATTTGGTGTAAAGCGTGCGCTTGTGGCACTAGACCAACCAAATGAAGAGAAGCAGCGATTACAGGTTGCTGGTTTAGTGTCTAACTACCTTACCAGTACACTGAAAAACGGCATGGTAGTGACAGTAGGACAAGGGCGAAACGTATCGTCTGTTGCTCATCACACTGGCGTCATTACGCCACGAGACTGCAAATTCGTGTGTGGTATCGGCGGTATTCACCCAAGAGGCGGTATGTTTAATGCCGACCATATATGCAGGCAGTTAGCCAAAAAGTACGGTGGATCTTCTGAAACCTTATACGCGCCCGCTTATGCCGAGAATAAAGCGCAAAAAACCGCATTCATGGAAAACAGCACCGTTAAGCAGACCCTCGATCTCGCTCGAAAAGCCGATGTCGCTTTGGTCGGTATCGGTGATATGAGCGAAAACAGCTATATGGTCGACTTAGGCTGGTTTACCGCAGGTGAGGTCGTTCAATCTCGTTTATTACAAGGTGTCGTCGGTGACTTTGCGGGTTATGACTTTTTCGATGTTCACGGTAAAACAGCAAACACAGTAATGAGTGACCGTGTGATTGGTTTGGCCTTGGAAGAATTTCGCCCAATAGCGGAAGTCATTGCCATTGCAGCGGAGAACAGTAAGCCATTAGCTCTATTAGGCGCACTAAGAACCGGTGTGGTCGATGTGATAGCGACCAGCGTAAGTAATGCTTTGACGGTACTTAACTTGGACGAACAACTTAGCGTGAATAAACCAAACAGCAGTGAATCGTAAGATACTTAAGCTTCGTTGAATTCACTATTTGAGTAATCATGGAAATTCCCCTGATGAAACCAGTGCAATAAGGGGGATAACTATTAGACATGACTCGAATAGTGAATTTGTTCAGCGGTTGAAAGAATTATCACTCTTTAATGTTAAGCCACACTAAAGGAGATAATTATGAAACTGTCATTTATCACACGCGCTATTTCTAGCAACAGTGACCAATCAAGTTCTATCTTTAAATCTAATTCCGTCATTGCGCTTAGCTTAATCACCACGGCTTGTATGCTCACACCTGAGGCACATGCCGATGATAAAGTCGTCGCAGGGTATTTTGCGGATTGGCAATATCTGAATAAAGACAACCCTTATACCGTTGACGACATACCTGCAGACAAGCTCTCACATATTATTTACGCCTTCTTGAGCATGTGTGGTCCTCATAGCGGTGCTGGTGAGCCCGTCCAAAAACAAATTCAGCAGCAATGTGCAGACAAACAACCATATACCGCGATTATTGTGGATAAAGAAGCTGCGTTAGAAGTCGATTTCGGAGACGTGGGTGTTGATGCCGCCTATAAAGGTCACTTTGCCCAGTTAGCTCAACTGAAGGCCGACAATCAAAATATCAAAATTTTGCCCTCATTTGGAGGGTGGACAATGTCTGAACCTTTCCATGCGATGGCGAAAGATCCTCAAGCCATTGCGCACTTTTCAAAAACTGCTGTTGAATTGATCCAAAAATACGACTTCTTTGATGGTATTGATCTTGATTGGGAATACCCAGGAGGCGGCGGCTTAACCACTTCGCCTTGGAACCCAGAGACGAAACTAACGGATGAGCAAAAAGCGCTAGAGCGTGAAGCTTTTACTCTTTTAGTAAAAACAATCAGAAGTGATTTGGACGCTCTATCAAAGACGACTCAAAGAGATTACGAGCTTTCAACGGCTGTCGGTGTTGGTGCTAAGGCAGCTCAAATTGACTGGAACGCAGCTAGCCCATATTTGACGAACATGTTTGCGATGACGTATGACTTCCTCGGAGGCTGGGGAACTCAAACAGGTCACACAACAAACTTACATGCCACCGAGCGTAGTTGGTGGGGAATGGGAGCTGATGTCTTCATTAATCAGATGATAGAGCAAGGTATTCCTAGCGAGAAGCTCGTGATCGGGGCGGCTTTTTATGGTCGAGGTTGGCAAGGGACAAAAGACTTTGCTGGAGAGCTGCCTAAAGGTGACCTAGTTTCTGAACAAGGGGCGCAGTTTGGTACCGGTGAAAACGGTTACTTCATGTTTTGGGATCTTATGAATAACTACAGCAGTAAACAAGGTTATGAGTATAAGTATGATGAGCAAGCTCAAGCACCTTATTTGTGGAACCCAGATAAAAAAGTATTCATATCTTTTGAAGATCAGCGTTCTATTAAAGCAAAGGCAGAATGGGCGAAGAAATCAGACCTAGGCGGCATTTTTACTTGGGAATTATCAGGAGATCCTTCCGGGCAGTTGATCGATGTTATGCATAGTGAAATGAATAAAAAGTGAAATGAATAAATAACTGAACAGAAAATACCTAGAAAATAAGGTAGGTGTTTAGCCGCCTACCTTATTTAGCTCGTCTATTTAACTCACGTTCTTAAACAGAACATTCCGCGTGCTCGGTCACTTTCTTGTTTAGGTGAGTAGCCAGCTCATCATAAGGAATAGGGCGAGAGAAGTAATAGCCTTGCATTAAGTCACATCCACATGCCTTTAGAATTGCGAAGTGTTCGTTTGATTCTACGCCTTCTGCTAATACCACCATGCCGAAGTTCTTACCGATTGCGATGATGTTTTGCACCATGGTGAGTGACTGCTGATCGACAGCAATGTTCTCAATAAAGCTCTTATCGATTTTAAGTTCATCGATAGGCAGTGCTTTCAACATACTTAGTGATGAATAACCTGTCCCGAAATCATCTAAAGAGATCTTTATATTCTTCTCTTTGAGGGCTTCAAAAGTCGGTTTCACCAAAGTCACATCTTCAATGAACAAGCTCTCGGTAATTTCTAGCGTTAAACAGCTAGGAGAGAGTTGATACTTTTCTAGTGTCGCGAACAAGTGCTCAGAGAAGGATTGATGAGAAAACTGACGCACTGATATGTTGATCGACAGCCCGATCTTTTGTTCTGTTGTTCGGTGCAAGTGGGCGATCTGCATAATGCTGGACTCAATAATAAAAGTCCCCAGTTTTTGCATTAAACCCGTGTTCTCTGCTATCGGTATAAAGACATCTGGCGGAACAAAACCCAATTCCTCATCAATCCAGCGCACGAGTGCTTCTACACCGTGAATACTCTCATTTGCTCGAACCAGTGGTTGGAAAACCATGAACAGCGTTTGTTTCTCGATAGCGATGCGTAGCCTTTGTTCTACTTTCATTTTGTAGAGGTGGGCGTCTTGCATTTCCGTTGTGAAAATACTGTACGAGTTTTGCTGCTGTTTCGCTTTGTACATTGAAATATCGGCAGAACGTAACAGGCTATCCAGATCTTTTCCGTGTTCTGGGAAACGCG
The DNA here is from genome assembly GCF_041471665.1 of Vibrio sp. 10N.261.51.F11. NCBI lineage: Bacteria > Pseudomonadati > Pseudomonadota > Gammaproteobacteria > Vibrionales > Vibrionaceae > Vibrio > Vibrio sp. 10N.261.51.F11. The sequence goes on along the minus strand of NZ_JBFROW010000068.1, from coordinate 6,669 downwards.
CTACGCCGATGCTGCAACCTAACAAAAACTGAGCGCTTTCAACTTCATAAGGTTGAGAAAGCACTTCAATAATGCGCTTGGCGAGTCGTTTAATTTCAGCTTCATTCGACAAGGGCGTCAAGAACAAAAACTCATCACTGGATTCACGTACCGATAGGCTGAGGCGAGATCGGAACCTCATCAAACGCAAAGCGATCTGTTTGAGAACCTTATCTCCAAAGTCATGCCCGTGGGTGTCATTGACACATTTAAAGTTATCGATATCGATAAACAACAGCGAAAACGGCTCTGACTCATCGTCAATCCATTTACCAATGTTTCTACGCATGTACAAACGGTTTGGCAGAGAGGTTAAAGGGTCATGGTTCGCCTGATAAATGAGTTGGCTACGAGTCCGTTGTTCATTCTTGGCAATCGACTTAACCAAAAAGTAGAAACCAAACTGAAGAAAAATAAAGGCAACGAAAAGAATGCTGAACTCTTGTATGAATATACTATCGACGTGAGTTAGATCCGTACGTCCTACCACCCATAATTTGTAGTTTGGGATGTATTTCGCGCTCATCAAAGAGTGGTACTCTTCATCGTCGACGACAAAAGAATAGGTTTCTTGCCCATTCATCGCTTCTTGTACGCTAATTCCGAAGTGGTCGGTAAAGATACTTGCAATACGCTGTATGACATCTTTGCCGACTGGAGAGGAATAGGCACTCTCAGATTCAATATCACTTGAATAAAACTGGCGATAGCTGTCTTTTCTGATCAGGCTTAGTGTATTGAAACTTCCGGCGTGAGCATTATTTTCAAATACGATCGTTGCGTCTAATCGTAGCCCTGCGGTCATTACTGCATCGGTTTTCTTGCCATCGATTGAAATGGATTTTCTCAGCGGGATGACTAAGCTATTCAACGAATCTTGAAAATAGGTACGGCCAAGCACCATGCTACTGCTTGATAGGGCGTCTAGGAAGGAGCCTCTGGTTGGCGCGTATTGCAGCAAGTTCCTTTGATTCGCAAGTTCGAGATTTGAGCTAATCGAGAGGTAATCACCGTCGGTGTTCAACAAGCCAAACGCTGCTATCGCAGGGTGGGTCTCAAGTAGCTTGTCTAATATTGGCCTAATCTGGATAGATGCAGTACGTGTGAAATCAGACTGTTGAGCCAGTTGATGGCCAACCACTTCTAACAAGGCTTCTTGACTGGTCAGCAGCGAGTTGACGGAGCTAGAAAAAAGCTCAACCTGAATGTGTTGCTGCTCTATGAAGTCGTCTCTGTTTGCTTTCCAGTTTGTTATTCCCAACGCGGCGAAAAGTATCAGGGTCAGTAGTACGACAAACGCGTACAGCGACCAGATATTTTGCTTAAATAGAGCCATGAGGTGCCTTTGTTGGTTACTACTTTTAACAGACTGCAAGTGACAAACTATTGGGTTGTCAGCGCGATTCATGCAACGAAAAATACAAACATCAATGATGAAAGTATTAATGATTAAATAGTGTAACGACTACGAGCAGAGATTCTTGAGTGAAAAATTAGTATTCATAACGTCGATAACGATTAGTTTATGATTAATCACGAATTATGGTTAGCAAGTTGATGTGGGTTACAAATCAAACGGCGTGAATCGAGTCTTGGTCTCAAATGAACATAGCGTTAACTGCGACATAGAGGCTTACTTCATGAGACGTGGAGCCATCATTATCAGTAAGCTCTTTATGCATGCGCAGTATATTCTAATAGTTGCATTAAGCGAAGTTGAATTACTTTTTAGTCACGGCGATAGGGAGTTTGTCGTTAGCACCCCATTCCGTCCATGAACCATCGTAAACACCCATTTCACCGTTATAGCCAGCGAGTTTAGCGGCTAATAATATGATGCAAGCTGTTACGCCAGAGCCACAGCTAAAGAACATAGGTTGAGAAGGCGTTAATTCTAGCGTTGAAAAGATATCAATAAGCTCTTCTTGGGACTTTAACTTGCCGTTTTTGAGTACTTGGGCAAATGGTAGGCAAATAGAATTCGGTATATGGCCACTACGCAAGCCTTCACGTGGTTCAGGAACTTCTGAATCGAAACGAGCTTGAGAACGAGCATCTACAATGTTTGCACTCTTGTCAGTTGAGTAACCTTCAATCTGCTGAGCACTGACAAAGTAGTTGTCTTGAATATGGCCTTCAAAATTGCCCGCTTTTACTTCGGTGCGATAGTCAGTCTCGGTCGCGTAACCGGCTTCGATCCAAGCTGGCAAACCGCCATCTAAGATGAATACGTCGTTGTGTCCCATTGCCATAAACATCCACCACGCACGAGGAGAAGCGAAGGTTCCGGAGTTATCGTAAACCACAATCGTACTGTCTTGATTGATGCCAATTTCTTTTGCGCGAGTGTTGAAGTGTTTTTCGCTCGGAAACATGTGAGGAAGCAGAGTGTGCTTGTTACAAAAGTCTTTGTCGTAGTCAAAACGAATAGCACCAGGAATCATTTGTCCTTTGATCTTTTCTGACTCGCTTGGAATTTGAAACTCGATGCTGGCGTCGAGGATGATGATATTGTCTTCTGCTAGCAAACGTTGTTGAAGTTGTTGTGGTGAGATGAGTGGCTGATTCATTATTGTTATATCCATTCTTGTTGTTTTAGCGATTCTTACTGTTTTAGCGAATACAGTGGTAGAGCGATTACTGTTGCTTTTGCGAATACAGTTGCTTTACGAATACCGTTGTTGCATCGATGGCTACTGTGCAGCTCGACAGTGGATGAACTGATAACTGCTTTGTCCGGTTATTTGATTGTTTAATGTATCAAGCGCGACCACAGAATCAATAGGGCAGTCTGTGGTAGGAGCAATAGAGAGCCGAAATACGTCATTATCTTTTGTCTGAACCGTCAGATAACGCCTGTGCCCATCTAAGGATTGAGTAAGCGTGTTCGAAATTACTTTGGCTTGAATACGTTGCCCCGTCTCTGATGTTAGCGGGAAATAGGCAAGGGCAACTAACACGCCTACGCCACACATTAAGATAAATAGACCTATTTTTAACTGTTTCATGAGAGTAAGTCTTTGAAGGTTATGTTGAAAATATAAGTGAGGTTGGTGGTAAAGTGAATGCTACTCGCTAAGAAAGCTGAATTAACTGCTCTTCGACGAAAATAAAAAAGTGAGCATTTCTGCTCACTTCCTACTTACAAACAATCCATTTTGACTCTGTTTCGTCAGAGATCTCGCTAACGACAAGTTACCTGCTGTTAAACAATTTACTGCCAGACAATCTGAGAGTCGCCGCTAGAAACCACTTGTTGTAATGGAGGTTGACCATCGTAAAACCAAATCTCTATCAAGAGTGCGTCATGGTTTACTGGTGCTGCAAAGTTGGAGGCGAACACACCGTTATCTAGTGGGCCCGCAATGACCTTGCTGGAGTAATCCGGCTTCAAGGTTGAGTCATCTCTTGTACTAAAGCGGCTATAAACGGTCACAAAAGAACGGTCTGTCGAAATGCTGCTGATGTCAATGTTGAGATCAAACTGTTCAACAGAGTTGTAGTCAAATCCATCAGGTACCACCAAATCACTCATCGTATAGCTCTGCGCTGCTACCGCACTTGTCGCGGGAGACGGCGAAGGCGTTGCTGTTACCGGATTCGACGGAGTTGCAGGTGTCGGGGGTGTAGATGGTGATGCCGTAGATGTACTTCCGCCCCCACCGCCGCCGCCTCCACAGCCGGCTAATACTAATGGCGCTGCAGCTAAAATAACGGCTAGTGACTTCTTGATGTTCCAAGTGCTTTGTACAGACATACGTTTTTCCTCAAAGAGATTGCGACTTGAATCAACGCAATGATTGTCTCGATATTGTTTAGTGTGAATAGTCATAACGTCTCTCCTTATGGTTCGTAACGTTGGTTGTCTGCAGGTGATTGGTACCATGTTTGGTTCGTTTCACCGCCGGATTCTGCGTATTCTTTAAACCCTGGGTAAGCGGTAACAATATCGACGTACTCTAAAGGCCACTCCCATTCGTCATCCGAAGTCACTATTAGTGCCCAAGGGTGGTTTTCTACTGTTTTGAAGTATTTACCTGTTGATGGATTACTGTCATCGACGCCTAAACCAGCTTCAAAGAGGTTAGTGGTATCAAATGCTTCGGTTGGAGCTTGGTCTGGCAAGTGAACCTCCCAGCTGCGTCCTGGATGTAGAGGTAGGTTTTCACCATGATAATACCCAGGCGTTGCGAAGATGAACGGGTCGTAAGGCATATCGGTCCAGCTGCCAGTACTCACACCGTCACCGGCTAAAGTAATACCAATTTGGAACGAGAACTGCTCATCTTCTTTACATCCATTACTGGTGCGGTAGAAGGTACAGCCAGTGCTGATTTTTTCTGTCAGGTCATTGGCGATAACAAAGATTGCTTCGCTACGTCCATCTTCTAGGTCAAGGTCAGTGAATACGCCGTTGTGTTTCATGTAAGAGCTACCACTACTCACCAAGCTCGGGTCGAGGTTAGGAAGTCGAACAGCAAAGCCATTTCTGTACGATGCCCCGACAGCAGCTAGGCGGCCGTCGATAGTTGATTTAACGACTTTTCCATCTTTAAGGATTTCAGTAATACGATACATAAGAACAGCATCGTTCATGTCGTAGTCGGCTTTATAAGGCCAGTTATCTTCGTACGCGAGCGTTGCGTAGCCAGAAGCACTTGGGAAGTAACGAGCGGTGGCGCCATCGTTAAGGACATCGACTTGAATATCGACCACCTCACCAGAGGTTGAACCGCCAAAGTAACTTAGGTTGGTTTGTTGGCTGAATCTAAATCTAGCCCACGTAGTACCGGTTAGTGCGTTGATGTCGACATTTAGGAATAGATCGTTTTCACCAGCATCGAGCGCGTAATCTGTAAACACTTGCTCGTTGGCGCCATCGAAGCTGCCATCTTGGTTCCAGTCTATCCAAGCTGAAAGGTAACCGGTTGTTGAAGCTTCAATTACTACTTTTGAATCAAGCCCTGCTTCAAGTGCGGTAACAAAACCGATACCACCGTTTGCCCATTCATCATCCACCCCGACAGTTTCATCTGATTGAGGTGTGACATAACCATCTAAATCCGCATCTGGAGGAGTTGTACCTAACCATGTGATGCCATCGAGTTCATGTCGAGGGCCATTGCTCGCCAGTAACGTTAGGTAGCTGTCTGGAGCATCACCGAAGTCGATGTTTGAGTCTTCATCAACAACAGGTGCATTAGCACAACGAGCACCATCGTTTTGACCAGAAGCTGGGCCATTCGAAACAAATTCAACGGCTGGAACAATACCTGCCGCGATATTGGCAGCGTTGTCTGGAGACAGATTGATACGGTAAATTTTACCGTCTTGGTTTCGAGATACGTAGTAGTAGCCGTTGACATCAAAATAGCCAGCACCGAACGTACCTAACTCGCCGGTGTCTCCGATGTAGGTTTCGGCACCAGTTGTAGGGTTGAAGCTGTACAAGCCACCCGAGTTATTGTCGATACCATATAAAGAGCCATCACTTGGATGGAAAGCAAAATCAGTCAGTTTTACAGTTGCAGGGCTGCCTGCGATTTTGTTGACCGTGACGGTCGCATTCGGATCAGAGTCTAAAGGAGAGAGGTCAACAGTAAATAGTCCCTTACCTGTACGATACAAGTAGTAAACATGGTCATAGACGTCGCCGACATAGAAAGTGTGATCGGTTGGTAAGCCACTGGTATTGATAACTTCTGCTTGGAAGTCTTGACCAAGACGCACTAAACGTTTGTTGGTGGTGTCATAGCCATAAATATATCTGTCTTGAAAGTCGAAACCGACACCATTGATATTGGCATTCATACCCGTATCGTCTTCTAACAGTGTGGTTGAACCTGTTACTAGGTTTACACCCCAAACTTCAACGGGTTTCGACTGAAAGAGGTATGCTTGACTAGGGCAGGTATCGAATGGCGCTGCGTTGGCGACTAGAGGGGCACTTAATAGCAAACTTAACGTTGTAATTCTCATATCTACATCCTTGTGATGGAAGGTCTAGATATTCAATCAAGTTACGTGCCAGTTCTAAGTGTTTGATTTAATGGGTTTTTATTATTTATCGAGTTCAGTTTTCAATTTGAGTGTCAATATGAAAGTGTGCCATCCAAATAGCCAAAGGCCTTTATATTTCTATTTGATTAGAGCTAAGGATACAAGAGCTTAGGCGGTAATTACGAGTGATTGTCTAATAGGCTCTGTATGTATTCACTCGTGAATGGAACAATATCTGAGACCACTTTGGATGCTAAAATGCTTTCAGCGTTAGCTTTTATTCTGACATATCGAAAATGCTTGCCATAAACCTTTACTCCTCCAAACGGCGTTGTTGCCTAAATTAGTTGAACCTTTTCCAAGTCCTGTGATCTGATCATTTGAAACGATTGGAATGGTGGTGATATGGGTAAAGCAAACAAGAAGATAACTAACTGGACGGAGTACAATAAGGCTCTTTGTAAACGTGGTTCGGTTACATTCTGGATAGATGATTCAGCCGTAGATGCATGGCGATGCAAAACTCATCATGGTAAGCGTGGGAGAGGCTTTCAGTACTCTGATACAGCGATTGAAACCGCCTTGATGATTAAGGGCATCTTCTCTCTTCCTTTACGTGCTCTTCAAGGC
>NZ_JBFROW010000067.1:6299-17385 GCF_041471665.1 Vibrio sp. 10N.261.51.F11 | reverse complement strand
CTCCTCCTACTCGATTTTGGACAAAGGTAATGCAGATTTATCATTCAGTTGGTGACTCTAGGTGCATATGTGAATTAAAGTGTGCTGTTGGTTGTTCCTGTCTAGTCGGGCAGAGTGTTGATGTTCAAGATCAGTTGAGAGAGTTATGAAAAATATCGTTGTATTTAATACTGAAACAGCAGAGCACCGAGTTTTTGACGTATCAGATTCTGATGCGGAGAATTATCAAGAGATACGTTCTTTGCTAGTCAAAGCTTTAGATCTAGAAATTATTTATGACCAAATAATTGAAGCATATTGGGACTTCAAAAATAAAGTTAATTATTGGAATTTAAGGTCTATTTCAACCCCGTTTGCTGACTATGTACTAAACCATGAAATTCGTAGCTCTTTGAATAGTTTGGCTTTTAACTTGTTCAACTTAAGTAAGTTATATCTTGATTGGCATTTTAATGAACGGAAGAAGCGATGTTTTGCATTTGAGATTACGAATGACGAAGCTGCTAGAGTTGCTGTCGAATCACAACGTCAGGATATTTACGACTCAAATATTCATTACGTAGTTGGCTGCGACTTGAGAGGACATAGCCAACATAGCGCTTTACCTGTAAGAACTTTTACTACTGGTGTTCGCTACGATCATGAAACATCAAGTCGCACTGCTCATTTCAGTATTTTTTACGATTACGATGACCTAGTTAAAGCTGGTGTCCCAAAGAAAAAATTATCACATGATATTAAGCTAGAACTCTCAGAAATTATCGACGGTTTCGTATACGCGATTTCTCAAAAGCACATGTTGAATCGTGAGTTATCCGATTCAATTGTTCGTGATGGCCGTGAAAGATATTTGACTAAGTGGCAAAGTTTGGTCAATGACACGAATTTTGAACGGTATCGTTGCGAACTACATTTGGAAGGTGGTGAAAAGCATGTGTTATCTCTTGAGTGGTTTGAGGTGTACGGTCATCTCCAATTAAAGCATCGTAGGTCAATAGATTACTCAGCGATTCGGTTCGAAAAGTGAGTTAGATATAATCAAAAATGAGTTGTATGTAGTTTTAATCACAGTGTCTGAGCTATTAAATAGGGTTTAAGGAAAAGACAAATATGGATATTGCCGTACTAACATTTGATGGATTTAACGAGCTAGATTCTTTCATCGCATCGGGTATTTTGAATCGAATGAAAGAGTTTGGTTGGAATGTGCAGATTACTAGCCCTACAGAATCAGTGACTTCAATGAATGGAGTCACAATTAAATCTCAACAGCCTTTAGAGTTCGCGAATACAGCTGATGCGGTGTTGTTTGGTAGTGGCATGTTGACCCGCGATGTCGCCCAAGATGATAAATTACTCTCAAGGTTAAACCTTAATCCACAAACACAATTGATTGGTGGTCAATGCTCAGGGACTTTATTGATGTCGGTATTGGGGTTACTGAATCAAGTTCCAGCCTGTACTGATTTAACAACGAAGCCATGGGTAATTGAATCCGGTGTGAACGTGTTGGACCAGCCGTTTTATGCGGAAGGTAACATTGCTACAGCGGGTGGCTGTTTGTCGTCTAAATACTTAGCTGCATGGGTTATCAGTAAACTCGCAGACCAAGCACATGCCGAAGCTGCAATTCACTATGTTGCGCCTGTTGGTGAGAAAGAAGACTCTGTGAATCATTGCATGTCGATAGTAAGTACTTACGTTTAAACTGATTCATTGCGTGCGCAGTCCTGTATAAGGTTCTTGATATGAATCTCTACCCATGGCATTTTTAGTCCAAATTGACTTTACTTAGGACAAAAAATGGAAGACTTGATAGTCGCGTATTTTAGGGCATTGAGCTCATTCTTTAGGTATCTGTTTCAGTCGATATTGATTGAGTTCATTGGTTACGGAGCTGGCTGGATAGTCTGTAAAGTATTCACATTAGGGCGCTTTCCCCCATTGATTCCAATTGAAAAAGAGCGAACCAGAATTTCTTATGTCGGGGCGATTAGCATCGTATTGTTTCTGTTAGCAATTGGTGTGTTCAATAGTTTGTGATTCGGAGTGAAGATATATGAAATTTTACCCTGCGGAACAATACCAAGCGGCTTGCAACGAGCTGTTTGTCCGATACGAACGTGACATCAAAAAGCTAATCCTTAATGCGAGAGTTGAGCACGTAGGCGCATCTTCTATTCCATCTGCAGTATCTAAAGGCGACTTGGATATATTCGTCGGTATTGAATCGAGTGAACTTGAGTACGCCATTGAACAACTCACAACACTCGGCTTCAATGAGAAACTCGATACCTTAAGAACGCCGGAACTGTGCATGTTGGAGTCTACATCAGGACATGACGTGGCCTTGCAAGTAGTTGCCAATGGTTCTGAGTTCGAATGTTTTCTAAGGTTTCGTGACAAGCTACGTGCGGATCCGGAATTAGTGGAGCAATACAACACCCTCAAAATGTCTTGTGAAGATTGGTCGCAAGAAGAGTACCGTGAAAAGAAGTCGGCTTTTATCGAGCATGTGTTGGCTTTGAAATAACAACAAGTTTCGATTGGATATTATTCATCCAAATCCTAACTTTTTGTGCTGTTTTTACTTTCCTCTTACACTCTTTTCAAATATCGAACCTAGTATCAAATTTCTCTTTGTTATACAGGCAAGTATCTCATTATGAAGAACTTCTTTGATAGCGAACTCATGCTCTCTAGCTCTTTGAATTTCGTTTTGCTATCGCTTGGGCTAACGCTCCTTTTTCATCTTCCGATTTGGTGTGGGTTCAACTTGAGCCGACGAAAATGGAAGCTCATGGATTATTTATGGCCGTTCTTGGCGGGTATCGGGATGCTGGGTGCGGTGTCTGAGATTCGTGCGAAAGTAGCGGGCGATTGGGTTGAAACCGAACAAACCAGAGCGGTGGCGATTTTAGAATCGGTTCAGCAGTTTTCTTTGGATAAGCTGCGAAGTGATACCTGCACAGGTCAACCATCTTTGGATAATCACGCTCAGCACCATGAAGCGTGTTTGTGGTATTTGAATACGGCGATCACGTTCAAAGACGTTGATTTCACCTTGTTACCCAACGCATCGGATTTTACAGTTCCTGCGCCTAGTGTATCGCTGGTGGAAAGTGATGCCGTGTGGGTGGATGGTATGCTGAGTCAGTATGAGATGCAGAAAAACCAATACATAAAAACCAGAGAAGCGCAGGTGAAGCAGCCATTAGAAAGCCTCTTCTGGTATGTGAGTCCTTACTTAGTCTGTTTCGCTATTGCTCTGCGCCTTACTAAAGTGACGGCAGAGCTTAAACTGGATAAGTGCGTAAACAATTAACTCGACATAGACAGCGCGAACGACAGTAAAATAGGCAAGGTAACCACACTTAGGAAGTTGCCGAACAACACCATAGATGCGACCTTGGGAGGCTCGACATTGAACCTTTCTGCAAACAGGTAGTTCATCACGGCAGGTGGCAGCATGGTGAACAGCACCATCATTTGTAGGTGCAGCGTTGGCAGCGGGATAAAGAAGTAGATGATGGCGAAGGCGATGGCACCAGTAAACAGCGATTGAGCCGTACACAGCAAGCCAACTTTGAGTCCGCTTAGCTTCAAGTTCACCATTTGCGAACCCAACGACAACAGCATGATGGGCACGGCTGCTTGGCCGAGTAGCGATGTTGCTTCGTAGATTGGATTCCATACTGCAATGCCAGACAGGTTGAGAGTCATCGCTAATGCTGCGGCTAAGAATATCGGCATCTTGAGGATCTGTTTGATCGGATTACCTTCGCTTAGTAGCGCTAAACCGACACTAATGTGCACGCATGCCGATACCACAAACAGCAATACCGCAGGGGCTAATGCACTCTCACCAAAGGTATAGGTGAACAGGGGAATGGCCAAGTTGCCACTGTTGCGGAACATATGTGGCGGCGCCCAAGCTTTGAAGTTGAGCTTAAAGATCTTACAGATTGGTATCATCAATAAAGCGGGCACCAACACCGCGACCAAAGAGGCGGTGATGAGTGGCAGTTGTTCGGTGTCGAGAGGCATGGTGGTCAGCGAGGCAAACACTAGCGCAGGAATACACACATCCATGTTGATGCGATTGATCGGTTTGAAATCGGGCTTGAGCCAACGACCCACCGCAAAGCCAGCACTGGCTAAAGCAAAAACGGGAAACAGAATGCTGACGACCTGTTCGAACATAGAATTCCTTTCTAGATTGAGTGCTTCCATTTAGCTGAGAAACGAATGTTTTAGAGAGACGCTAAAGTGAAGTATGAAGTCGATATGTATAAACATTAACCTATCAATATAATGACTTGGCGTCACCGAAGATCGTTGTTTGTGAACGGTTAATTTATATTTCTTTGAATGAAGCACAAAAAAGACCAGTGGCATCAGCAACTGGTCTTTCAAGGCTAGATAAATCTGGACGGATTTTTAATTAACGACGGCTGTCGCTGTCTAGCGATTGTTACTCGGTTTTCAGTCTAGCTAACGAGCTTTTGATAATCTTTGAAATTCACATCGTAGGCTTTCTCGCCGTAGATGTAAGTCTCGCTGACGGTTCTGTCGTCACCCAGGCTCATCAATACAAATAGCTTCTCTTCAAGCTTGGTCGCTTGTTCCATTCTAAAGCGCATCAATTGTGTGGCGTGTAAGTCCAACACCACGAAATCGGCTTCTTTTCCTACTTCCAAGTTGCCAATCTTGTCTTCTAAATGCAGTGAACGTGCACCACCTAATGTGGCTAAGAATAGCGACTTAGCTGGGTGCAATTTCTTATGTTGAAGCTGCATGATCTTATAGGCTTCACTCATGGTTTGTAGGATTGAGAAGCTAGTGCCTGCGCCGACATCAGTCCCCATACCAACACGAATGCCGTGCTCTTCCATTTCTGGTAATCGGAATAAACCTGAGCCTAAGAACAGGTTAGAGGTCGGGCAGAAAGCAATGGCAGATTCCGTGTCGGCTAGGCGCTTACATTCGCAATCAGACAAGTGAATGCCATGGGCGAAAACCGAACGTTTGTGCAGTAGGCCATAGTGGTCATACACATCCAAATAGCTGTCGCGCTCTGGGAACAGTTCTTTTACCCATTCAATCTCTTTCTCGTTTTCAGAAAGGTGCGTGTGCATATACACATCTGGGTACTCTTCTAGCAATTTACCAACGGTAGCCAATTGTTCTGGTGTACTGGTTGGCGCGAAACGAGGTGTCACGGCATAAAGCAAACGGCTGCGGTTGTGCCATTTCTCAATCAGTTCTTTGGAGTCGGCGTAGCCAGATTCTGGCGTGTCGGTGAGGTAATCAGGCGCATTGCGATCCATCAAAACCTTACCCGCAATCATACGTAGGTTGCGCTTCTCAGCTTCTTCAAAGAAAACGTTAACCGACTCTTTGTGTACCGTGCCGAACACGAGTGCCGTGGTGGTGCCGTTGCTTGCTAATTCATCTAGGAATAGCTTCGCCACTTTGTGTGCGTAGACTGGGTTTTTGAAGCGCTTTTCTTCTGGGAAGGTGTAGTTCTCTAACCAATCAAGAAGTTGCTCACCGTAAGACGCGATCATCCCTGTTTGAGGGTAGTGGATGTGCGTATCAATAAAGCCAGAGGTAATCAGCTTGTCTTTGTATTCTTTTACTTCGAGTGTTTTAGGTTGGCGAGCCAATACCTCATCGGCATGGCCTAAGTCGACGACATGGCCGTTCTCAACCACTAAAACACCGTCTTCAAAATAGTCGTAAGACTCATCGATACCGACATCTTTTGGGTCGGCGACGCTGTGTAAAATGCTGGCGCGATAAGCTTTGCGTTGCGTTGTCATGTTTACTTCCTTTTAATGACTTCAGCGACGTTATGGCCACTGAAGCTTTGCGACTTGTGTTAGGCGATCTTCTCTTCCAATGGTGGTTCGCCTACGTCGCTTGGTTGACTGTGTTGATCGGTCAAATCCTGATTTCGATATTGTTTGGTTGGGCGCTTTTGTTCAAGTGCTTGGCCTTGATAGTGTGCGATCAGTTCACCGGCAACCGATACTGCGATTTCCGCAGGATGTTTGCCATTCACCGCACTTATACCAATCGGGCAAAGCATGGTTTCAATTTGTTCTTGGCTATAGCCGCGTTGCTCTAAGCGGAAATCGAACTTCTTGCGCTTAGTGAGTGATCCAATCATTCCGAAGTAACGGCTGTCTTCACGGTCGATAATCGCTTTGGTTAAATCGAAATCAAGCTGGTGGTTGTGGGTCATCACAAGGTAATAGCTGTTCGGTGGCATGTGTTTTACTTCACCGACTGGATCATCTGAGACAAGCTTCTTCACACCGTGTGGTAGCGTTTCAGGAAATACTTCTTCACGCTCATCAATCCAGGTCACACGGAAGGGCAGAGTCGCCACAATGTGCAGCAGCGCCTTGGCAACATGACCTGCGCCGAACAGCACAAGGTGGTTCTGTTGAGTGCCAATCGGCTCAAAGCTTAACGTTGCCATTCCGCCACAACACTGGCCTAAGCGAGCACCTAGGTTGAAGCGTTCCACTTTGAGTGATTTTTCGCTGGCAATCAGCATTTCACGCGCCATTTTAGTGGCCACATGTTCAAGGTGACCACCACCAATCGTAGCGATGATTCGGTCACGAGTGACAAGCATTTTGGTGCCCGCATCGCGTGGAACGGAACCTCTGTCTTCAAGAACCGTCACCATCACACATGGTTCGTAGTTCTCTTCAAGTTTTGCCAGTTCGTGAATCCAATTATCCTTAAACATATGTCCTCCTAAATCCCTTTTTATGCTTCTCAAGCTAAACGATCGATATGAGCCCTAAGCCGTTTCTGATTGAGCATCGACCGAAGTCGGAGCCGTTTCAGTGACTTCCTGAATCGCCATCAGAATACGTTCTGGCGTTGCAGGTGTGTTGAGCTTAGGAATCGCTCCATCAACGGCCACGTAGCTAATCGCATCTTTCAATGCACTCCATACCGACATACCCAACATGAAAGGCGGTTCACCCACGGCTTTCGAGTTGAATACTGTGTCTTCTGGGTTGTTACGGTTTTCTAAAAGGTGCGTTCTGAAATCAATTGGCATATCAGCAATCGCAGGGATCTTGTAACTTGCAGGGCCATTGGTCATCAAGCGGCCTTGCTGGTTCCACACCAACTCTTCCGTTGTTAACCAACCGACACCTTGTACAAAGCCACCTTCGACTTGGCCGATATCAATCGCCGGGTTCAATGAAGCGCCTACGTCATGCAGAATATCGACACGCAGAATCTTGTTCTCGCCAGTCAGGGTATCGATGATGACTTCTGAACAAGAAGCACCATAGGCGTAGTAGTAGAACGGACGACCACGCGCCTTCTCGTGATCGTAATAGATCTTCGGAGTGCGATAGAAGCCAGTGCTTGATAGCGAGATTTGGTTGAACCAAGCCAGTTCAACAAATGAGTTGAAGGTCATGATCTCATCGCGGATCTGCACCATGCCGTTTTTAAACACCACTTCTTCAGGCCACACTTTGAAGTGCGAAGAAGCGAAGTCGATCAGGCGCTGCTTAATGGTTATTGCGGCGTTTTGCGCGGCCTTACCGTTGAGGTCGGCGCCCGATGAGGCTGCGGTTGGTGATGTGTTCGGAACTTTGTCTGTGTTTGTAGCGGTGATCTGGATACGTTCGACATCGACTTGGAACTCCTGTGCAACGATTTGTGCCACTTTGATGTTCAAGCCTTGCCCCATTTCCGTACCACCGTGATTCAAATGAATACTGCCATCGGTGTAGATATGGATGAGCGCACCTGCTTGGTTCAAGAAAGTCGCAGTAAACGAGATGCCGAATTTCACTGGTGTGATCGCAAGGCCTTTCTTCAAGATAGGGCTCTGCCTGTTGAACTCAGCGATTTCTTTACGACGTGCGTGATAGTCACTGCTGCGTTCAAGCTGTTCGGTTATCTCAGGTAAAAAGTTGTCTTCAACGGTTTGGTAGTAATGGGTCACATTACGGCCTTCTTCGCCGTAGTAGTTCGCTTTACGTACTTCCAAAGGATCTTTTTTCAGGTAACGCGCAATCTCGTCCATGATGTGTTCAATCGTCATCATGCCTTGCGGGCCACCAAAGCCACGGTAAGCGGTGTTCGATGCGGTATTGGTTTTGCATCGATGACCGACCACAGTTGCATCGCCTAGATAATAAGCGTTGTCTGAGTGGAACATCGCGCGGTCGACAATAGAACTTGATAAGTCTGGTGAGTAACCACAGTTACCTGCAACGGTAATGTCGGCACCTTGAATCACACCGTTGTCGTCAAAACCGACTGTATATTGATTGTAGAACGGGTGGCGTTTACCGGTTTGCTGCATGTCTTCATTACGCAGCAGACGCATTTTGGTCGGTCGGCCTGTAAGGTGGGCAATCACCGCAGCCATACAGGCTGGAGAGGCTGCTTGAGTCTCTTTACCACCGAAACCACCACCCATACGACGCATATCAATCACGACTTTGTGCATCGGCACGCCAATCACTTCCGCAACCAGCTTTTGAACTTCGGTCGGGTTCTGTGTAGAGGTGTAGACGATCATGCCGCCGTCTTCGGTTGGCATTACACTACTGATTTGCGTTTCTAGGTAGAAGTGTTCTTGGCCACCGATCTCTAGGTCACCAGAGATCACGTGTTTCGCTTTTTTCAGTGCTGCTTTTGAGTCACCACGCTGTTGAGTGTGGCTTTCTGTTACGAAGTGCTCTTTTGCCAGCGCTTCTTTCACATCAAGAATGGCTGGTAGCTCTTCGTATTCAATAACGGCTGCGTGCGCGGCTTTGCGTGCGGTTTCTAGATCGTTAGCTGCCACAGCAATCACAGGTTGGCCGTAGTATTCTACTTTGCCATCGGCAAGCAGTGGGTCGCCCGGTAGGATTGCACCAATGTCCAATTCACCTGGTACGTCTTTGGCTTGAATGGCAATCGCCACGCCTTCAAATTCGTAACACGGTGATAAATCTATATTGGTAATGTTCGCGTGTGCTTGAGTGCTCAGGCGTGCGTAGACGTGCAGCTGATTTGGGAACTCTAGGCGGTCGTCAATGTATACCGCTTCGCCCGTGACTTGCTTGGCTGCACTGTCGTGTTTTACGCTTTTACCTACGCCAGTTTTTAGGTCTTGTTTTGCAATGGTAACCATCTCTTCGTGGGTCATCGCATTGCTCTTGTGAACAGAGGAATTTGATTTAGACATAAGACGTTACCCTTGTTTCGATTTGGTTGTTTTTGTTCTGCTGTTCAATGAAGTAACGACGCAACATATTGGCTGCCGACAATGAACGGTATTCTTGGCTGGCACGGAAATCAGATAGCGGCTCAAAGTCGTTATACAGTTCCTGCATCGCTAACTTAATATTAGCGTCTGTCCATGGTTTGCCTAATAACGTATTTTCACAACGCGCCGCGCGCTTAGGTGTTGCAGCCATACCGCCGAAAGCGATACGAGCGTAAGAAACCTTGCCGTCTTCGATTTGAATATCAAACGCACCACACACCGCAGAGATGTCGTCGTCTAAACGTTTAGACAGTTTGTAAGCTCGGAAGCTGTCGTTAGTTGGCTTAGGAATGATGATCTGTTCAATGAACTCACTCTCTTTTTGCGCCGTCACTTTGTAGCTGATGAAGTAATCTTCAATCGGCATGGTGCGTGACTCGTCACCGCAACGAAGTTTGATCTTTGCGTTAAGGGCAATCAGCAGAGGAGGGGTGTCACCGATAGGCGAAGCATTGGCTACATTACCGCCGATGGTGCCTTGGTTACGCACTTGCAGTGAAGCAAAGCGATGCAGCAGTTCACCAAAATCTGGGTAGTGTTTTTTCAATAGTGAGTAAGAATCACTGATAGGCAGGTTGGCACCAATGATTAGATCGGTGTCGGTCTCTTCACATACCTTCATGTCTTCAACAAGGTTCACGCTGATCAGTGTTTCAATCTCACGATGGAATTGCGTCACTTCCAGCGCTAAATCCGTACCGCCAGCAACCAGCTTAGCGTTCGGGTGGGCTTGAAAAAGCTTGGCCAACTCATCGGTGCTTTTTGGGGAAAAAGCGGTGAGGTGACCAAGGCGTAAGTTGGCCTCAGTGTCTTGAATGCTTTCTAGCTTCTTGATGGTGTTGCGTTCAAGTTCAGCAAATTGGTCGATCAAAGGTTGGTCTGTTGAAAGTGACATCGCAGCATCAACAATTGGTCGGTAGCCTGTACAACGACATAGGTTACCCGCCAGTGATTCCATGACGTCTTCTTTGCTCGCATCGGGTTTGTTTTTGCCTAGCGCAAACATCGACATGATGAAGCCCGGCGTGCAGTAACCACACTGTGAACCGTGAAAATCAACCACCGCTTTTTGCACTGGGTGCAATGAGCGATCTCGATTTTGCAGATCTTCTACTGTGATCAGTTGCTTGCCATGCAGCGCTGAAACGAACGTAAGGCAAGAGTTCACCGAGCGGTATTGCAGTTGTCCATCAACCACTTCACCCAGAACTACCGTACATGCGCCACAGTCGCCCGACCCACAACCTTCTTTTGTACCCGTCTTATTTATCTTGGTACGAAGGTAGTTGAGCACTGTCATATTTGGCGACAGATTATCTTCGCGTCTTATTTCCTGATTGAGCAAAAAAGTAATCAAGAGACCTCCTTGTAAATCGACATATTTCCATGTGTATTCTTTTTGACTTCTAGGTCAATAATTATCCATCCTGACCCTGCGGTCAACTATTTATTTACAAAAATGTAACAAAGATGGCTTGTCGCGAATTGTATACAATTTAATTTTGGTCATAGTCGTCTGTTTTATAAGGGTTTGGATTGAGATTGAACAGTTTTATGGTGTGAATGAATGGATAGCTATGTATACAAGATAAAGACAAGATTTATGGCACTGTTGGGAGTGATTCTGTAGAGGCTAAGATCGTTGTTGAGGCTAGAATAGACAGTGTTTTAGATGGATGTGAGCCGATCGTCGTCTTTATTTTTAGGTGAGAGGGCATAAAAAAGAGAAGCAAACGCAGGGGCTTACTTCTCTCCAGTTTTGATAACCATCTGTTAACA
>NZ_JBFROW010000067.1:0-5591 GCF_041471665.1 Vibrio sp. 10N.261.51.F11 | reverse complement strand
TGTTAACAGATGGTTATCAATCGTTTGTTGAATCGTCTATGACTTACTCTTAAGCAGATCTGAGAACACGACATGCAGATCACTAGAAGCTGTGCTGCTGTCTAGGTTGAGCTTCGAACGAATATGGCTTAGGTGTTCTTGCATCAACTCTACGGCTTGTTGTTCATTGCCTGACTCTATCGCATCCAGTAAGCCTGAGTGTTCGTCTAGAGAACAGTTCGAGTGGTTGCCCGTTTCGTACTGAGCGATCAGCAGTGAAGTTTGCGATACCAAGCTGCGTTGGAAAGCCAGCAGTGGCGCGTTCTCTGCCATTTCAGCCAATTTGATGTGGAACTCACCAGACAAACGTAGGCCAGAGCCGTAATCGCCTTGGTCGAAAGCACAGTTCTCTTTCGCGACTAATTTTCTGCATTCTTCTATTTGAGCTTTGGTTGCGTTTTTCACCGCCAGCTCAGTGATAGCAATTTCCATCACTTCACGTGCTTTAAAGATTTGTTTGGCTTCGTCAACCGTTGGGGCTGCAATCACAGCTCCTCGGTTAGGACGGATCACCACAACTTGTTCTAAAGAAAGACGCAGTAAGGCACGGCGGATAATGGTGCGGCTAACGCTAAAGATTTCTGCTAACGCTTCTTCGCTTAATTTGGTGGCTGGTGGCAGCCTTTGTTCTAGTATCGCGTCGAAGATATGGCAGTAAACAACATCGTCTTGAGTCTGGCCTGTTACTTTTGTTTTTACACCTTTGGAGACAGAATTTTTGAGAGCTGTCATAGAGATAAGGGCCCTTGTTTAGTCGAGTTGGGTTGGTCGAGAATAATTCATGAGTGTTACTCTATATTGTATACATTTATCTATACAATGCCACCGGATGAAAGTGCGATGCACGCTTATTTGTTAATGACTTATAACATTTAGTTTGCAGTGAACTGCGTGCGTTCTAAAGCTTTAAGTCATTCTTATTGAACTAGACGCGATTATCGCCACAGCTGTAGGCGACGATCTGGCTTATTTCGCTCAGGGTACGACCTGATTGCTGCTGCCACTCGTTGAAAGCCTTACTTGCCGCGACTTGTGCTCGTTTGGTGTTACGACCGCTATCAATCACATCTGTGCTGCGCAGGTGCGCTTCAACGTCAGAAGATAAGATAAACGTGTCTTTTCCCATTTGGCGCAAGGTGTAAGCACCTGTGTTACCACCTAATCGCTTACCGTGTTTCTTCAGATAATCCCAAAGTTCTGTAATTCGTTCTGATGGCCAGTCGGCAACCATTTGTGAGAAGGAATCCGCTTCACGCTTGGCATTGTGGATCATCATTGCATTGGCAGGGATGGTCATCACCTTGGTGAGGTGGCGAATAATGCGTGGATCTTGCGCTTTTTGTTCCCACATCTCATTCGGCAGCATCAGCATTTTTTCGATATTGAATTCAAAGAACACTTCTTCAAATTGCGGCCATTTCTTTCTCACCACATTCCACGAAATACCACACTGGAATACCTTCTCGGTAAAAGCGGCTAGCCAACGGTCGTCGGTAATTTGTGATAACTCGGTCTGTGAAAGAGGCGCACGAACAATCTTTTCGAGCTCTGCTGCGCCACCTTTACGGTGAGCGGCACGTTGGTAAATGGTGTCGAATTTTTCTTGGGTCATTGAAGGTTCCAAATTACATCTGTGTATCTTGAGTATGTAGCCAATGCTTAATGATATGGGGTCAAATCTAGTAATTAAAACGAACTAGCTAAGCTTTAATTCCATTTGATATAGAGGCCAGGTTTTGCCATTGAATTCTTTGAACTTGGGTTCTTTGTCGACCACTTGAAAGCCAGCTTTGTCGTAGCAACGTTTTGCTCCGATATTCTGTTGAAAGACCGCCAAGCTGATGGTGGTGACATCAGGGATTTGTTTCGCAGCGTCTAATGCACTTTCTATCATGGATTGCCCAAATCCTTTGCCTCGTTGGTTTGGGTGAATGGCCACTCGGCAGAATCGAAGTTCACTGTCTGACATACGTTGAAACTCCATAAACCCGATCAGTTCTGAGTTATTGCCGTTCGAATTCAGTTCAGAGAGAGCACTAGACTCAGAGAAGGTATATAGCTCAACTTGAGGCTCTTGAGAGCGTTCGATGATGGAGGCGGCTTCTAACGGCCAACCAAAGGTTCGTCCGCCCCACAGTACATAGTCTTCGAGTGATGTGAACCAAGTGACGATCTCATTGGCATCGGAGGCTTTAAAGCGGTTTATTTCCATACCCTTGTCTCTTCCTTATCGCGTGTCTCTTTTTCTAAACCGCTAAACTTCCGTGCCCAACTGCTCAAGAAAGCCACGCATGTAGTCGGTTCGCTTGTTGGCTTCTAACTTGGCGGACTCTGTATTCATGGTTTCAGCGAGCTTAAACAGCTTCACGTAGAAGTGGTCGACGCTGTAATGCTTGTCATCTAAGTCACGATGTTCCGCGAACGGGTCTTCGTGGTTATACAGTTCAGCGTTAAAGCTCTGACCCACATACAAACAGCGAGCGATACCAATTGCACCGAGAGAATCAAGGCGATCGGCATCTTGGACGATCTGAGCTTCTAAGGTTTCAGGTGTGATGTTGGCACTGTAGCTGTGCGTGACAATGGCATGATGGATCTCATCAAGATAGGACGCGGGGTAGTCGATAGATTTGAGGAAAGAGATCGCCTTATCTGCTGCCATTTGCGAGCTTTGGGCTCTGTCTGGGTGGTTCTTAGGAAAGGTGAAGCAATCATGAAGATACGCGGCGGGTAACACGACTTCAAGCTTAGCTTGTTCTTGATCGCACAAAGCTTTTGCGGTTTTGACGACACGCTTAATATGGCTGATGTCGTGTGCTGCATCTTGTGTCATTTCTTGCTGTGCAAACTCAAGCAGTTGGTCTTCAAACTTTTCCTTCACGCGTCTCTGTCTCCATATTTAGACGTTAGCAATCTTGCTGATTACTTAGCATTTATCCCAAATCGACTTTAACAGTTTCAAGCGCGAGTTTTTATCTTTTATAAAAAGTATATCAACAAAAAAACCGACTCTGTGAGTCGGCTTAATAGAGGGGCTTGTCTACGTTGATAAAAGCATTATCAACGGCAGTCAGAGCTTAAGCTGCAGCTTGTTGAAGCTGTGCTAGCACATCATGCAGAGAAGGGCTGATGGTGTGTCCAAGCGCTTTCACTTCGTCACATGGCTCTACTAAATCAGGGATCTGGAAGCTGATCATGTTGGCTGCCATAGAAGCGCGAATTCCGTTGTTCGAATCTTCGAACGCTAGGCAGGTTTCAGGCGCAACACCTAGGCGTTCAGCCGCCAGCAAGTAAATCTCTGGGTGAGGTTTGCCGTGAGTCACTTCGCAGCCTGTGCTTAATGAGGCGAAGTACGAATCTAGGCCAGCTAGCTCAAGCTTCTTCTTTGCGATATCAAGCTGAGTGGAGGTCGCTACCGCGATTGGAATGTCATTCGATTTTAGCCATTCAAGCAGCTCAATCACGCCATCTTTTACCGGGATTGCTTGGTTTTTAACAATTGCACTGTAGCGGGTGCGCCATTCATTATTCAGCGCTGGGTAATCTAACCCTTCACCGTAACCATTTCGAAAAATCTGTTCGATGGTTTTTGCGTTACAACCAATGATGCCTAGGTAAACATCCTGCAAAAACGGAACACCTTGCGCGTGACATGCTTCTTCAAAAACTTGCATACAAAGTCGCTCGGTGTCGAGCAGCAGCCCATCCATATCAAAAATAGCAGCTTGAAAATTCATATCCGTGGTTCTTTATGTGTTGTCATCGTGAGGGCGGGTATTTTGACATAGTGTCTAGTGATAGGCGAGTCAACGTTCAGTAAGAATATATCCAATCGGCTTGGCAATATGCTTCTGCATGACTTTAAATGTGATTGATTGTGGTTGAAATAATATCGTTCAGTTATGAGCCTTGTGTTTTATAGGCCATCCAGATCTAACAGAAACAATTATGATTATTCCACATAACAAATCTAGCTTGTGCGTCTGGCTTCTTATTACATTTCATAAACTTACAGGTCGGTTTACGTGACCATAATCTTATAAAAAACAATTACCGGGAGCCTGCAATCATAGTGTGACCAAGCAATAAGTAAATGGCTGAGCTTAGGGAGAAAATAACATTAGTCCACATTTTTAGCAGGGTTGCTTATGTTGTATTTTGAGTTTCTATTTTTATTAGTCGTCCTTTATATCGGATCTCGGTATGGCGGTATTGGCTTAGGTGTTGTTTCGGGTATTGGTTTGGTTATCGAGGTGTTTGTCTTCAAGATGCCACCAACCTCTCCACCTGTCACCGTAATGCTGATCATCCTCGCCGTTGTTACTTGTGCTTCGATTCTCGAAGCGGCAGGTGGCTTGAAATACATGCTGCAAGTGGCGGAAAGGGTGCTAAGAAAGAACCCGAAACGCGTTACCCTGATAGCTCCGTTCGTGACTTACTCGATGACTTTCCTATTGGGTACTGGCCACGCGGTTTACTCTATCATGCCGATCATTGGCGATGTCGCACTGAAGAACGGGATTCGTCCTGAGCGTCCAATGGCAGCTGCGTCTGTCGCGTCTCAACTAGCTATTACCGCATCACCAATTTCAGCCGCTGTGGTGTACTACCTCGCGCAGCTTTCTGATATTCAACACTCTATTACACTGCTTTCCATTTTGATGGTGACGGTGCCTGCAACGCTGTTTGGTACGTTTTTGCTTTCTTTGTACAGCCTGAAACGCGGCAAAGAACTGAACGACGATCCTGAATACCAAGCTCGTCTAAAAGATCCTGAGTGGAAAAAGCGTATCGAAAGCACTACTGCGACGTCTTTGGATGAAGTGCTGCCAACCTCGGCTCGTAATGCGGTTTTGATTTTCCTATTGTCGATTGTGGTGATTGTTATCGTGGCGATGGTGCCTGAGATCAGAACCATCGTTGACGGCGACAAGCCAATCAAGATGTCGGTGATCATCCAAATGATGATGCTCTGCTTCGGCGGTATCATTTTGCTGGCGACTAAAACTGACCCGCGAGATGTGCCAAACGGTGTGGTATTCAAATCGGGTATGGTGGCGGCGATTGCGATCTTCGGTATCGCTTGGATGTCGGATACCTACTTCCAATACGCAATGCCTCAGTTCAAGTCTGGCATCGTGGAAATGGTGACCAACTACCCATGGACGTTCGCACTAGCGCTATTCATCGTATCGGTTGTGGTGAACTCACAAGCAGCAACAGCACGTATGATGCTACCGGTTGGCCTTGGCTTAGGGTTAGACCCAGCACTGCTTATCGGCTTGATGCCTGCGGTTTACGGCTACTTCTTCATCCCGAACTACCCATCAGATATCGCAACGGTGAACTTCGATGTCTCTGGCACCACCAAGATTGGTAAGTGGTACTTCAACCATTCATTCATGTCGGTTGGTTTAATCGGTGTAGTAGGCGCATGTTGCTTAGGCTACGCACTGGCACAGATTTTTATCGCTTAATGTATTAGCTTTCTTTGAGATAGCTAAGACAACAAACAAAAACAGCGCCTGAATTGGCTAATGCCGATCAGTTAA
>NZ_JBFROW010000066.1:0-33579 GCF_041471665.1 Vibrio sp. 10N.261.51.F11 | reverse complement strand
TTTACGGGGTCACTTCATTGTCAGGCTCTTTTTGGTTTCTAGTCATCGACTTTAAGTAGAGTGAGTTTTGGTATACAAACTACCGCTGTAACACTGTTCGTCTGCGAACCTTAATCCATTCTGGCTTCCTCACCACCAAATAAACTGCAGCTGCCGACAAGGCAAAGCCCATCGCGCCATACATGTCGAACGACTCACCGAAAATAAGCCACGCTTGGATTGCTGTCGTCGGTGGCACCAAGTAAAAGACCGAAGCCACACTTGAAGATGCACCGTGCTCTACCATGTAAAGCAACAATAGGATGGCAACACAAGACAGAACGACCACCAGCCAAATTAGAGTCAACGTGAATTCTATCGTCCAGTTTACTTGCATAGTTTCGTAACGCATTGCGAACGGCAGAAACAACGCGGCAGAAGCCAAATATTGCACCATCGCACCGCCGACCATATCTGTCCCCTGACAGAAGCGCTTCTGATACAAAGTGCCGCAGGTAATACCCACCAAAGAAACCAAACACAATAACGTTGCCAAGCCTTTTTGGTCGTCTGACTGCCATTCAATATTGCCCATCAACACCAAACTAATACCCGCAAAACCAAGCGCTAACCCCAACCACTGTGCAAAATTAAAACGCTGCGAAGTACAGCTGATCATAATCAATGCGGTAAGAATCGGTTGTAAGCCAACAAGTAGAGAACTCAACCCGGCGGGCATACCTATATCAATCGCCAGATAGGTGCCACCAAGATAGAAACCATGAATCAAGATGCCAACCACACTTGCGTGGAAGAATGCTCGACCACGAGGAATACGACGCTTAAGGATTGCAATCAAAACCAAGAACAGCGCCACGTTGGCTACCATCCTCAATGAAAGTAATGTTGCGGGTTCGGCATATTCAACACCAAGACGTGCGCCGACAAAACCTGACGACCACAATATTACAAACACAAACGGAATCATTTTAATCAGCATTACAAACCTCTGGTCAACTCTTCATCAATGCTGTTACCTTAGTTGGGTACAGATAACTAATAAAGATACAGATATAACACTTTAAATGGTTACAGATTGAGAGTGTGCAACGAGGGAGAAACACGTGGAAGCAGAACTCAGCGGCAATAAATACCTTGCTACCGAACAACATATTAAGGCTCAGATCGATAAAGGACTCTTTCATCCAGACGATCGTCTTCCCTCAATCCGTCAACTAAGCGAACAGCTTGGCGTGAGCAAGAACACCGTGATTCGCGCCTACCAAGAACTGGAAGCGACAGGCTGGGTATATTCAGTACCTAAATCTGGCTATCGCGTAAAAGCACCGAACACCACCAGCTGGGATGCATCAAGCCAACCTCAAAAAGTCGATCTGTTGTCTGTCACCAAATCGGTACTCTCTCGTCCAAAAGGTCGCCTGAAACTGTTGGCAGGCTCCGCGCACCCGAACATCAACAATCCTGCGATTCGTAGCTTGTATGCCGAGATTGGCCGTCACAGTCGATTACAAACTCAGCTTCCCGGTTATTACCAACTACCCCCCGGCGACGAGCAATTAGTAAAGCAATTGTTAAAGATCACTCATGATCTTGGTGTGCCTGCGGGCTCGAAAGAGATTGCAATTACTCATGGTGCTCAACAGGCGATCAGTCTAGCTTTGCGTGCGCTCACCAAGCCCGGCGACATCGTGGCGGTCGAGTCGCCCTGTTATTTCGGTAATCTACTTTTACTTGAATCACTTGGATTGCAAGCCCTTGAAATCCCAAGCAGCGTTAGCCACGGTATTGATATACCATCCCTACAGAGTGCGTTGGACAAATGGGAAGTGAAAACCTTACTGCTAACGCCAAACTTTACTAATCCAACCGGTTCACGGATGCCATTGGCGAATCGAAAAGCATTACTGGAGATCACCGGATCTTTGCCAATTATCGAAGACGATGTGTTCGGTAGCTTGGCATTCGATACACCAATCGCTAGCCTCAAAGAGCTTGATGATCAAGATAGAGTCATCTACGTCAACTCACTGTCTAAAACATTAGACTCACGCTTGCGAATCGGTTGGTTACTGTCTGGGCGCTACCAACCTTTGGTCGAAAAGTACCTTTTATGCGACAACATGGGCAGCTCAAACCTGATGCAATCCGCGGTAGGGCAATTCCTCACTACCGGTAAATATCGCAGCCACTTATCCAAAATGAAACGGCTCTACCAAACCAACCAAAAGCAATTCCAAAGCCTGTTAATACAAGCACTAGATAGCCACCCACACCTTGTCGGGCAATACCACCTATCAAAACCGGAAGGCTCTTTTTTAAACTGGATAACACTGCCTGAATCGGTCGATAGCTACGCAGTCTATCAAGACTGTTTAAAGCATAAGTTGGGGATTTTACCCGGAACAGTATTTGGCACCAACGACCAATATAAACACTGCTTGCGCTTTACTGTTGCCAACATTGAAGAGAGCAAAGAGTGGAAAGAAGGGGTTGTGACACTAGCGAAAATAATCGCTAAGCACGTGCGTTAGGTTACCTTTCTAATTACCATTTAGACCAAAACAACAAAGCCCCATTCAACTGAATGGGGCTTTCATCATTATCATATCTTGAGTTGCTTAAATACGATGGTTAGTTAAATACGATTACCCTTGCCAAGCGAACTGTTCAAAAACTTTGTCGACTGGCGTTTTAGCAACGTGGTTTACGTAATTACTGATCACTTTCTGAGACAGGCCAAGAATCACTTCTAGCACTTGTTGCTGACCGTAGCCCGCTTCGAAAAATGCTGCCATTTCACTTTCAGGCACATTGCCGCGGTTACGTACCATGCTCAGCGTAAAATCATGCAGGGCTTGCAGCTTTTCAGTGGGTAAATCTGTGCGATTACGCAGTGCTTCGGTGATTGCAGGATCAACCTTCATTGAATGTGCAATGCCAGTGTGTGCAGGAACGCAGTAGTGGCATTCGTGTTCAACGTTGATGGTTTGCCAAACAACCGTTAGCTCTTCAGCATCGAAAGATGAGTCACTAAACGCCTGATGAAGCTGAGTGTAAGCCTTAAGTGTGTTTGGAGATTCAGCCAACACACCAAACAAGCCCGGCACTCTGCCCATCTGCTTTTTAGCGCCCTCAAGAATAGGTTGGCTTTGCTCTGGCGCGGATTCTACTGAGTGAATTTTGAAGTTGCTCATTGCTCTATCCCTATCAATTTTCGGTTCTAAAGTTATTCAATCACGGAGCAATTAATGAATGTTCTCCGTTGGTGTAAAAACAATATAGATCAAACAAGAACGATCGTTCAAGTGTTATTTTGAACAGTTGTTCAATTTATACATTGAAGCCAGAAGAATGTCTTCGTTCATAACAAGAAAGCCCAACAGGCAAACACCTGATGGGCTTTCTCTTTTTCTCAATTTTTTTTGCAAGCGGCTACCAATACTCTGCGTGGGCCAAGTCTTTAACACAACTCGACTTGCCACTTGTTACTTTGATTTCACCACCAGTTAACGATTGAGCCAACCAACCGTGAGGGAAACTCAATTCAAAGGGCGCTGGGACCTGCTCAACGGTAATTTGCCCAAAGCCCACTTTTGAATAGTAGTCAGGATCACCGTACGTCACTGCAAGCTCAATACCCTGCTCTTTTAGAAACTGCAAACCGAAGTTAATCAGGCGCTGACCAATACCACGCTTTTGCATCTGAGTGCTCACCGCCACTGGCGAAAGCAAATATGCCTTGGTTTCATCATCAAATGAAAGCGGCGTAAAGATAATCGCACCCACAATCGTGCTATCCGCATCCGACTCACTAGAATCGTCTTCAGCGACAAAGCAAAGTAGCTCTGTCGGGGCTGTAGTCGTTAAAAGGTCGTTGGCAAGCATACCCACGGTTTTACCTTCGTTCTCGCCTTCTGAATCCGTAAAGGTTTGAGTGAAAACTTGAGTGATCGTTTCGATTTCGCTTGAATTATATTGTCTAAATTTTATGGTGTTACTCACTTACTTTAATTTCTTGAGCACAAAGAACTGATAATCAAAATCACGTTGTTCAGAACCTTTCGAAGGCTGTTGATCCAAGCCGTTCTTTGATGTGTTGCTATCGAAAAATTGTTTAACTTCATTGTCGCAATCTACGAGCGCTTTTGAGTTCGGCATCGTTGCTTTAAGCGCTTCTACTCGCTTTTGAAAGGGCTGGTAATACGCAAGCCAACCAGCATCGCTCAGTGCAAAGTGCTCCAAGACTTCATAACCCGCAGCTTGTGCCTGTTTAATTCGCTCGGATACCGTCGTCATGTCTGGATACTCTTTTTGCCAGAACGCTTTGCTCGATTCGTTAGGTTGTTCGGTATTCCACACCAAATCATTAACGACCAATATGCCGTCATCACTGAGTAAATTTCGCCACTGCTTTAGCGCCTTTTCAACACCCATGATGTAAGCGCTGCCTTCCGACCAAATTAGGTCAAACGACTTAGCTTCAAACGGCAGATCCATCATGCTCGCGCATACGGTTTTGACGTTGCTTTCTAAGCCAAGAACCTGTGCTTGCTGAGTCAGAACATCTAAACTCGGTTGATCATTATCTACCGCCGTTATTTGCACATCCACTTGATGTTCTACTAAGGCTTTCGCTAACACAGAGGTGGCAATACCTTTACCACAACCGATCTCAAGCACACGTTTAGGAGAAACCGAAACGTGTACCAACGCCGCTAAAGTATCTTCCGCTGTTCCTGGCCCTAAACGCTGTAAACCCTCAAAGATCACCTCAAAATCCGCCATGTACTGGTCATGATCGTTCATGTCTTTTGAAAGCCATTTCAGTCGCAGTGCTTGCTTCTCATCAAAGCCTTGCTTAATGAGCCAATCGAGATGCGCATCAGGCGCCACCTTGTCCATCGATTCATGCCAATCTTGCAAACCACTCTCGCCTAACAAGGCCGATAAAAGATCTCTCGAACGCTGTTTCTGAGCGATCTCTTCGTCCAATTGTTCGAGTCGGTTTTGTAACAAGGAGCGGTCAACCTTGGCATCCAAACACGCCTGACACTCTTTCAACGTCAGTCCACCCGCTTGTAACTGCTGCAACAATTTCACACGCTGCAAGTCGCGTTCGGAATAACTTCGATAACCATTATTGGTGCGTTGAGCTTCTATCAAACCCAACTTTCCATAGTACAAAAGCGTTGAACGGCTCAGGCCAACGAGCTCCGCTAATTCAGATATGCGATACATCCACTTCTCCCTCATTTCAGTAGTAAAGATAAACTATGAAGTTGTAGTCAGGTCAACAGAATTTTCGACACTTTTCTCGTTCTTTACCTATTTACCTTCAAATTGATAAAGCGATCTGAGCGTGTCTTTTACCCATAGAACGGTTAGTCATCGACATTGCCTGAACGGGATTCAGGAAAGGAGAAGTATTAAACTTGATGAATTGAAAACAATTAGCTCATAAACATACTTCTTTTTAACTGAATTTTGCCAATTTCTAAATCATTCAATAATGGACGAACGTTAACTAAACGATAAATAAACTCACCGAGTGAATACTTAAATCAACCACACATATACACCAGAAATTCCTGCTTAAATTTTTTAGAAAAATTCAAAATTTATTAGAAATTAACCCCTAACTTTACTGAGTATTTTGTTAGTCTTGGAAACAATTATTTACAATCCAAACAAAATTTAATTGGATCGCTTGAGGTTGTTTTTCTTGAATATGAAATTATTCGGCAGTTCTTTGATTCTGTCAGGAACTGCATTAGGGGCTGGCATGCTTGCTATTCCCATGGTGTTGGCCCAATTTGGCTTCATGATCAGCTCAGTGCTGATGCTACTTATCTTTATCGGCACCACATACTCTGCACTCCTCCTGGCAGAAGCATGCACTAAAACTAAAGACAACAGTGGCATGAGCAGTGTTGCTTACCTCACTCTGGGCAGCAAAGGTAAACACTTTATCAATGCACTCTTTTACCTGTTGCTAGTATGCATGTTGATCGCTTATATCTTGGGTGTCGGTGACATCATTCATAAGCTACTGCTCGACGTTGGTGTCGATGTATCAGCATCCGTTGCGTATACCATTTTCAGCCTATTGATGGGTGCTATCGTCGTCTCGGGCAAGTCTTATATCGACAAACTGAATCGCGGGCTATTCATCTTGATGGTCGTGATGCTGTTTATCGTTATCGCGTCGTTGTTTAGCAACATTCGCCTTGATTACCTTACTCAAACCAGCCAATACACAGCCAATGATGTGGTGCAATACAGCGCGGTTATCTTTACCAGCTTTGCCTCTATGGTGGTGATCCCATCACTGGTGATCTACAACCGTGAAGCGACTCAAAAGCAGATCCGCAATATGATTCTGCTTGGCTCAGTGATTCCATTAATTTGCTACCTGACTTGGTTATTCGCGATTATCGGCAACCTCGGCACAGACGCGATCAGCCAGTTCCACAATATCTCTGAGTTGATCTCTGCGTTCAGCGGCCAATCTGCTTGGTTGAAAGTGGTGATCGCTCTGTTCTCTGCTCTAGCCTTGGTGACTTCTTTCCTCGGCGTGTCGATGGCGCTTTACGACCAAAACAAAGATGCGGTGACCAACAACAAAGCGTTGGCTTATGCGCTAACCTTCATCTTACCTTTGGTATTAGCTGAGCTGTTCGCTAGCCAGTTTGTAAGCATGCTGGACTATGCAGGTATGGTGCTGGTGTTCCTAGCTATCTGGGGCCCACTCGCAATGGTAGTTAAGGTTCGCAGACCTGACTTCCCTCACCTACAAACCGAAGGCAGCTACACAGCAGCCGGTGGCGACACGGCATTAATGGCGACATTTGGTTTTGGTGCGTTGATTTTCGTGTCTTGGTTTATGGGGTAGATCCCCATTGAATGGACTATCTGTTGCCATTTAGAAGACAGCAGATACAAATAGCCCGTTAGTCCTGCTATTAAAAGTAGAGACTAACGGGCATTTTACTTCTTATTGAGTGCTTGCTAGTTAGCTCTTAAACGTACTCGCAATATCTTTCAATGAAGCTGCTAACTGAGCTTGTTCTTTGGCTGTTGCAGCTATTTGCGTTGCACCTGTCGTAGATTCTGTCGACTTCTGCTCTACTGCCATGACGTTTTGAGCAATATCTTGAGTCACTACCGCTTGCTCTTCGGTAGCGGTTGCGATCTGCTCAGTCATGCTAAAGATCTCGCTCACCGATGCTGAGATACCTTGTAAGGTGTGTTCCACCTCTTTTGAATCCTCAACCGCTTTAGACGACATCTTCTGGCTGTTATCAATCACATTAAACGCCGTTTGAACATCAGACTGTAGCGAGCTGATAAAGCCTTCAATTTCAGCTGTCGATTGCTGAGTACGTTGTGCTAGCGTGCGAACTTCATCAGCCACTACCGCGAATCCACGGCCTTGCTCACCCGCTCGTGCCGCTTCAATTGCCGCGTTCAATGCCAGTAGGTTGGTTTGTTCTGCTACCGACTTAATCACATCAATCACACTGTTAATGCTATTGCTGCTCTCGTGTAGATGCGTGATTTTTTCCGCTAGGTCATTAATTTCAGAAGCCAGTTTTTCGATAGAGTGGTAAGAGTTTTGAACCGTACTCAAACCTTCTTGCGACTGCTCATCGACCAGTTTAGCGGAGCTTGCTGTCTGCTGAGTTTTAGCGGCCACTTCATTTACCGTTGCTGATAACTCTTCTGTCGCAGTCGCAACTAAGCCTATTTGGTCTTGTTGTTGAACTAGCGTGTTCGAGTTGTAGTGACAAGTTTGCGAGGTTTCTTCAGCAGCTGAAGCTAAAGTCAGACTCGACTGAGACAGGTTGTCGATAACGTTTGAAAACTTCTCTAGGGTTTCGTTGAGTGCAGAAGAGATCTGTCCAAGTTCGCTGTTACCAACGTACTTAGCGCGAACTGTTAAGTCGTTGTCATTACGAACCTTAGACAACATCACTGTAAGATCTTTTACTCTCATCGTCAGGTCGCTGATCGCCTTATAGCTCACGAAGGTCGCGAACAAGGTTATCAAAGCAAACAGACCAATACTCATCATCATCGCAGACTGCGCCTCTGACATTTTTTTCTCTGTCAGTGCGATAAGCGACTCTGCTAGGCGGTTTTCTGTTTTCTTTAGCTGAACAATACGAGCGGTAGATTGCGAGAACCAGTACACAGGATCAACATCAAAACCGCTCATCTTAGATTCAGCCAAACCACGAAGCTTTTCTACTTCTGCCACCGAACGATCATTCAATTGCTGTTCAAAGAAACGAACGTTATCTGGGTTACTCAATACCTCAAAGTTTGAGAAATAGGTATTTTGCTCAGTCACCAAAGAGATGAATTTAACCAACATGCCTGGGCCAAATTCATTTTTAGAGAAGGTATTATTTAGGACAGCACGCTCGATACCCGCTCGCTCTTTACCTTGTAAAAAGTTGTAGTAAGCGATGGTTTCAGTGGTGATGGCAGCATCAGAGCTAAGCTCAGCAATTAACGCCGATACGCTCAGCAGCTTTGCATTCAGTTTGGTGTAGTAACCCAAAGCTTCAGACAGAGGAATCGATTGAGAATCCACTCGATTTCGAATAGAAGTAATTTGATTTAGGCTTTGGCTTATTTCAGTGTTCAGCCGAGTGATCTGCGGTAAATCGATTTCAGCAGATTGCCAGTATTCAGTTTTCAGATTACGTCTATTATCTGCACTGGCTCTTTGTGCACGTAGTTCACTGACAAACTTAGTGCCCTGTGAGCCGATAAACCCAGCCGTCATTCCACGCTCTTTTTGTAACTCATGCACAAGTTCACTGTACACAACCGACAAACGGGTAAGTTGGTTTAATGAAGACAATTCACTGGTGGTTTCTACGCCTTTTGAAATCGCAGAAACGCTAAGCCATAGAAATCCCAAGATCGGTAAAATAAGCAAAGCGATGATTTTTTGCTTAAAAGACATATCGGTTAATTTCATTATCATTTCCCTAGCAGCTAACAAATCTTTTCAGTCATCTAACTCGCACACCCTTAATAAGATGCGCCTCAATTGTGACTGTATAATTATTCAACTTGATCAATGTGCATCAATTACCGTGCCACACAGATCGCGATGCGATGAAGGTAACATTTAACCTTACAAAATTCATTGATTTACCGATAAAACTGTTAGCTAAGCGACCTAACGATACCCAAAACACATGCGACAACATTTTATTGACGTAAGCGACTGAAATCTGACACACTTTAACTACCCAAAAGGGGTAGGCCTGCACCAATTATGTGCTCAGAGAAAACGATATATTCAGAACTAACTATAGATTCAACGCTCACCAGCGATTGATTCACAACTAATCAACTCCCTATTCTGCGCTGATTAACTGTCTATTCCTCGTTAACTAAATATGTATAATGCCGAATTATCAAAGTAGATATTCGCAATAAATATGCGACAACAACTGAGAGATATTGTATGGATTGTCCCGCTTGCGAAGAACATATCGGTTGGGAATGGGTAGAAGAAGCGGCTATTGAACCCAATGAGGAATTCGATTGTCCAGAGTGCGAAGCAACATTGATGTACACCATCGATGAAGGCACCTAATACGGCGCTCAGCACAAGACCGTAGAAGTTATTGATGATTAAGATGATTTCCTGATGATCGGGATGTTTTATTAACTCTTTGATGTTCTAAGCCTGCGCAAAGCAGCTAAACACACCTTTACTAGAACGGGCGTTCAGCATAAAATATTGAACATATGTTCAGATTAATGAAGTAGATGTTATGGCTAAGACCGCTAAGTTCGATAGACAAGACGTAGTAGATAAAGCAACGAACCTGTATTGGGAAAAGGGCTTTCATGCGACTTCTATGCGTAACCTGCAAGACGTGATTGATATGCGTCCGGGCAGCATCTACGCTACGTTTGGCAGCAAAGAAGGTCTGTTTAAAGAAACGCTTGCTCGCTATACCGAACTTGGCATCCTGAATCTGAACCGCTTCCGCAGTGAAACAGACTCTCCAATCAAAGCGCTCGAAAGCTTCGTCAAACGTGCGGTTGTCGAATCAAAACAAAGTTCGCCAAATGGCATGTGTATGCTGGCAAAAACGGTAGCAGAACTGACTGATGAACACGCCGAATTATTAGAAGAAGCAAAGAAATCACTCAAAATCATGGAAGGTGAGTTCGCTAAGCTGATCGCAGAATCACAAGAATTGGGTGAGATAAGCAAAGAGCGTGAACCGACTCAGCTTGCTCGTCATGTTCAGGTTCAAATCGCAGGCCTGCGTACCTACGCCAAAACCTGTGACGATATCGATTTACTCAACTCAATGGTTGAAGACGTATTTAAGTACCACCCTTTTTAGCGTTTGACCTGACTGATTGGGCACAATACAAAAAGACTCCACTTTCGCCTTAACAGGTCTGAGCGGAGTCTTTTTAGTTTTGATCTAGTTAACTTTATAGATGATAAACTTTGCGGTTTAAAGAGTTACACCTTTCTCATGATCAACGCCTGAGCATTAAGCATTGCTTCCTTAGTACTGACATCCAAGGTTTTCACGTTCGCAAAGCGTTCAACTTCTTTAATCGCCACATCGTGAGCAAAGATCACCAACCTCGCCCTTTCAATGTCTTTCTGGGTAATGCGATTACCTATTCCGTTGGCACCTTGTGTTTCGACTTTAATCCGAACCCCAAGATGATACGCCGCTTTTTCCAGAGACTTAGCAGCCAGGAAAGTGTGGGCAACACCCGATGGACAGGAAGTGATTGCAAGTACATCCGCTTTCCCTTCTTCCGTTACCGAACCACCCGTAAACTGATTAGAATTCGCTTCGCCTTCGACCACGTTCTTCTTCAGAAGAATCACGATAAGAGCTGTTGTTAGAGCTCCAGCTAGTGTGCCGACGATATAGCCAATCTTGCCATCAACCACTGGCAATACTATCCAGCCGCCCCATGGAGCATGGTTCACTACATGGAACATAAAGCCAACCACGTTACCGACAATGCCACCAGCAACAACCGCAGGCAGAACCCGCGCAGGATCAGCAGCTGCAAATGGGATCGCGCCTTCACTGATGCCGATCATTCCCATAATGCCTGCAGCTTTACCCGCTTCACGCTCGTCTCGCTTAAACTTCTTCGGCGATAAGAAAGTCGCCAGTGCCATGCCTAGTGGTGGTGTACAAATTGCTATCCCGACACCGCCCATCAACCATGGCTGAGTATTCACCTGCGTTTGAGCAAACAGCGTGGCTACTTTGTTGATCGGGCCGCCCATATCAAAGGCCGTCATCGCACCCAAAATGCTACCCAACACCACTTTTCCTGATCCGGCCATGCCAGTGAGCATTTGGTTCATCTCTAGCATCACTTGGGCAATAGGAGAACCAATCACCCACATCACAGCCCCACAGGTGACAAAGGTACCGACTAGTGGATAGATGAAGATAGAGCTCAGCGAGATCATGCTGTCTGGGAGCTTGATCTTCTTGAGTAGATTAACCACAAAGCCCGCGAAGAAGCCGACCACAATCGCACCGAGAAATCCGGTGTTGTATTGATTGACCGCGACCCAAGAACCAATCATGCCCGGTGCTAAACCCGGTTTGTCGGCCATTGAATACGCGATGTAACCACCGAGCACCGCAGTAAACAAAGTCAAACCCGCGATACCCATCTGTGCGATGTCAGCCAGAACGCCACTCTCTGGTACTGCGCCGTGACCCGACATCATCACCGACAAAGACAACAACACACCGCCCGCAACCACGAATGGGATCATGTGCGAAGTGCCATATAACAGGTGTTCTTTGAGTCTATTGAGAGATTGTGCCCAAGGGCTTAGTGGTTCGACATACACTTCATGATGGCTAGATGCGTAGCTATCGAACGATTCTGAATTGGCTTCAAGAAACAGCTCTTGAGCTTCCTCGACAGACTCCACCGCCTTTAATTTTGTAACAAAGCCATCTTCGATAAGCCTGGTCGAAATCTGAGCCAGTACCTCGATATGGTGGTCGTCGTTGTTGTCTGGTGAAGCGAGCATAAAGAACACATCCGACAGCTCGCCGCCGTCTGCGCCATAATCGATGCCAGAACGGCTGATACCTACCGCCACCGCAGGTTTAGCTACGGCAGCACTTTTCGCGTGTGGAATGGCGATGCCATCGTCAAAGCCTGTATTACCGATGGCTTCACGCTTCCAGATATCATCAAGGAATTCACGTTTATTGGAGAGCTTACCGGCACGGTCGAGCAGTTCAACAAGCTCTTCAAATACCGCCTGTTTTGAGTCTGCTTGTAAATCTAAGCAGATGATCTCGGGCTCGATAATGTTGGTGATATCCATATGCTGCTCTGCCTCGCCTGATTTCAGACTGAAGTAATTAGTATCTGTTAACCTAGTGATAAGGTTAATAAGATGAAAAGATTAACGGTGTGAAGGCACTCAATATATAGGACGAAAGGTGCATTAACTGGATTATTGTAACCAAGAGCTCAGAGTGTGACTTTCACCTTGGAATAAAAAACGCCAATCCATAAAATCCACAGAACCCATAACAATATCGTCCCTCCGCCATGCGAGCTTTCTATACTGGATTTTCCATGCAAGATAGCTTTTCCAAGGTAGCTTCTGAAAGGTAGCTTTTGTAACGTAACAGGGACGAGATTAAGCCGAGAATAATAATGAGAATTGTAGCGGTAACTGCCTGCCCTACAGGCATTGCGCACACCTATATGGCAGCTGATGCTCTAAATAAAACAGCCCCTAAGTTCAACGTTTCAATCAAGGTTGAGACGCAAGGCGCTATGGGTATTGAAAACTTACTGACAGCCCAAGATATTACCCTCGCAGACAAGGTGTTGATCGTCTCTGATATCGACATTGAACAGCCAAGCCGCTTCGACCCAGCTAAAACCTTATTCATTCCCATGGAAGAGGTATTGTTGAGTATCGATAAAGTCTTTATTAAGCATTGTCGAACTTAAACTTTTCATGAACGAATACCAGATCACCTTCTTCGTTAACGATCCTGCCGCGAACTCACATGTCGCGCAGCCGCTGACTCGCTTAGCGAAGAAATTCAAAAGCAACATCCGCATTATCAACATCACTCAAAATCGAACCGCTGATCTCTCCAAATCCGTCGCGATGCTGCAAGTAGGTTTACTTCGTGGTGATTTGTGCCAGATAACCGCGGTCGGTATTGATGCGGAGCTGGCCTGTTTCGTTCTCAAAGATGTAATTGCTGAGCATTACGACATGGTTGGCTCACAAGTGAACCATGAATTCTCTAAAGATTTAATCCAGCGAATGCCACAAATATGCCCGCCTTGTGACATCAAATGGCACCACGCTAAGGCGCAAACCCAACTGACCAAATTTGAGTGCTTAAAAGGGCTCGCTCACCTTGTTTATCCAGAAGATCCGGATGAGTTGATTCTGGCATTTATTAAGCGGGAGGAACGCTCTTCAACATGCGTGTCACCAGGTATCGCACTGCCGCATGTGATGTTTGAATCGACTCAAGATCTCTCAATTGCCGTTATTGTCAGTGACGACCCGATTGACTGGGCATCACGTATTGGCGAAGTGCATGTAGCCATTGCTCTTGTTTTACCAACCAAGCCACAACGAGAGCATATTGTCGCGGCGACCAACCTAACTCGGAACCTACTGCACGATCAGGTCAATGAGCGTCTGCAAAAGACCCGAAGCAGCGTCGACCTGCAAGCCTTGTTGATGTACATCTCGTCACGCCTTATCTAATTCATCTCTTCTGGTCAAACTCAAAGCATCCATTAATCCCCTGTTGTGACACCTATCCAATCGTTATAAGCTCATTTTCTCATACAATAAAAAACGGCTGAGCATTAGAGCTCAGCCGTTTTATGTTTAATTACTTGTTTAACTGGTTAGCTAACTTAAGCTGTTTTTTTCGCTTGTTTCGCATCCTCAACCGAGTCGTCTACAGCTTTCACCAACAGCAAACCAACTACGAATACGATACCGCCACACAGTACGAACATCATTCTTCCCCAGAATGGGTTCGGTAGAGCAAACATCGCCATCACTGCCACACCAGACACTGCGATCAGTGAGCCCAGCATGTGACGTTGTTTGTTGTCCAGTTTCTTCTGTGCTGTTGATTCAGAAACCAATGGTGTCGCAAGGTTGTTGAAGAAGGTATCAACATCTTTCTGACGAGACGCTTCTAGTGGTTTGTAGAACAATGTCGAAAGAACAAAGAAGCCGCCAGTAAACACTAGGTGCGCAATCAGACCTACTGCAACTTTCAAGTCAGACCATTCGCGGCCTGTTAGAGGCTCTAGGTTGAACAAGTTTTGTAGCATTTCAGCGGTAATCACGAAACCAACGATGTAAGACACAATCGCACCGACCACTAGCGTACCCCAACCTGCCCAGTCCGGAGTCTTCTTAAGGAAGAAGCCACAGAATGCTGGAATGGTCATTGGGAAGCCAATAAGTGCACCCACGTACATCATGGTGTCGAACAAGCTCAAGCCTTTTAGCGAATTGATAAACAGCGCGATAA
The DNA here is from genome assembly GCF_041471665.1 of Vibrio sp. 10N.261.51.F11. Taxonomy (NCBI): domain Bacteria; kingdom Pseudomonadati; phylum Pseudomonadota; class Gammaproteobacteria; order Vibrionales; family Vibrionaceae; genus Vibrio; species Vibrio sp. 10N.261.51.F11. The sequence continues at coordinate 18,994 of NZ_JBFROW010000066.1, read as the reverse complement.
GGATGATAGCTAGACCGAAGAAGGTAGACATCAACTTAGACACAATCATCAGCTCTTTCTCTGTCGCGTTTGGACGAAGAATCGGTTGATAGAAGTTGATTACAAAGATTCCAGAGTTACGGTTTAAGCCTGAGTCCATAGAAGACATAGTTGCCGCAAACATCGCTGCGATTAGAAGCCCCACCATACCCGCTGGCATGTATTGCTCTACGAAGTAAAGGTAAGCGAAGTCGCCTGCTTTAGAGCCTGCGTCTGGGTAATGTGCTGCAAGGTCAACGCCTTGTCCTGCAACGAACCAAGGTGGCATGAACCAAATGATTGGACCGATGGTCATCAGAATACATGCCAACAGTGCCGCTTTCTTCGCGTTCTTTGAGTCTTTTGCCGCTAGGTAACGGTAAGAGTTCAACATGTTGTTGGTGATACTGAACTGTTTGAAGAAGATGAAGAATGCCCAAATTCCGAAGATGCTTACGTAGTTCAGATTGTTACCAGAAACGAATGATGCGCCTTCTGCTACAGGGAAATCGTTGATGATTTCAGTAACGCCACCACCTTGTACGATAGCCACTGCAGCACACGTTACGGTTACCGCCATGATAATAACCATCTGCATGAAGTCAGACGCGATAACCGCCCAAGAGCCGCCTGTCACCGACATAACAAGTACAACAAGACCAGTCAGAACGATGGTTGTCGTCATGTCGAAGCCAAAGATGCCCGATGCGATGATCGCCAAACCGTTCAGCCAGATACCTGCAGAAACAATACTGTTCGGCATGCCAGACCAAGTAAATACTTGTTCGTTGAAGCTACCAAAACGCATACGAATCGCGTCAATTGGCGTTACCACACGCAGTTGACGGAATTTCGGAGCGAAGTACAGGTAGTTCATCAGGTAACCAAATGCGTTCGCTAAGAAGATAACCGCGACAGCCATACCATCGGCATACGCTTTACCCGCTGCGCCAGTGAAGGTCCAAGCACTGAACTGTGTCATAAACGCAGTCGCGCCAACCATCCACCAAAGCATGTTACCGCCCCCGCGGAAATAATCACTGGTTGTACTGGTGAACGTTCTAAACATCCAACCTATTGCTATAAGGAAAAGGAAATAAATTCCTACGATCAGAGTATTGAGTTCCATGTATAAGTCTTCTTTATGATGAATATCTGAAGATCATATTATCTATAGAATTTTTAATTTGTAGTATTATAAGTCAAGGTTGTGATGGGGCGTATAAACCTGAATATTTGATTTCGAGACATGAATTACACGTTAGTAAACAAAGAATAAGCCGAAGCGAAGTAAGCATTTAAAATCAATAACTTAAAAACATTTAAATCAGTAAGCCGGACAATAACAACAAGATTTTATCGTCTCGATAAGTGGTTTTTAATTTACTTATCATCCATTAAATGCATCGCGTTAATACATCAACTCTCACACGTTTAATTCAATAAATAGGCAACGAAAAACAATAAGCAACTCGCAAAGCGAAGCCTTAATGTTATTAATTGGGTTTATTTAGTGAAACGGGATAAATAGAGAACGTGCCTAAAGATAGGTTTGGAAATAAGGTATAGAAATAAACAGCAGAGGAAAACACAAAGCAAATTGATCACCACAACACAGAGCTCACTGTGATGATCTAGTCATACAAATTTCGGTCGTATAAGCTCTGGTCAAAAATGGCAATTTGAAGGGATATTAGATTGAACCACGATATTCAGTCGGGGTTCTTCCGGTGCGGTTTTTGAATACTCGGCAGAAGTAATTCACATCCTTGAAGCCACAACGTACCGACACTTCATTGAGCTTGAAATTGTATTTCTTGAGCATGAACTTGGCGCGGTCGATTCGCACACGTGTAATGTATTCAGCCAGCGTCATGTGGCCTTGTTGACGAAACATTCGCGACAAATGGTTGGATGAAATACTAAAGCGCAAAGCGATGCTGTCTCGCGTGATCTGGCGGTGGAAATTCTCTTGGATATAGATACAGATCCCTTGATACACATCCTGTACGCGGCTGTGAGACTTCTCGACAGGCGCATCCAGCATCGTCTTGCTGTATTGAAGCAACGCTTGCAGCAATAATTCATCCATCGGCTGCTTGTTGCTCTCGCGCGCTAACGAGCTGAGCGCCTCCAAAATATTATCAATCGCAAAGCCAGAGCGAGTCTGAATACTATGCTTTTGGATATCGTAGAAGCTCTCTTCCCCTTTGCGCTTGCTCACCAAGCTTAAACCAAGCTGACGACGCCCAAACAACATACTCAGTACCGAACAATCAGTATCCCAGTTCGGCTTGTTCCAACAGTTAGGCGGGATGAAAATCGCATCCCCTGCTTTCGCAACAACATTGGTGATCTTGCGATCATGACTCTCCATTTCATTAATATACTCACCGTCGAGCACCAGCTCTAAACGCGGAAAGTTCACCTGATAACTGAATGCTGAAGGCGTGTGAAAATCTCCCGCAAACCAGATGTTATGAAACGGTTCTCGCTCGTTTAATACCGACGAGATTAGGTCATGAAATATCATTGTTTCGAACTCTTATAAGCAGCAATAAGGCTACGGGAATAGATATACTCCTTAGTGAAACATAGCGCTATTGAGCAAAATCACAATTTGAGATCTAGGTTACAAAAATCCAGTAGTGGAAATAAATCTCCAGTCTAAGGCCAGATTTAGAACACTGTTATCATGATAGAAAAATCAATCTAAGCCCTTATCAATAAAAGCGTTATAACCTCATAAAAGCTGTCAACACTCCCCCAAACAGGCACTCCTAACCGATCAAAATCACACTCCATTTATAAGGCAACAATCATCCAGTAAATGCATTTTTTCTTCACTACAGAAGGCAAGCCGTAGATTCCAGAATACCCCTAACAAAATAAAAACAGAGTAGGGGTTCATTATGATCACGACATTGATCAACCAAAATTTGATTAAGCTTTCGCTTAGCGCTAATTCAAAAGAAGACGTATTTAAAGAGCTGATCGAGGTGCTGTACGCACAAGGTCGAATTTCAGACAAAGCACAGTTCCTTACCGACATTAAAGCTCGTGAAGAACAAGGTAATACCGGATTTGAAGAAGGTATTGCTCTGCCACACGCGAAAAGCGCTGCGGTCATCAAACCCGCGGTTGTTATCGGTGTCCATCAACAGGGTATCGAGTACGGCGCCGATGACGGCCAGCCATCAAAACTGTTCTTCATGATTGCCTCTCCTGATGGCGGCGATAATCACCACATCGAAGTACTGGCAGAGCTTTCTTCAAAATTGATTGAAGAAGGTTTCATTGAAAACTTCATGAATGCTCAATCTGAACAAGCGGCATTAGAGCTACTGCTTACCAAACCTGAACCTGCTGAGACAGAAACCAATGTTGAGAAGCAAGGCTTCATCATTGGTGTGACAGGCTGCCCAGCTGGCGTCGCACACACATATTTAGCAGCCGAAGCACTAGAAAAAGGCGCGGCGGCTCTTGGCTACGACATCAAGGTCGAAACCAACGGTTCTATTGGCGTTAAGAACAGCCCAACTCGAGAAGAGATCGAACGCGCAGATGCGATTGTGGTGGCTTGTGACAAACAGGTCGACATGGCTCGCTTTGCCGGAAAATGCGTTATCAAAACCAACGTAAAAGCGCCAATCAAAGACGCGCAAGGCTTGATTAAGCAAGCACTCAACGCGCCAAGCTACCAAGCAGAACAAGCACCGACCAACCAATCTGTTGCAGAGAAAGCCTCGCAAGCACGTTCAGACCTTTACCGTTACTTGATGAATGGCGTATCTCACATGATCCCATTCGTGGTGACGGGCGGTCTTTTGATTGCCCTAGCACTAGCCATTGGCGGTGAGCCGAGTGAATCTGGCATGGCAATTCCTGCTGGCAGCATGTGGAACCAAATCCTAGAGGTGGGTGTGGTGGCCTTCACCCTGATGATCCCAATCTTGGCTGGCTACATTGCTTACGCGATTGCTGACCGCCCTGCCCTAACCCCTGGCTTAATTGGCGGCTGGATTGCCAACAACGGTTCTTTCTATGGCGCTGACGCAGGTACTGGCTTCATTGGCGCAATCATCGCGGGTTTATTAGTGGGTTACTTCGTTAAATGGATTACTTCGTTTAACTACCACAAATTCGTTCAACCGCTTGTGCCTATCATGATCGCTCCGATCACTGGCTCTTTGTTCATCGCAGGTTTGTTCATTTTTGTTATTGGCGCACCTATCGCTGGGCTGATGGATGCTCTTACTGCACTGCTAACCAGCATGAGTACAGGCAACGTGGTTCTGCTTGGTATTGTCCTTGGTGGCATGGCCGGCTTTGATATGGGCGGCCCGTTCAACAAGGTGGCGTTCCTATTCTCAGTCGGCATGATTGCCAGCGGTCAAACTCAGTTCATGGGTGCAATGGCGTGTGCAATCCCTGTCGCTCCCCTTGGTATGGCTATCGCAACCAGACTTGGCCGTAAGTTCGACCTATTCGAATCTTCTGAGATTGAAGCAGGTAAAGCAGCAGGCGCGATGGGCTTGGTGGGTATCTCTGAAGGTGCGATTCCATTCGCGGCTCAAGATCCAATGTCAGTTATCCCAGCCAACGTGCTTGGCTCAATGACTGCTGCGGTAATGGCGTTCTCGTTTGGTATCACCAACAGTGTTGCTCACGGTGGTCCAGTGGTCGCTCTACTTGGCGCAATGAACTACCCACTGCTAGCACTGTTGTGCATGGCGTCTGGTGCAGGCGTAACTGCGGTTACTTGTATCGCACTTAAAAATCTACGCAAAGCCAAGCTAGCAACAGCAGCGGCTTAAGCCATTTCAACTCCAATGGCTTGAGCCCACTCTAGTCTCGCATTTCATTAAGCCGAGTAGAGCTCAAGCCATGTTTCCCTTCATGGTGATTTCGATGTCTGATTTTTCTTTAGCGAACGATTCGTTCGTCCAACGTTTTTTCTACCCTATGACTAACGTGATTCAGAACTACGCATGGGGTAGCCCTTCTTCGTTCAGCCAACTGTTTGGTACTGATAACCAGTCTGGTGAGCCGCAAGCGGAGATCTGGATGGGTGCTCACCCTAATGGTTGTTCGATGGTCACTGACAATGGTCAGCAAACCACGTTGTCGAACCTTATTTCCAAGAACCTAAACCTGTTTCTAAGTGAGAAAGTCGCAAGTCGTTTTGGTGAACTTCCGTATCTGTTTAAGGTATTAGCGGCTGAGAAAGCGCTCTCTGTTCAAGTTCACCCGAACAAGCAGCAAGCCGAATCTGGCTATGCTCTTGAAGAGCAGCAAGGCATTCCGATGACGGCTGGCAACCGCAACTACAAGGATCCCAACCACAAGCCGGAGCTGGTGTATGCATTAACCGACTACACCGCGATGAATGGCTTTAGGTCGATCAACGAGATCCTTGAACACTTCCATTATCTCGACATTGCAGAGCTTCATTCGATGGTTAACGATCTCGCGGGCGACCAAACGCCCAATGGATTAGCCAGCTTCTTCGCGAGCTTATTGTCTTTGCAAGGTGAACAAAAAGGCATGGCGCTGACCATGTTGCTGATGAAGGCCAAGCTTTCTGATGCACCCGTGTTCCAGTTGATTTCAGAATTAGAACAGCAGTATCCAGGGGATGTCGGCCTGTTTGCTCCGCTGCTATTGAACGTGCTCACCTTAAAGCCCGGACAAGCCATGTATCTGGATGCCGAGACACCTCACGCTTACATTAAAGGTACGGGCTTAGAAGTGATGGCGAATTCAGACAATGTACTCCGCGCAGGGTTGACGCCTAAGTACATGGATATCAATGAATTAGTCTCTTGTACTCAATTCAATGAAAAGCCTGCGGATAGATTACTGCTCAGCCCGATTGAGCAAGGTGATGTGATGGAATATCAAATTCCAGTCGAAGATTTTAAGTTCTCTATCGTGCAAAACTCACATCAGAGGAAGATCACTACCGAAGGTGCCGAGATCCTACTGCCACTCGATGAATCCATGGTGCTAACCCATCAATGTGGTGAAACCTGCGTAATAGAGAAAGGCCAATCGGTGTTCATTCCCGCTTACGCTGAGAGTTACAAACTCGATTGCGTTGGACGCGTGGCGCGTGCTTACAGCTAGCTCTCCCGAGTAGATACAAACACTGATCATGCCCTGCTTTGCGGGGCATTTTTCTTCCTACAGAAAGTTATTTCAACACCGAAGTACACCATCAAATATGACTCATCTCACACTGGATGAATGATGCAAATCACACTTAATTTTGCTTGGTACAAATGTACAGTGAAGGGCTTTTATTTGCTATTTCGCGAATCGGGTTAATCCATTAATTTTAATTCAAGAACTTCAATAGTGAATGAGTTAATAAATGATCACACAGCTAACTAACGTCAACTTAATTAATAACAACCTTCAAGCGAATAATAAAAAAGAACTGTTTGAAGAATTGGCAAGCATGTTATTTGAGAACAACCGAATCAGTAATAAAGAAGCCTTCTTGGCAGACATCGAAATTCGTGAATCTCAAAGCATTACCTCGATGGACGGCATCGCTTACCCACACTCAAAAAGCAAGGCAGTAACAGAGCCAGCGATTGCTGTCGGTGTTAAGCGTCAAGGTATCGAGTATGGCGATGAAGACGGCATCAATCCAACCGTGTTTTTTATGATTGCCTCACCAGATAACGGTGCAGACCATCATATTTATGTACTACAAGAACTATTTGGAAAATTCAGCGATGAATTTATTCAAGATATCCATAACGCAAAAAACGAACATCAAATCCTTAATATTTTAATTAATTCATAAGGCGTAGAAAATTATGAGCACCCTAACAACTCAAGCTACGAATACCAATAATAAAAACAGTAGTAGCGACTTTAAAAAAATCCTTAGTACCATGAAAGGCCACCTGCTTTTCGGAACCTCACACATGCTACCTTTCATCGTAGCCGGTGGTGTTCTGTTGGCGTTAGCGGTCATGGCATCAGGCAAAGGTGCGGTTCCAGCAGACGGCTTGTTGGCAGACATCTCTAATATCGGTATCAAAGGCCTTGTTCTTTTCCCAATCATTCTTGGCGGCTTTATTGGTTACTCAATTGCAGATAAACCAGCACTGGCACCTGCGATGATTTCTTCAGGCATCATGGCTGACATGGGCGGCGGCTTCCTTGGTTGTATCGTGGCAGGCTTTATCGCTGGTGGCGTGGTGTTCCAACTTAAGAAGATCCCACTTTCTACCAACATGACCGCGCTAGGTGCTTACTTCATCTACCCGCTTCTAGGCACGTTAATCTCTGCAGGTATCGTACTGTGGGGCATCGGTGAGCCAATCAAACTGTTCATGTATTCAATGAACGAGTTCCTAGCTTCAATGGCTGGCGCATCTAAGATGGTTCTGGGCACAATCCTTGGTGGTATGACGGCGTTTGATATGGGCGGCCCTATCAACAAAGTAGCGACCCTATTTGCTCAAACTCAAGTAGACACACAACCGTGGCTAATGGGCGGCGTAGGCATCGCGATTTGTACACCACCTCTAGGCATGGCATTGGCAACGTTCCTATTCAAAAACAAGTTCTCTAAACAAGAGCAAGAAGCAGGTAAAGCTGCAGCAATCATGGGTTCTATCGGTATCTCTGAAGGCGCTATCCCGTTCGCAGCGAATGACCCAATGCGCGTACTTCCTTCAATCGTTGCCGGTGGTATCGTGGGTTGTGTGTTTGGCTTCATGACAGACGTTCTACTTCACGCACCTTGGGGCGGCTTAATCACTGCACCTGTATCAAGCAACATTCCAATGTACGTAGTAGGTATTGCACTTGGCTCGCTAACCACAGCGGTTATCGTTGGCTTCTGGAAACCAGTCGCAGTAGAAACAGAAGATGACATGGTTGAAGCAGCGCCAGTTCAAGCTCAAACAGCACCTGTAGCAGGCGAAGGCGAGTACGACATCGTCGCAGTAACATGTTGCCCTTCTGGTGTTGCACACACCTTCATGGCAGCGAAAGCACTAGAGAAAGCAGGCTTAGCCGCAGGCCTTAAGATTAAGGTAGAAACTCAAGGTCAAAACGGTATTCAGAACCGCATCAGCGACCTAGATGTAGCGAACTCAAGACTGGTTATCTTAGCTCACGATATTCAAGTGAAAGACGCTCACCGCTTTGCTAATGCGAACGTGATTGAGTGTTCAACCAAGGAAGCTATGAAGAAAGCCGCGACTATGGTGGCTATCTAAAACCTGAAACAAGTTAGAAGATAAAATTACTACCCCCTAGTAACTAAAATCCCCATTCGGCTAGTCAACGAATGGGGATTTCTTATAGTTGGGCCAACAGCATCCTTCTCGATACAAGTCATCTGTATCTCTGTCGCCTAGATGAAAAAGTATTAAGTTATGTTGTTGAACATAGTTCTATTTCAGAGGTGAGACTTTCTTTCAACTGTTTATATGGCATCGGGTAGCCCAGATAATAACCTTGGGCTTGTTCGCAATTTAACGTTTTCAAAATTGACAGTTGTTGAGCATTTTCAACCCCTTCAGCCACTACACTAATGCCAAACCCTCGCGCTATATCAATAATACCAGACGTTATGGCTCTAGAACGATAATCATCTTCCAACCCATTGATGTAACTACGATCGACTTTGATTTCATCTACATCCAATTTGCTAAATATACCAAAAGACGTGTAGCCAACACCAAAATCATCTATCGAAAAGGACACCCCTTGTTTTTTTAACTTCTGAACAGCGATCGCACACTGATCTATATCTTTCAAAATAGCGGTTTCAGTGATTTCAAGACAAAGTAAGCGAGCAAACTCGGGATCCTTTCGTAGATATTCGTCCAGATGGTTCATGTCATCAACGCTATTTAGCTCTACCGCTGAAATATTGACCGAGACACTATTAAGCTCATTCCCTAGCAAGCCATTAGCCCTAAGTTGTGACGCAGTCTTCTCTAGAACTAACGTAGTCAAATCACGACAAAAATGATTCTCTTCTGCTAGCGCGACAAAGATATCCGGTGAAACGACACCATAGCGCTCATGCGTCCAACGAGACAACACCTCCACACCTGCGACGAGTCTACTTTCAATGTTGAATTTAGGCTGAAACACAATATCAATCGCTTTGTCATCAATCGCTTTACGTAATTCTTGCACCATTTCTTGACGTTGACGTTCAAGCTCAGTGAGTTTTGGGTCATGAAATTCAATCGTGTCCTTGCTTTTCTTTGCTTCAGTTAAGGCGTGGGTAGCAGATGCCATGAGTTGCTTGGCATTATTCCCATCCGAGGGGAATAGAGCAGCGCCAATACAGCAAGTGGCATTAATATTATAACGATAAGCACACTGGTTAAATCTACGATGTACGAGGGCAATGTAGGATTCAATATGTTCCGTATGGTTGAGTTTAACCAAGCACGCGAAACCATCTGAATGCACTCGTGATGAAAGCGGTTGATGCTCTATAGGAAGTTCAATAGATCGTGCAATGTCTTTTAAAAATGAATTTGTATTTTCGAATCCGATCTGGTCAGCGACAGATTTGAAGTTATCAATGTCTAATAAGAAGAGGACATAATGGTCAATGGCTTGAGAATTTTTCAGTCTTTTATTTAAATATCGATAAAAAACTGATGGGCTATGAAGCCCGGTGACACTATCAAGATCGTTGGCGCTCTCTAAATCGCGATTATTTTTCCGAACCATTACCCATAACAGAGCAGACGTTAGAATGATAAATACCAGACCTTTGACTGTCTGTGCTAAGGCATGTTCACGCAAGTCATTTGATAATGATTCAACCGCGAGATCAGAAAATAAAACCCATAAAGATGAAAGTATTAGGTAGCTGAATACTATGCTGGCCGGATATCTTTTTGTCTTGTTCATCGTTAGCTGCTATCTCTCAGTCTAATGTGTCATGACTTATATGTTATAAATTGCTCATAACGTAGCACCAACATAAATCGCAATCTACCGCTCGCGTTTTTATTTTTGACTTTTATTTACCGATTTTCGTCATCACTTTGCACGACGAAAGCCTTTTAGGGCTAAACATGCCAAAAATAATTTGTGTGGATGTTGGCTCTTAGTCAAACTAAGAGCTGCCGATCGCTTTTGTTGATGCCGGGTATGACTCTTCAATCACAATTGTATTTCGTCCTTTTAGCTTTGCTTGATAAAGCGCGCGATCGCACAGTCTTTCCACTTTTCATTTTCTGATAGCAAGCTAATACCAAAACTAGACTTAATTGTTAGAGTTGGCTATTGCTCAAGTTTGATCTTCTGAATTGCTGAGCGTAATTTCTCTGAAAGGGCTGCACACCAGTTGCCAATGTTCTTGAAACAATCGCTCGCAATGAGTGTCTTCGCTTTCGACCTTGCCGTTGGTCAGCTCGATATCGACATTCTGACAAGGGTTAGTTGATGGCCAGTCCACCAGCTGAATATTAAGCCTGATAAAAGAGTATTTTTTATAAAAGGATGGCAGGCGAGGAAGGTTTCTAAACTTTTGAGCTGTTGGCTAACCGCCGCTTGCGTGACACAAAGCTCTCGGGCAGCCGCGCCAATGGAACCAAGACGAGCAACAGCTTCGAACGCAACAAGGGCACGTAGAGGGGGTAACATGGCTTCACCTGATTGAAATAAAAGTGAAAAATACTTCAATCAGGTTTCAGTTTTTTGCGCTTACCGTTACAGATTAATGACGAAGGGACGTTGATCAGATATTTATGATCAACGTCCCTTTTCTTTATTTCATGTTCTTAGCGGTGTGTCGCCGCGTGAATCAAACGCAATTACTCTGTGATATAAAGATCCTTAGAGTAGATACGCCCTTCAACGTTGTTCTTCGCAAAACCACCAACACTTGGACGCACTAGGCGAGCCTGCATGTAGTAGTAAATTGGCGCGATCGGCATGTCTTCTGCCAGTAACTGCTCTGCCTGGTCATAGAAACCTTGGCGATCTTGTTCACTGGTTGCGGCCAATGCGCTGTCCATCGCGGCATCGTACTTGTCATTGCTGTAGCGAGCAAAGTTACCCGAAGAACCAGAGCGCAATAGGCTCAAGAAGGTTGATGCTTCGTTGTAATCACCACACCAAGAGGCGCGCATTACATCAAAATCACCTTGGCGACGTGACACCAAGTAAGACTTCCACTCTTGGTTTTCAAGCTCGACTTGAGCACCCAAATTACCTTTCAGCATTGATGCAATCGCCACTGCAATCGACTTGTTCGATTCACTGGTGTTGTAAAGCAGTTTGAAGTCCAACGGATTAGACGCATCGTAGCCCGCTTCTTTCAGTAGCTCTTTGGCCTTTTGATCACGTTCCTTTTGAGTCCATGTGCTGTATTCAGGTTGTGTCGCATCAAAACCAGCTGTGTACTCATGTGCAAAGGTATAAGCCGGTAAGTTGCCCACCTGAGTCACACCATTGGTGATAACGTCACGCATCATAGAATAAGAGACAGCTTTACGTACTCGCGCATCATCAAAAGGTGGTCGCGTAGTATTGAATGCGTAGTAGTAAGTACACAGCAGAGGCACTGTGGTAAACGCATCTTGATATTTGCTTTTAAGCTGCTGTGCCATGTGTGTAGGCACATCCGAAGTAATATCGACCTCGCCCACCGCATAACGGTTAATCGAGGCATTCTGATTCTCAAACGGAATATAAGTTACTTCGGTTAAGTGGGTATCTGAACTGTCCCAGTACGTCGGGTTCTTCTTAAGCTCAATGCGCTCGTTCACCACCCACTCGTCTAGTACGAATGCACCATTACCAACAAATTGTTTAGGATCGCTCCACGGCTTGTCACTACTTTCTAGGGTTGCTTTGTGCACTGGCATCATGGATGTGTGGCCTGTCATCGCCACAAAGTAAGGCACTTTACTATCGAGTTCGAATTTCACCGTATGTTTATCGACTGCAGAGATACCTAACTCTTCAACGGGCTTTTTGCCTTCGGCTACGTCAGCAATATTGTTGATTTGAGTAAGCTTGAGATACCAAACATTCGGCGATGCCGTTTTAGGGTCTACCGCGCGTCTTATCGCATACACGAAATCATCGGCCGTCACCGGATCGCCATTCGACCATTGCGCATCTTTACGAAGGTGGAATACAAAGGTCTGGTTGTCTTCGGTTTCCCAAGACTGCGCAACACCCGGGGTGATATTGCCATCACGATCTTGAATCACTAAACCTTCAAACAAATCACGTAGGATGTGCATTTCTGGCAGGCCTTCAGCTTTCGCAGGATCTAGTGTCGCCGCTTCTGCATCATTCGCGCGCACTAAGTGCTGTTCTTTCGCCAGAGAAGTTCCCGCAGGCAATGTGTCAGCAACGGCAGTTACTGAGATAAAAGGGGTCAATAGAGATGAAATGAGTAACGCCGTTGAATGTTTCTTAAAATCCATATGTTTTTGCTCTCCTAGCCTATCTTTGAAGCAAGTAATAAAATTAACAATGCGACTGTTGACGAGTTTTAATACTTTCGTTTATCTAAATAGTTTTTGTAATCGTTAATACTTGATAGTACTTGATCAATCAGGAGATAAAGGTGAGTTTAATTCCAAGAACGGAAAGAGCTGCATTTTCAATAAAGCCGCTACCATATGGAAAGTCGGTATTGGGCGCACCCTTGCTCTATTTCCCCGCGCAAGTAGAAAGCGAATATCGAGGTCTAATCATAGCTGGCACACACGGCGATGAAACCGCTTCTATCGCAGGTTTGTCTTGTGCGCTAAGAAGCCTGCCAGCCGCCAACTTACGACACGATGTGATCTTGTCGATGAACCCTGACGGCAACCAACTAGGCACCCGCGCCAACGCTAACCAAGTCGATTTGAACCGCGCATTCCCGACGCAAAACTGGACAGAAGACGGCACCGTCTATCGCTGGAGCTCTCACACCCCAGTCAGAGATGTAAAAGTGAAAACAGGACAAGCCGATCAGCTTGAACCGGAAGTACAATCGCTCATCAACCTCATTGAACAGCGCAAACCCAAGTTCGTCATCTCTTTCCACGAACCACTCGCCATGGTCGATGACCCAACCCAATCGGAACTTGCCACTTGGCTAGGCAAACAGTTCAACCTACCACTTGTTGAAGACGTCGATTACGAAACCCCAGGCTCATTCGGGACATGGTGCCAAGAAAGAAACCTGCCATGCATTACTGTAGAGCTACCGCCCGTATCTGCTGACCTGACTATCGAACAGTATTTGGATGCATTTGTGGCTGTGTTGCAGCACAAGGAAGGTTAGCCCACAACACATGAACTTCACTTCAAATGCCTACCGCCATCAAGGTGTAAAGTCCTTCCTGTCATATAGTGGCTAGCCAAAACAAACTTGATGCCATCTATCACTTCTTCAAAGCCTGCCTCTGTAGGAATCAGTGCTTTTTTCAGAGCTTTGATTTTGTAGGCCTCGTCGTCATGTTCATTGAATTTGATCATGGCTGGAGAGACAGTATTGACTTTCACCTTGGGAGCCAACATCGCCGAGAACGACAGCGTCAGGTTGTTGAGCGCAGCTTTACTGGCCGCGTAAGCGATGTGTTTTTTACTGCCTTTTTCCGCAACGTAATCACTGATGTGGATGATGTCCGACGTTTTATCGCCAGACATTAATTGGTCTTTGAGCGTTAAATTAACCAGATAAGGCACGGTAGCGTGAACCGTCATCATCTGGTTCATAATTTGTAATGCGTTTTCACTGGGATTTTCTTTGTTCTCCGGCTGCCAGTCGGAAGCGTTATGGATGATGGCTCGGAGCGCCTTGTATTCTTGACCAACATAATGCAGAAAACCCTCTAGGCTGCTTTGTTGATAAAAATCTACCTGTTGCAAGTCGGCTCCACTGTCGCGCAGTAATTGCAGCTGTGGATAGTCACTTCGGTAAGTGCCAACTACTTTGTATCCGTCAGATAAAAGTTGCTGCGCCAGAGCGAATCCTAAACGCTTTCCCACACCGGTTATTAGAATCGTCTCACTCATCGTAAAAACTCAGCTCTAGTTTGAGGGTTAGTTTTGAAACTGCCACCAAGCGCGGTTGTGGTGGTTTCAGAGTTTGCATCCATAACGCCTCTCGATTTAACGCAGTAGTGAGTTGCTTTAATCGTCACAGCCACATTTTCTGTTTCAACCAGAGCCTGTATTGCGACCAGGATTTGCTGGGTAAGGCGTTCTTGAACCTGCGGACGCTGAGCAAAGAATCGAACAATACGGTTTATTTTAGATAGCCCGAGAATCTTGGATTCAGGGATATAAGCCACTTGTGCTAAACCATCAATGGTAATGAAGTGATGCTCGCACGTAGAAGTTAAATTGATGTCTGATACCTTGACCATTTCATCAACCGACATTTTGTTGTCGATAACACTGATTTTTGGGAAGTTGTTGTAGTCGAGCCCTGAAAATATCTCGTGAACGTACATCTTTGCAATGCGATGAGGTGTTTCAGCGAGACTGTCATCGGTTAAATCCAGTCCAAGCGTACTGACGACTTCCGTCAAAAGTCCTTTGATGCGGTTGTACTTCTGGTCGGGGTTCATTTCGCTCGATGTCATCGGGGTTTCTAGTCCCTTTTCGAGCAAAGCTTCTCTTACTTTTTCGGCTTCTGTATTCAGCATGACTCTCTCCTTATGAGTTAATCTTCAAGTTCTGCTTCATAGCTCAGGGTGAGCGAGACGGAATCGGCGAAACGTAGCGCATGAGGCTTGTCAATTCTCACTTGAGCGTATCGGACCCATGAATGGTCGATACAAATACCGAGTACGTCGCTGGTTAACTTTTCTAAAAGCAGAAACCGTCCAGATTCAGCATGTTCAATAATTTTTTTGCAGATATTTTTGTAGTTAAGTGCGTTCTCCACATCATCAGAGAGGCAAAGGTTGTTTGCGGGGTAATGGATCTCCGCATTTATAACAATGTCTTGTTGCTTGGTTTTCTCTTCTTCGTTGAAGCCGATGAAGGTTCTTAATCTGAGATTTGTGATGGTGATAATCGCATTGTGATTCATAACAGTTTCCGATCCTTAGAAGGTAGAGTGAGTTACGTGCCTGTTAGAAGAAAAGATCAATAAAGCTCAAGCGTTCTGTTCAAAGCCGCTGTAGGGATTAAGTGAAGCTGACCTTGAAAGGTATAAGTTCAGTTTTCTGACTCAGCTGATCGAAGTTGTTCCAGAGGTGCAGAAAAGAGATATCTAGCGTGGGATGACGTTCTTGCGCGGCAACATCAACTAACGGTCGAAGCACAAAAGCGTACTCGGTGATTTCACCTCGAGGCAGCTCTACCCCATCGATAGTGCCCACTTCGTTACCGTAAAGAAGGATATCGATATCCATAGTGCGCGAAGCATATTCTTTAGTCTCACGCTTGCGATCATTCTCTAATTCGATTTGATGCAGAACCTTGGCCAGTTCAGCGATAGAAAGGTCACATTCAAACCCAACGACTAGGTTTAGGAAGTTGTCTCCTTCAAAACCAACAGGCTCACAATCGTAGAAATTAGAAATGTGCAGAGGTGCAAAGCGGCTATTCAATGCTTTGAGAGATTCTGTGACGTGATGTTCGCGGTTAATGTTGCTTCCGATGCTGACATAGACGGTGGACATATTGTTTTCTCCCTTTTAACGAACCTCTTACGTTGTAAGTCGCTAGGAAGATCAGCTATGCATCCGTTTGATGGGGGAAGGGTAAAGGAAAATATCCCGAAACTAATATAGAGATCGGTTCTAAGTTGGAAAGGGGGACTTTCGAACTAGGAAGTACCACCGGTAAAAATTCAACCGGTAAAAATTCAGCTTATGAAGGTTCTGGACATTTTCGTGTTTGGGATTTTGCTAAATTAGAAATAAATGAATAACTACAGGTATGGAAAATCACGTCGTAAAGATTTCCAACCTGCCTTGAGGTTACTTCTAGGGGAAGAGGAATAGTAATGAGTAAAAAGAAATCACAGGTTTTACTGTTTTTAAGTTTGACTGGTTATATTAATAAAAAAAACGAGCTACCATCTTGATAACTCGGGCCTAATTAATACGCTTTCGTCCAACCAGTCTAGACAGTTAGTATACTAGCACCTAGCTCATTACTGTTTGTTTCCAGCCATAACTTAAGCTCTTGCGGCCAAGTAACGGTGGGCTCAACAAAGAAGCCGCGCAGTAGCGAGAAGTAGATAGCCTGATCAACCAGAGGCAGTGGTGATTTACCCGCATTCGGTTGGATCAACGCTTCAGCGTTAAGCAACTGTGCGTTTACATCTGCAACAATTTGCTCTGTGCTTTCTAACAGGCGAACAAAGTTCAGCTCTTCTGTCTCTTTCTTCGCTTGCCATGCAGTAACACTTGCTTCAGTCGCGAACTCTTTTAGATTCAGTTTCGTCCAGCGAGGGTAGCCAATTCTTTGAATCAAAGGGAATGCCTCACGCTGAAATGCCAACGTCTCTTCTGATGGTGCGGCTACCGCATCAATACCAGCTTGCTCGATAAAGTAAGCAATGATATCCATGCTTTCCGCCATCACGTTGCCATCCGTTTTCTCCAAAACTGGCACCATTTTTTGACCGATTAAATCAATCAGAGTTTGCGCATCAGCGTAATCCACAACTTGGTATTCAACGTTAAGCTTCAGTGCATTAGCAACATAAACAACACGGGCACAAAATGGACAATGCTCGTAGATATACAGTTTCATCAAAAATCCCGTTTTTATAAGTCTGAGTTAGTATTTAATTGCAGTTTTGCCAATTGACGCGCTGCTTTCGATACGTTGGTGTGCGTCTTTTAACGTCTCAACACCAAAGCCATTTAATGTTGTAGTGAGTGTTGATTTAATGCGGCCAGCATCAATCAAGTTTGCCGCTTGGAACAGGATATCTTGCTGCTTCTGGATATCGTCAGTGTTAAACAGCGAGCGAGTAAACATCAGCTCCCAGATAAAGCCAGCTGATTTGCCTTGTAGTTTTGATAGGTCAACACCACCATCAAATTCTACAATTGAACTGATCATGCCTTGCGGAGCAATCAACTCGACCATTGCATCCCAGTGACCTTTGGTATCTGCAACGTTGAAGATGTAGTCCACATGTTGAATGCCTTGCTCACGTACCGACTCCACTAGATTGCGGTGATTCACAATATGGTCAGCGCCCATATCTCTTACCCACTGCTCAGTCTCTGGTCTTGAAGCGGTCGCAATCACTGTTAAGTTAGTGAGCTGCTTCGCCAATTGAATCGTAATCGAGCCGACACCGCCTGCGCCACCAATAATCAGGATAGATTTCTTCTCTTCTGGACGAACGCGTAGGCGATCAAACAAGGCTTCCCAACCTGTCAATGTAGCGAGAGGCATAACGGCTGCTGATTCGTCAGAAAGGCTTTTTGGGGCGTGAGCTGTAATTCGGTAATCGACCGCTTGGTACTCAGCATTCGCACCCATACGTGTCACATCACCTGCGTAATAAACACGGTCACCAATTTCGAAGCCTGAAACATTGCCACCTTTAGCAACCACTTCACCCACCGCGTCATAGCCCAATACTTTTGGCTGCTCTAGGGTTTTATCTTGTGCGTTGCGGATACGTATTTTTGCATCTGCTGGGTTAATCGAGGTCGCACTCACTTTTACCAGCAGGTCATTGTCTTTTAGCTCTGGCAGGCTTGTTTCAAACTCGAATAAGCTGTCTTGCTCTGTAATTGCTAGTGATTGAGTAAAACCAATTGCTTTCATTGTTGTTGGTGCTGGCATGTTGTTTCTCCTTTGATTGGACACCTTCATCATAGAGATTTTTTACCCTAGATAAACCGCCTAATCTTTTAATTACATTCAATATATTTTTGATAATCACACTGCTCGACCGGGTAGTGTTGAGATACTTACCTGTTAACCTAGTTAGATAACACCTTGTGCAGCTAACCATTCATACGTCACTTCATCTTGCGGTTTACCCTCTCGGCACACTTTATAATCAAGCTCGGCAATAATATCGTTGGAGAAACGTAATGAATCTAAGGTTTTAAGCTGTTCATCAGTAAATAGATTTTTCTTATCATCTCTCAGTAACAGTACAGCTCGGTCTACAATTCCAAGCAGCCCTTTCGGCTCTATAAGCTCGCGAATATCATAACGATAGTGAAGAAATTGCGGTTTCCATAGCGGCACAATGACCCACTCTTTATTTGCGACGGCATCTTCAAAAGCACTAAAACAGTCATCTTCACTGCCTGTAAAAAACTCATAGCCTGCTTTACTTAAACCGTACTCTTCCATCATCTGGATAGAGAAGCGAGTGATTCCAGCTCCTGGATTAATACCTTGAATTTTAGGTCTCATTTGCTCGACGACTTCAGGCTTCAATAAATCCGCCACTTCAGCGACCATCTCTTCAGGTACGTAATCCGGCACACCCCACAGTGCGTAAGGTTCGTAATGAAGTCCAAGCTCGATTAATGGCTCAACTTTTTCAACGTCCGACTTATAGATACCATGGCTCGATGGTAACCAAGCAGAAGAGAGCATATCGATTTCACCAGCTTTCAGTTTTTCAAAATTTTCCTGATGAGGGGAAAAGATTCGCTCAACTTCGAAGCCCATGGTCTTCAATACATTGCTAACCAATGAAGCTGTCGTGCGATGGAATGATAAATCTGTTACACCCATTGTGATTTTTTTATTCATTGTTCTTTCGCTCTTATCGTTGCTGATAGATTGATAATACAAGGCTCTAGAGTAATCAAAAACAGCCTAATTTTTGAATAATTATCAAAAATAAATTGATAGATGCCGATTTACACTTAATAAAAAAGCGTATGCATTGATGAAATACATACGCTTGATATTTACGTATCTATCTACTGTCGCCTTAATCTAATTTGATTCGCAAGACATGATATGGCTTTCTAGAACCTTCTTCACCTTCGTTAAAAGCAGGGTGGAAGTGAAG
>NZ_JBFROW010000065.1:0-60875 GCF_041471665.1 Vibrio sp. 10N.261.51.F11 | reverse complement strand
AAAACTTTTTTCAAGCGCTTGGCTTGGCTAATTTGGCTTGCTGATTCGTTCTGGTTTCCTAAGAAGCCATCCCGTGTCAGCGAGGTGGCATTATAGAGATTTCGATCACACTGGCAAGCCCTTTTTTAAGTTTTTTTCGTTTTTTTATTCGTTCGATTAAAAAGAACTCAAAACGCCTCAAAAGTAGGCTTTTATCTTACATATTCTTCAGTTTTTCAGTGAACAAAGAGACTTTTTCCCAGTTTGTGTACTCAACTTCCTTCGTTGTATCCGTTTCACCACCTGTCATATTCATAATAAAGCGGATCATGGTTCTATCGAACCAGTTATAACGTGGGTAATAGAGGGCACCTGCAAATACACCGATTAAAGTCGGCTGCCATGGAGACTTGGTAAGGAACTTCTTAATATACGCACTGCCTTCTGGTGTATCTTTGCCTTGGTCTTCTTTACGCGCCGTTAAGTTAACACAGAAGAACGCAACCTTGCTTGATTGCAACTGAGTAAGGTTGGCATCAATAAATTGATATAGCTTCTTATTAAGGTGGCCATAACGAATCGATGCGCCAATCAACACTCTGTCGTACTGAGCAAAGTCCACCTTGCCAATAGTGTGCAGATCTTGAAGCTCACATTCGAACTCACTCATTTCTTCTTTTATATAGTTCAAGATTTTCTTGGTCTGCCCTTCACGGCTTGAATACAAAAATAGAACTTTTGCCACAATGTTGTCCTTAGCTACGCCAAAACGTAGGGGTCAATAAGATTAATAAGGTGAAGATTTCTAATCGGCCAAACAGCATAGATACGATAAGTACCCATTTTGCTTTGTCGTTCACATCGCCAAAGTGCACCGCGACTTCACCAAGGCCCGGGCCAAGGTTATTTAATGTCGCCGCTACCGCAGAGAAAGCACTCAACTCGTCCATACCAGTTGCAATAAGAGCCAGCATACAAACCACAAACACTAATGCGTATGCAGAGAAGAAGCCCCAGACCGCATCTACAACACGTTGTGGTAGTGCAGAACCGCCAACCTTGATGGTATAGACAGCCCGTGGGTGAACAAGACGCTTCATTTCACGAGCACCTTGCAGAGTAAGTAGTAAGATTCGAATCACTTTCATACCACCACCCGTAGAACCTGCACATCCCCCTATAAAAGAAGAGAACAAAAGCAGTACGGGTAAGAACAATGGCCACTCTGAGAAACCCGTCGTTGTAAAACCCGCGGTCGTAGAGATAGACACGGTTTGGAACAAGGCTTGGTCGAAAGCATCGTAGTACGAATCATAAGAGTGATGATTGAGCAGTAATAAGAAACAAACCAAGAACAGTACTGCCTGAATAAAGATAAAGGCGCGGAACTCAGGATCTTTCCAATAATACTTAGGATGCACACCACCTGAAGCAAATGCAGCAAAGTGAAGCGAATAGTTACATGCGGATATAAGAAGGAACACAACTGTAATCATGTTGATCGCAGGGCTATTGAAATACCCCATGCTCGCATCGTGAGTCGAGAAGCCACCAATCGCAATAGTAGAGAAGCTATGACTGATGGCATCAAAGAAGCTCATCCCAGCAAGCCAAAACGCCACTGCACAAGCAATGGTTAAGCTCAGGTAGATGTACCAAAGCGCTTTTGCCGTTTCAGCAATACGCGGAGTCATCTTGCTATCTTTTACTGGACCCGGGATTTCAGCACGATATAACTGCATACCACCGATACCCAGAACAGGGAGGATAGCTACCGCTAATACGATGATACCCATACCACCAAACCATTGTAGGAACTGACGATAAAAAAGAATCGCCTTAGGCAGATCATCGAGGCCGACAATTACGGTCGCACCTGTCGTAGTTAATGCAGAGAAGGATTCGAAGAAAGCATCGGTTACCGACACATTGGGGTTATCGGCGATCAAAAACGGCAGCGCACCCGCACTACCGATTACCGTCCAAAACAGAACAACAATCAAAAAGCCATCACGCGCTTTCAATTCATGCTTATAACGTCGGTTTGGAAACCAGCAAGTTGCTCCACAGAATAAGAGAACGAAGAAGGTCGTCACAAATGGCACACCCGCACCATCTCGATAGATCAGTGCGACGAGCGCAGGAGCAAGCATTGATACACTAAAAAGTGCTAATAATAATCCGACGATTCGAATAATTGAGCGAAATTGCATGAGCTATTGAACGAAGCGAAATGCTTCACACTTCCTAGTTGTCTTTGACTTTCGTTACCAGTGCCTTAGCACCGCTTTTATTGATCATGGTTTGGGTAAACGAATCTACCTGAAGGAGCTCTATTTCAATAATAAGCTCAACTTGAACACCATAATCCGCTTGGACCTCAACAGCCTGATGCTGAGCCATGATGGATTGTGCGATCGGCACAAAGCCATAGTCTAACTCTAGCCGTAATTTTGTGGTTATTTTTTTCTCGATAGTTTGAAGCAGCTTGAGAGCTTGTTGTACGCCACCGCCGTAAGCCTTAACCAAACCGCCGGTTCCAAGCTTAATTCCGCCAGAGTAGCGCGTCACAACAGCCGTTAATTCACCGACACCAGAGCCCGATAGTTGCGCCAAGATAGGCTTACCCGCTGTACCCGAGGGTTCACCATCATCACTGAAACCCCAAAGCATTGAGTCTTCAGGTCGACCAGCAACAAAACCCCAACAGTTATGTCGTGCTGAAGAATGCTCTTTTTTCACCTGTTCTACGAACTGTTTTGCAGCTTCAACACTTGGAGTATGAGCAAGATGCGTAATAAAGACGCTCTTTTTTATCTCTTCTTCAAACAGAGCCGACGCAGAAGGTATTAAATAAGGCTGTTCATTCATATCGTTAACTTAGTTAATAAGAGCGACGAAGTGTATCACGCGTGAATAATAAGGGTTAGAGGATCTGTGCCATCGCACAATGTTAAACAATTGTTTAAAAAATGTATTGAAATTAATCAAGCAGAGGTACAGACTAAGATAACTGGTCTTACCAGGTATTCTACAATAATAGAAAGATAACAAGATTCTCTCAAACAATCGTGGATTGTATGTCATGGAGATAGACAATGATTTACCAAGCTAACACCCTACAGGTAAAGGAATTACAAGATGGTATTGCGGAATTAAGCTTCTGTGCACCAGCCTCTGTAAACAAACTCGACCTTGCTACTTTAGAATCACTAGATAAAGCGTTAGATGCTCTTAATGCTCACGCAGGATTACGTGGTTTAATCTTAACTTCAAACAAAGACGCGTTCATTGTAGGCGCAGACATCACTGAATTTCTTGGCCTATTTGCTAAGCCAGAAGCAGAACTTGATGAATGGTTAAGATTCGCTAATTCAATCTTCAGCAAGCTCGAAGACCTTCCTGTCCCAACTCTTTCAATGATGCGTGGCCATGCCCTTGGCGGCGGCTGTGAATGTGTACTCGCTACCGATTTCCGTATCGGTGACAAGACCACCAGCATTGGCCTACCTGAAACCAAACTTGGCATCATGCCTGGTTTTGGTGGTTGTGTGCGCCTACCTCGTGTTATCGGTGCTGACAGCGCAATGGAAATTATCACGCAAGGCAAAGCATGCCGTGCAGATGAAGCGCTTAAAGTTGGCTTGTTAGATGCGATTGTTGAAACAGACCAGTTACTAGAATCGGCAATCAATACCGTTTCTCTGGCTGCTAATGAAAAATTAGACTGGCAGCTACGCCGTAAACAAAAGACATCAGCGCTTTCACTAAGCAAACTCGAAGCGATGATGAGCTTTACCATGGCGAAGGGCTTAGTTGCTCAAAAAGCAGGGCCTCACTACCCAGCTCCGATTACTTCTGTGATTGCGATTGAAGAAGCAGCACGCAGCAATCGCGATGCAGCACTCGACATCGAACGTAAGCACTTCGTTAAGCTAGCGAAATCGGAAGAAGCAAAAGCATTAGTTGGCTTATTCCTGAATGACCAGTACATCAAAGGCTTAGCGAAACAAGCGGGTAAGTCAGCAAACAAAGCAACTGAGCGTGCAGCCGTACTTGGTGCAGGTATCATGGGCGGCGGTATTGCTTACCAATCAGCTCTAAAAGACGTGCCAGTGATGATGAAAGACATCGCACAGGCGTCTCTAGATCTTGGTATGAACGAAGCTTCTAAGTTGTTGAATAAACGCTTATCACGCGGTCGCCTAGATGGATTCAAGATGGCAGGCATTCTGTCTTCTATTACTCCAAGCCTGCATTACGCGGGTGTAGAACAGTCGGATGTGATTGTTGAAGCAGTAGTAGAAAACCCGAAAGTAAAAGCAGCAGTACTGAGCGAAGTGGAAGGTTTGGTTGGTGAAGACACGGTTCTAACATCAAATACCTCAACGATTCCGATTAATCTGTTAGCGAAATCTTTGAAGCGCCCAGAGAACTTCTGTGGCATGCACTTCTTTAACCCAGTACACCGCATGCCTTTGGTTGAGATCATCCGAGGTGAGCACACTTCAGAAGAAACCATTAATCGCGTGGTTGCTTACGCAGCGAAGATGGGTAAATCCCCTATCGTTGTTAATGATTGCCCAGGCTTCTTCGTTAACCGTGTACTTTTCCCTTACTTTGGCGGTTTCAGCATGTTGCTACGCGACGGTGCTGATTTCACTAAGATCGATAAAGTGATGGAGCGTAAGTTCGGTTGGCCAATGGGCCCGGCTTACTTACTAGACGTTGTAGGCCTAGACACTGCACACCACGCACAAGCTGTGATGGCGCAAGGTTTCCCAGAGCGTATGGGCAAAGAAGGTCGTGATGCGATTGATGCACTTTACGTTGCTGAAAAATACGGTCAGAAAAATGGTAGCGGTTTCTACACATACAGCGTAGACAAGCGTGGTCGTCCGAAGAAGACCTTCTCTGAAGACATTCTTCCTATCTTGGCTGACGTATGTCAAGCACCACAAGATTTTGATGACCAAACAATTATCCAGCGCATGATGATTCCAATGATCAACGAAGTGGTGCTTTGTCTAGAAGAAGGCATTATCGCGACACCGCAAGAAGCGGATATGGCACTGGTTTACGGTTTAGGCTTCCCTCCATTTAGAGGCGGCGTATTCCGCTACTTAGACAGTGTGGGCATTGGTAACTTCGTTGAAATGGCGAAAGGCTACCAAGACTTAGGTGCAATGTACCAAGTTCCTCAGCTATTGCTTGATATGGCAGCGAAGGGCGAAAGCTTTTACGACAGCCAACAAGCCAGTTCTCTGTAACCCACATTTGGAAAAGGAATAGCAAAATGAAAAATGTAGTTGTTGTTGATTGCCTTCGCACCCCAATGGGACGTTCCAAAGGTGGAGCTTTCCGTCACACTCGTGCTGAAGATCTGTCTGCACATTTGATGAAAGGCATTTTAGAGCGCAACCCAGAAGTAAACCCTGTCGAAATTGAAGATATTTACTGGGGTTGTGTACAACAAACACTAGAGCAAGGCTTCAACGTTGCACGTAACGCTGCCTTGCTTGCTGGTCTACCGATTGAGATTGGTGCTGTAACAGTCAACCGTTTATGTGGTTCATCTATGCAAGCTTTGCATGATGCAACTCGCTCTATCATGGTTGGTGATGCTGAAATCTGCCTGATTGGTGGTGTGGAGCACATGGGCCACGTACCAATGAACCATGGTGTTGATTTTCACCCAGGCATGTCAAAACACGTAGCAAAAGCGGCCGGCATGATGGGGCTAACCGCTGAGATGTTAGGCAAAATGCACGGTATTAGCCGTGAAGACCAAGATGCATTCGCAGCACGCTCACATGCTCGCGCTCAAGCAGCTACGGTTGAAGGTCGTTTCAAAAATGAAATCCTGCCAACCGAAGCTCACGCTGCAGACGGTTCTCTGTTCACTCTGGATTACGACGAAGTCATTCGCCCAGAGACAACAGTTGAAGGCTTATCCCAGCTGCGTCCGGTATTTGACCCAGCAAACGGCACAGTAACAGCAGGTACTTCATCAGCTCTGTCTGATGGTGCTTCTGCAATGCTTATCATGAGCGAAGAGAAAGCTAACGCACTTGGCCTTAAGATTCGCGCTCGCGTGAAGTCTATGGCTATCGCTGGCTGCGATCCTTCAATCATGGGTTACGGCCCAGTACCAGCAACCCAAAAAGCACTTAAACGTGCAGGACTAACCATTGAAGACATGGGTGTGATTGAGTTAAACGAAGCGTTTGCTGCTCAATCTCTACCTTGTGCTAAAGACTTAGGTCTACTGGATGTTGTTGACGAGAAAGTAAACCTTAACGGCGGTGCGATTGCTCTGGGTCACCCACTAGGCTGTTCTGGTTCTCGTATCTCGACGACGCTAATCAACCTGATGGAAGCACAAGACGTGAAATACGGCTTGGCGACTATGTGTATTGGTTTAGGCCAAGGTATTGCAACGGTATTTGAACGCCCATAGCGTTTACTGACTGTAATATTTGAAGGGTAATCTTTTGTGCAGCTATATTTATATAGCTGCACTTTTTATTGCTTGGCATCCAACAATGCATCGATTGTGTTCAGCGAACTCAACGAGAGAAAAACCAACCCTGACATCTATGCACAAAACGCATATATTCAATGTTGATGTTTCATTATTTTTTCTCGGATGATTCAACTAAAGTTACTTCAGTTTCCTAATATTCCTCCACGGAGCAGATCATGTTTAAAGCACTTGTACTAAACCAAGAAGACAAAAAAACTATCGCGTCAGTTTCTCAAATTGAAGAATCTCAATTACCAGAAGGTAACGTGAAGATTGATGTTAGCTACTCTTCTTTGAACTACAAAGATGGTTTGGCGATTACAGGTAAAGGGCGCATTGTTCGCAACTTCCCTATGGTTCCTGGTATCGACCTTTCTGGTGTGGTTTCACAATCTGATGACCCTCGCTACAAAGCAGGCGACGAAGTGGTTCTAACTGGTTGGGGTGTTGGTGAAGGTCACTGGGGCGGCATGGCTGAGAAAGCAAGCCTAAACGGTGACTGGTTAGTGCCGATGCCTAAAGGTCTAGACGCTAAGAAAGTAATGGCGATTGGTACAGCAGGCTTCACAGCAATGCTTTGTGTTCAAGCTATTGTCGATGCTGGCATCAAGCCTGAAGACGGTGAAATCCTAGTTACCGGCGCAAGTGGCGGTGTAGGTAGCGTATCTATCACTCTACTAAACCAACTGGGCTACAAAGTGGCAGCAGTGACTGGCCGTGCTTCTGTAAACGGTGAA
This sequence comes from Vibrio sp. 10N.261.51.F11, assembly GCF_041471665.1. Taxonomy (NCBI): domain Bacteria; kingdom Pseudomonadati; phylum Pseudomonadota; class Gammaproteobacteria; order Vibrionales; family Vibrionaceae; genus Vibrio; species Vibrio sp. 10N.261.51.F11. Next base: position 53,633 of record NZ_JBFROW010000065.1, on the reverse strand, counting down.
CTACTTAAATCACTAGGCGCGACACGTATTGTAGAGCGTGCTGAACTAGAAGAACCAGCTAAGCCACTAGAAAAACAACTGTGGGCTGGCGCTATCGATACGGTAGGCAGCAAAGTCCTTGCGAAAGTATTGGCGCAAATTGATTACAACGGTGCGGTTGCGATGTGTGGTCTAGCAGGCGGTTTTGACTTACCAACCACGGTAATGCCATTCATTCTGCGTAACGTTCGCCTACAAGGTGTTGATTCTGTAATGTGCCCTCGTGAAAAACGTATTAAAGCGTGGGAACAACTGGCTGAGCTACTACCAGAATCTTTCTACGCTCAAGCAACCAAAGAAGTGTCTTTAGACGGTGCAATTCAAGCAGCAGAAGACATCACTAACGGTCAAATCACTGGTCGCGTAGTCATTAAACTATAGGCTCTCAAACATAAAGTTATCAAACCTTAAGCAACAGCTTTAGGCTTGGATAACCCAAAACAACAAAGGGCTGATTTTTATCAGCCCTTTTGCGTTTTTGTCATTCGGGTCAAGTGAACTCAGACTCAGATCCGGTTAACCCAAACCGACATCCGCAATCCGTTTTTGAATCAACTCACCACACTCTTCTTTTACCACTCTTCTTAACCATTGTTGTGAAGCAGAAGAATCGCAACGCGAGTGCCAGATCAGTGAGTAATCAAACGGCATAAATTCAAATGGTAATGGCTTAACAACCAAGTCATAACGCTCTGCTACCAAATAAGCCAAATCAGCAGGCACAGTAATCACCAACGGCATTCTATCGACAATCGCCAATGCCGCTTCAAGGTGATAAGCACGCAGTACCATTTTTCTGGGTTGTTGATTAGCTAAAGCGTTGTCCAATAAAGCCTTAACACCATCACTGATCGCAATCATCGCATGTGGGAGTGAAACATAGTCTTCAAGGCTTAAAGGTTGATCGGCTAATGGATGGTTTTTAGATAACAGACACGATACACCAACCGGCCCCAAGACTTCTTGATGAAGTGGTGCAATGCTGCCACTCGGACGACAGATCGCCATATCAACGCGTTCGGTGCTGAGCTGTTTAAACAAATGCTCATGCTGCAACGGAGCAAACTCCAAAGAGATATTGGGTGCTTGTTCATAAATCTTAGGCAACGCATAAGGCAAGATGGTTTGCATCGCATAATCGGTGGTAGCGATCAGAAAACGTTCGCTGCAATAGTAAGGGTCAAAGTCACTCGGACTCAGCAATTGGCGAAAAGACTCCAAAGGCTGATCAATACGCTGACTGATCTCGAGTGCTTTCTTGGTAGGAATAAGGTGCTGACCTTGACGTGTAAACAACGGATCGTTTAGTAATTCTCTTAAACGCCCTAATACTCGACTGGTTGCGGATTGGCTTAAGTTAAGACGAAGCGCGGCCTGGCTTACGCTGCCCTCTTCAATCAATACCTTTAAAGCGACCAATAAATTAAGGTCTCTACGATAGATGTCTTCTAATTCCACGCCACTTACCTAGCTGTATACGATTGCCATTAGTCACTAAGTTGTTTATAGCATGCTTTAGATAAAAAAAATCCCGCAATTACGCGGGGAAGCCCAAGAAAATTTGGGGATAGTGTCGGAATGTTGTCGTATCGGAATTCGCTTGCTGTATTCGGGTTAGTGCTCTTGCTCTTCGGCTATGCCTTGCCAACGGCGCATCTCTACCCAAATACCAATAATCGTTGCTACTATGCCAAAAATAGGCATCAGTGAGGTCTCTGTCGATGAGCGTAGTACTAACGCACAAAAAGAAATAAAACAGAGAACCGAATAAATTGTTAATCTATCTAATCCTGTCAACATCGCCACTCCTTAGCTAGTTGCCTTTGCTTCAAGTTGTTATCAACTTGTTAACTAAGTTATAGGAAATGATTCTGTTTGCCAAGCACTTATTGCATATTTTTTCTGCAGACGTATTATTCACTCGTTAGATAGATATAGAGATACAAACCATGACATTCAAACCTGAACTGGCAACCCATACTTTAGAAGCTGAAGGCCTGCGTTGCCCGGAACCAGTAATGATGGTCAGGAAGACAATTAGAAACATGCAGGATGGCGATGTGTTACTGGTAAAAGCTGACGATCCTTCGACAACTCGAGATATTCCGAGCTTTTGTCGATTCATGGATCACCAGTTGGTAGGCCAAGCAACAGAAACGTTGCCTTACCAGTATTTGATCAGAAAGGGATTGGAGGCGTAACGCCCCACCGACTATCAAGTATCAAAAAAGCCGCTCGTACCTTATGTTCTTAAACAGAACTCAGAGTACGAGCGGCTTTTTGTTTATTCGCTTCTAGATTTGTTTTGCAGATGCTCCAGCTGATGCTGAATTTCTCGGATATCTTTGCGCATCGGAATAATATGCGCGACCCGAATCCAAGCCTCTACCGCAAGTGCAGTCATGATGATGGCACCCGCGACCATTGGCAGCCACATGTCCGTCAACACCATGCCTAACAGTGTAAGTGCAAGACCAAAAGTAAATAGATAACTTTGGCTTTGTGGAGTAATACCCATATAACGCGTCAACATAATCATGCCCTCGTGTTCTTAACTCACAAGATTAAAATATCATGACAAGTATGACAGTTATATGTCCATTCGCTCGATAAACCCCACAATACTGTAAGAGTATGACCTACAACACATTACTCTACTGATTGAGTATAATAAGACTCAAAACACTTACGAGTAAAACGCAGCAGCGATAGCTAAACCCACGAATAGCAAGGCTGTGATCTTACGAATCAGATCAAGAGGCATCTTATCAGCAGACAGCTTACCGATGATCACCACAGGCACATTTGCCAGCAACATACCAATGGTTGTACCCAGAATCACCCACGCTAATGCATCCGCATATTGAGCCCCTAGGATAGAGGTCGCAATTTGGGTTTTATCGCCGATCTCAGCAATAAAGAAAGCGATAAAACTGGCGACAAACGGTCCTCGGTTTGAGATCTGTTCATCGTCATCTAACTTATCGGGAATCAAAATCCAGCCAGCCATCGCAATGAAACTGACCACCAGCACCCACTTTAATACTTCAGGTGAAAGATAATCAGCAACCACGACCCCGAGCCATGCTGCAAGGGCATGATTGGCAATGGTGGCAAAGAAGATAGCTGCGATGATAGGTATCGGCTTGCGATATCGACTGGCTAATAAAAGAGATAGCAACTGAGTCTTATCACCGATCTCGGCTAAGGCGACAGTTGTAATTGAAATTGCTAAAACGCTCACGACATGCTCATTTGGGATGGGGATTATTATATTTAACCAAAGACAAACCTCGCGCCCCATCCCGGTTCACGATGCTTGTCTATGGTCTTGCTAAGCACCACCAAGGTGGTGGTTGCCTCGAACGCCATGATGATTTTGCATCAATTATGTTGACGAACGAACTCATTCAATAGGATATGAATAAGTAAGCTACTCCCCAAAGACCGCGAGATTTTAATAGCCCATGCTTTCAAACACAAGTGTCAAAGTTATCAAAATATCCACTTGTGCCGAAAAACAAACATTAAAGGCAAAAAAATCCACTAAACGACATTTTAGACCACTAATTAAACAAGATTACCCCTACTCGCTTTACGAATATCTCGGTATACTCAGAGGTTATTTTTCTCATTCATTTAAAAGAATCGCGCGAACCTGACTATGCAAAAATACGATATCAAAACCTTCCAGGGAATGATCCTCGCGCTGCAGGATTACTGGGCTCAAAACGGTTGTACCATTGTTCAACCTCTAGATATGGAAGTAGGTGCAGGCACCTCTCACCCAATGACATGTCTACGAGCACTTGGCCCAGAGCCAATGTCTACAGCTTACGTTCAACCTTCTCGTCGTCCGACCGATGGCCGTTACGGTGAAAACCCGAACCGTCTGCAGCACTACTACCAATTCCAAGTAGCGCTAAAACCATCGCCAGACAATATCCAAGAGTTGTACCTAGGCTCCCTAGAGGTTCTTGGTGTTGACCCACTTGTTCACGACATTCGCTTCGTTGAAGATAACTGGGAAAACCCAACACTAGGCGCATGGGGCCTTGGTTGGGAAGTATGGCTAAACGGCATGGAAGTAACTCAGTTTACTTACTTCCAACAGGTTGGCGGCCTTGAGTGTAAGCCAGTAACTGGCGAGATCACTTACGGTATCGAGCGTCTAGCAATGTACATCCAGGAAGTAGATTCTGTTTACGACCTAGTATGGAACGTAGCACCAGACGGTTCTAACGTGACTTACGGTGACATCTTCCACCAAAACGAAGTTGAGCAATCGACGTACAACTTCGAGCACGCAGACGTAGATTTCCTATTCACTTTCTTCGACCAGTGCGAGAAAGAGTGTAAAGAGCTACTTGAGCTTGAGAAGCCACTGCCGCTTCCAGCTTACGAGCGCATTCTAAAAGCAGGTCACGCATTCAACATCCTTGATGCGCGCAAAGCTATCTCTGTAACAGAGCGTCAACGTTACATCCTTCGTATCCGCAACCTGACTAAATCAGTTGCTGAAGCGTACTACGCGTCACGTGAAGCGCTTGGCTTCCCAATGTGTAAGAAGGAAGGTAAATAATCATGGCGAAGAATTTTCTAATTGAACTGGGTACGGAAGAGCTTCCACCAACAGCACTTCGTTCTCTAGCAGAAGCGTTTGCTTCTAACTTTGAAGCAGGTCTTAAAACGGCTGAGCTTTCTCACGAAGGCATCAAGTGGTACGCAGCACCTCGTCGTCTAGCACTTAAAGTAACTGCACTGGCTGAAGGCCAAGCAGACAAAGTGGTTGAGAAACGTGGCCCTGCTGTTTCTGTGGCATTCGATGCTGAAGGCAACGCGACCAAAGCGGCACAAGGTTGGGCTCGTGGTAACGGTATTACTGTTGAGCAAGCTGACCGTCTGAAAACAGACAAAGGCGAGTGGCTTCTTTTCAAACAAGAAGTAGCTGGCAAACCAGTTCAAGAATTGGTGATGGACATTGCTGCGAAAGCACTGGCTGGCCTACCAATTCCTAAAGCAATGCGCTGGGGTAACTCAGACATTCAATTTATCCGTCCAGTAAAAACACTGACAGTACTACTAGGTGATGAGCTTGTTGAAGGCGAAATCCTAGGCGTAGCATCTGCTCGTACTATCCGTGGCCACCGTTTCATGGGCGAACAAGAGTTCACAATCGACTCTGCTGACCAATACCCTGCGATCCTAGAAGAGCGCGGTAAAGTAATGGCAGATTACGAAGCGCGTAAAGCGATCATCCTTGCTGATTCGCAAAAAGCGGCAGCTGCGGTTGGCGGTACAGCTGACCTAGAAGATGACCTTGTTGAAGAAGTAACGTCTCTGGTTGAATGGCCAGTAGTACTGACAGCGAAGTTTGAAGAAGAATTCCTAAAAGTCCCTTCTGAAGCTTTGGTTTACACCATGAAGGGTGACCAAAAGTACTTCCCTGTTTACGATGACAACAAGAAGCTACTACCGAACTTCATCTTCGTATCGAACATCGAGTCTAAAGAGCCTCGTCACGTTATCGAAGGTAACGAGAAAGTGGTACGCCCACGTCTTGCTGATGCTGAATTCTTCTTCAACACAGACCGTAAGCGCCCGCTTATCGACCGTCTTGCTGAACTAGACCAGGCTATCTTCCAGAAGCAATTGGGTACTATCAAAGACAAAACAGACCGCATCACAGAGCTTGCAGGCTACATTGCTGAGCAAATCGATGCTGACGTTGAAAAGTCTAAGCGTGCTGGCCTACTGGCTAAGTGTGACCTAATGACCTCTATGGTATTCGAATTTACGGATACTCAAGGTGTGATGGGCATGCACTACGCGACTCACGACGGTGAAGACGAGCAAGTTGCACTGGCACTTTACGAGCAATACATGCCTCGTTTCGCGGGTGACGATCTACCAAGCACTGGTATCTCTTCAGCAGTAGCAATGGCAGACAAGCTAGACACTATCGTAGGTATCTTCGGTATTGGCCAAGCACCAAAAGGTTCTGACCCATTTGCACTTCGTCGTGCGTCTCTAGGTGTGCTACGTATCATCGTTGAAAACGGCTACAACCTAGACCTAACCGATCTGATCGGCAAAGCGAAAGAGCTACTAGGCGACAAGCTGACTAACAAAAACGTAGAAGCTGACGTTATCGACTTCATGCTAGGTCGTTTCCGCGCATGGTACCAAGATGCTGGTTTCAGCGTTGATATCATCCAAGCGGTACTAGCACGTCGTCCAACTAAGCCTGCTGACTTTGACCAACGTGTTAAAGCGGTTTCTCACTTCCGTGAACTGGAAGCAGCAGAAGCACTAGCAGCAGCGAACAAGCGTGTAGGTAATATCCTTGCGAAATTCGATGGCGAGCTACCAGCTGAAATCGACCTAACGCTTCTTCAAGAAGACGCAGAGAAAGCACTGGCTGAAAACGTTGAAGTAATGACGGAAGCACTAGAACCAGCATTCGCGACAGGCAACTACCAAGAAGCCCTAAGCAAGCTTGCTGATCTACGTGAACCCGTTGATGCATTCTTCGATAACGTAATGGTTATGGCTGATGACGAAGCGCTTAAGAAAAACCGTCTAACGCTACTGAACAACCTACGTAACCTGTTCCTACAGATTGCTGACATCTCTCTACTGCAAAAATAAGCACGAGTGAGACAGTTGCTCTAAGTCATACTCTGAGTAATTAACGGTAAACACCCAAAGGGAAGCGAAAGCTTCCCTTTTTGTTTTTGTGAACCAAGCATTTGTTTGTAGAGGTCTTATTGATTAACTGAATGAAACAGCACTCAGACTGTAGAGGGCATTGTTTGCTATAACTGACCTGTTTATTCAGGGGAAGGGAACAATGAAAAAAACAGTACTCGCGCTTTCAATACTCGCACTCAGCGCATGCAGCCAAACCAGTGACAACAACCTATTACTGACAATTGATAACGACACTGTCGTATTCGAATCATCCGGTAAAGGCACCGTGATTGCAGAACAGGAACTCGCGAAAGGTAGCTATACCTTCTCTATCAGCGATACTCAAAATACCTGTGGCACCAACTATGCGCTGGCTGAAGAAAACCGCATCAAATTCAATAAACCCCTTCGCCTAGACGACTGCGCCGAGAAGTCTGAATTAGATATCAAGATCTTTCGCGCTAACACCTATCAGTTTATGCTCAACCCACAAACCAATGAACTGACCGTTCAGATAAAGCCGAAGCAACAACAAGTACAAAGCTTTGCTTGTCCGGTTCCTAGTGACGAACCAACCATCATCGACGTTGCTCAAACCTTTGATGATGGCACCGTGGTTAGAGACGCTCTTTCAGGCAAACAAGTCACAGTAACGAATGGCAGCGTCACCATGCAGCCAGCAGAAAATAGCCAAGGTGTTCTGCTGCTTGAGAAAGTAGAACCAGAAACCAAAGCTGACTTTAGTTGGGATAACGCCACGGTTTACTTCGTAATGACTGACCGTTTCCACAATGGTAATCCTGATAACGACAACAGTTACGGTCGCAGCCAAGATGGACAAGACGAAATCGGCACCTTCCACGGTGGTGACTTGGCAGGCTTAACCGAAAAACTCGATTACATAGAATCACTCGGTGCTAATGCTATCTGGATAACGTCTCCGTTAGAGCAAATCCACGGCTGGGTTGGCGGCGGTGATCGAGGTGACTTCAAACACTACGGCTACCACGGCTACTACCATCAAGATTGGACCAAGCTCGATGACAACATGGGCACCGAAGACGAGCTAAAAACCTTCATCGATACCGCGCATAGCAAAGGCATTCGTGTTGTTTGGGATGTGGTAATGAACCACACCGGCTATGCGACGCTTGCCGACATGCAAGAGTTTGATTTTGGTAAGCTCAACCTAACTGACGAAGAAGCCAAACAAACACTTGGCGAAAACTGGACAGATTGGCAACCTGCCAAAGGTCAGAACTGGCACTACTTCAACAACTACATCTCTTACAGCGACAAAGAAGCGTGGGAAAAGTGGTGGGGCAAAGCTTGGCTACGCAGCGATATCGGCGCCTATGACTCTCCGGGCTACAATAACCTCACCATGTCTTTGGCGCATCTGCCCGATTTCAAAACAGAGTCGACAGAGACAATCGGGCTGCCTAATTTCTATCGCAATAAGTCCACCAGCGCGACCGATGAACTCAAAACACCTCGTAACCATTTAATCACTTGGTTATCGGATTGGGTGCGCGAATATGGTGTCGATGGTTTCAGGGTCGATACCGCTAAGCACGTTGAACTCGAAGCATGGGCAGAACTGAAAGAGAGCACCAACCAGGCACTTGCCGAGTGGAAACAGAACAACCCAGACAAGGCCTTGGATGACTTACCCTTCTGGATGACTGGCGAAGTATGGGCACACAGCGTGGTCAAATCAGATTACTTCGCTAACGGATTTGATTCGATCATCAACTTTGAATTCCAGAGTGATATCGCACCAAAGGCGCTCAAGTGCCTATCCGATCTTGATGCTGATTACCTTCGATACGCAGAGAAGATCAACAACGACAGCGAGTTCAACGTACTGAGTTACCTTTCGTCTCACGACACCTCGCTATTCTGGACACAACATGGCAGTGACTTTGCAAAACAAACCAAAGCTGCAAACGCGTTGATGCTGGCTCCCGGTGCGGTACAGATCTATTACGGCGATGAAATCGCCCGAGACTTTGGCCCAACGGGTTCTGATCCAATGCAAGGCACACGCTCAGACATGCCTTGGGATCAAATCACTGGCGAACGTGCAGAGCTGCTAGAACACTGGCAAGCGCTTGGCCAATTCCGCCAACGCCACCCAGCCGTTGCTCAGGGTAAGCACATCATCCGTAACAGCAAGGGCTACTATGCGTTCGAACGCCAATACCAAGATGACAAGGTATTAGTCGTTTATACCGGTTCGAACTAAACCTTCATTAACATAAACACCAGAAACTAAAGGGGAAGCTTAGGCTTCTCCTTTTTTTATCGCTAAAGGTACGTTCAATAAGCAAGCTGTCACTCATTAACCAAACTTTATAGAAGTTTTTTACGTGTTAGAGCATTTGGCGCTATGCGTCGCAAAAACATTGCGGTATGTTCAAGGAATACACTGATGGCAGACATAAGGTCTGCCTTAATGACACGTAACAAGCAATCACAATGAATTAGGTAAAATTAGTAATGCAGTTCTCTAAGTTTGGCGAAAAGTTTAATCGATACTCTGGAATCACTCGTTTAATGGATGATTTGAATGATGGCCTGCGCACTCCTGGCGCTATCATGCTCGGTGGTGGCAACCCAGCCGCTATCCCTGCCATGCTCGATTACTTTAACCAAGCCAGTGCCGACATGCTCGCCAGTGGAGAACTCATCGCCGCCCTCGCCAACTACGATGGTCCGCAGGGTAAAGACAGCTTCATCAAATCGTTAGCGGCAATGCTGAAAGAGACCTACGGTTGGGACATCAGCGAGAAGAACATCAGCCTGACTAATGGCAGTCAAAGTGGCTTCTTCTACCTATTCAACCTGCTAGCAGGCCAACAGCCTGACGGCTCACATAAGAAAATCCTACTGCCGATCGCACCGGAATACATCGGCTACGGCGACGCGGGTATTGATGACGATATTTTTATCTCTTACCACCCAGAGATCGAACTGCTAGAAAACCGTCAGTTTAAATACCACGTTGATTTTGAACAACTAAAGGTTGATGACTCAGTCGCGGCTATCTGTGCATCTCGTCCAACCAACCCAACGGGTAACGTACTGACCGACGAAGAAGTGCGTAAACTGGATAAACTGGCGCGTGAAAACAACATCCCACTGCTGATCGACAATGCTTACGGCCTGCCGTTTCCTAACATCATCTTTGAAGATGTCGAACCGTTCTGGAATGAAAATACGATTCTGTGCATGAGCCTTTCTAAGCTTGGTTTGCCGGGTGTGCGTTGCGGTATCGTAATTGCGAGTGAAGAAGTAACACAAGCATTGACCAACATGAATGGCATCATTAGCTTAGCGCCAAACAGTGTTGGCCCTGCAATTGCCAATCACATGATTGAAAAAGGCGATTTACTGCGCTTAAGCAGCGAGGTGATCAAACCTTTCTATAAAGATAAATCTCTACGTGCAGTTGAGCTCTTACAAGATGCTATTGACGACCCACGCTTTAGAATTCACAAACCTGAAGGCGCCATCTTCTTGTGGCTATGGTTTGATGAGCTGCCCATCACTACCATGGAACTGTATAAGCGCTTGAAAGAGCGCGGCGTATTGATTGTTCCGGGTGAATACTTCTTTATCGGCCAAGAAGACGAGTGGGATCATGCTCACCAGTGCTTACGCATGAACTACGTACAAGATGATGAGGCGATGCAGAAAGGCATTGCTATCATTGCTGAAGAAGTGAAAAAGGCTTACTCAGAGCAGTAATAAGAGCTTTTAGCTTACCGCAGGTCAAATACAAAAAGAGCACCTCATTAGGTGCTCTTTCACTTTTACTTCCCGATATTTTTTAGCTCTAAGGAGCTAACAGTAATTAGCCTTCTAGTAAACTATTACCATTGATAGCAATCTTACGTGGTTGCATCGCTTCTGGGATTTCGCGTTCGAGGTCGATGTGAAGAAGACCATTTTCCATGCTTGCACCTACCACTTTTACGTAGTCAGCCAGTTGGAATTTACGCTCGAAATCGCGCTCTGCGATACCTTGGTATACGAAGGTTTTCTCTGCTTCTGCTTTACGCTCACCTTTCACAATTAGCATGTTCTCTTTCTGAGTCAGATCTAATTGATCATCAGCAAAACCAGCGACTGCCATAGTAATACGGTAGTTGTTCTCGTCTTTTTGCTCGATGTTGTATGGAGGGTAACCGCCAGAAGAGTTCTTCGATGTATTCGCTTCCATCATGTTGAATAGACGATCGAAGCCGATTGCGTTGCGGTAAAGTGGAGTGAAATCTACAGTTCTCATAATGCTATCCTTTTAGTAAGCAATAGTCTTAGCTGCGAATTTTACTTGGATCTAACCTGTGTGTGACCCAGTAAACAGCTAAGAGATTCAATTCGCATTCCTCGGGTTTCACCTCTATTGGCGACAACGCTGGGACATGGCAATGAATCAATTTTTAAGTTGTGTGCTGCCAAAGTTATCCTCTATTGAGCGATACTTCGTTAGCGGTAATGAAGGTTCTGTTTCTTCTCTTGTAGAGCAAGACAGTCATCCTCTTCACAAATAGATATATGGATTGAGCAAAATAGTTTCAAGGGGTTATTTTCAATTATTTTTGCAACTCAATATTTTTCAATATCTTACAAACATAAAAAAGCACCATCCAAAGGATAGTGCTTTTTTATGATTTTAGTTTTTTGAGACGAAGCTATTTGGCTTTAGTTCAAGGAAGAGGCGCGGAGCATACGAATGTATGTGAGCACCTCTGACACAGAAATTAAGCCAAAGAGCGAAGTATCAAAGAGACTAAACGTCTAGGTTTGCTACTTTCAGTGCATTCTCTTCGATGAAGTTACGACGAGGTTCAACTTGGTCACCCATTAGCGTCGTAAACAACAAATCAGCACCAACAGCGTCTTCAATTGTTACTTGCATCATACGGCGAGTTTCAGGATCCATCGTGGTTTCCCAAAGTTGATCAGGGTTCATCTCACCTAGACCTTTGTATCGCTGTAGGCTTAGACCACGACGAGACTCTTTCACTAACCAGTTCAGAGCATCAACGAAGCTAGAAACTTCTTGAGTACGCTCACCACGCTTAATGTAAGCGCCTTCTTCAATCAAGCCATCAAGAGCTTCAGAAAGATCCGCTAGCTTACCAAACTCTTTAGAGTTAATAAGATCGATGCTTAGTAGGTGTTCATGAGTCACACCATGAGTACGAACCACAATCTTAGGAACGCTTAAGCCTAGCTCTTCGTGTTTTTCAACTTCAAGGCTGTATTGGCTTGCACCTACTTCTTTCGCGTTTAGCTGTTCAACAAGCTGCTTACCCCAAGCTTCAACTGCCGCGTCATCATGACACTGCTCGGCCGTTAGACGAGGAACGTAAATCAGTTCGTGAACCAATGCGCGTGGGTAACGGCGGCTCATACGATCAACAAGCTTGATGCCTGCATTGTATTGCTGAACAAGCTTCTCTAAACCTTCACCTGCAAATGCTGGCGCTTCAGGGTTTACGTGCAGTTCTGCGTTGTCTAAAGCCAAAGATACTTGATACTGGTTCATCGCATCTTCATCTTTAATGTACTGCTCTTGCTTACCTTTCTTCACTTTGTAAAGTGGCGGTTGAGCAATGTAGATGTAGCCACGTTCAATCAGCTCTGGCATTTGACGGTAGAAGAACGTCAGTAGCAGGGTACGGATGTGAGAACCATCGACATCGGCATCGGTCATGATGATGATGTTGTGGTAACGCAGTTTATCTGGGTTGTATTCGTCACGACCAATACCACAACCAAGAGCGGTGATTAGCGTTGCTACTTCTTGAGAAGACAGCATTTTATCGAAACGTGCTTTCTCTACGTTAAGGATTTTACCTTTCAGCGGTAGGATTGCTTGGTTCTTACGGTTACGCCCCTGCTTAGCTGAACCGCCAGCAGAGTCTCCTTCCACAATATATAGTTCAGACAGTGCAGGATCTTTTTCCTGACAGTCAGCAAGCTTACCAGGAAGACCCGCTAAATCTAATGCGCCTTTACGACGAGTCATTTCACGAGCTTTACGCGCTGCATCACGAGCACGTGCTGCATCAATAATTTTAGAACAAACTGTTTTCGCTTCACCTGGGTTCTCAATAAGGAACTCAGACAACTTCTCACCCATTGTAGATTCAACGGCAGACTTCACTTCTGAAGAAACCAGCTTATCTTTAGTTTGGCTTGAGAACTTAGGATCAGGCACTTTAACAGAAACAATCGCCGTCAGACCTTCACGAGCATCATCACCAGAGGTCGCAGTCTTCGCTTTCTTAGAGAAGCCTTCCTTGTCCATGAAGCTGTTCAGAGTACGCGTTAGCGCCGCACGGAAACCTGCTAAGTGAGCACCACCATCGCGTTGAGGGATGTTGTTGGTGAAACAGTAGATGTTTTCTTGGTAGCCGTCATTCCACTGCATCGCAACTTCAACGGTAATACCGTCTTCGCGCTCAGAGTTAAAGTGGAAGATTTTTTGGATGATTGGCGTTTTGTTAGTATTAAGGTGTTCAACAAACGCTTGGATACCGCCTTCGTATTCGAAGTGATCCATTTTGTCTTCTTCGCGCTCGTCAATTAGCTTAATTGATACACCTGAGTTCAAGAATGATAGCTCACGTAGACGCTTAGCTAAAATGTCGTAATGGAACTCGATGTTAGTGAAGGTTTCTTCACTCGGCCAGAAACGAATCTCTGTACCTGTTTTATCCGTGTCACCGATAACTGCTAGTGGCGCTTGAGGCTCACCGTGGCTGTAGGTTTGAGTGTGGATTTTGCCACCACGGTGGATAGTAAGAGTAACTTGCTTAGAAAGTGCGTTAACTACTGAAACACCAACACCGTGCAGACCACCAGATACCTTGTACGAGTTATCATCGAACTTACCACCAGCGTGAAGAACCGTCATGATTACTTCTGCTGCTGATACGTTTTCTTCTGGGTGCAATTCTGTTGGAATACCACGGCCGTCATCGCTCACAGACACAGAACTATCTTCATGGATAGTTACAATGATGTCATTACAGTGACCAGCTAGCGCTTCATCAATAGAGTTATCTACCACCTCAAAAACCATGTGGTGCAGACCGGTACCATCATCCGTGTCGCCAATGTACATTCCAGGACGCTTACGTACCGCATCCAGACCCTTCAGTACTTTAATACTCGATGAATCGTAATTATCTGACATAGTTACTCTCTGACTAATTATCCTTGCTCTATTTTGCCATGTTCCACATGAAACATCCTGCTATTTTCGTCATGCATATCTGCAATCTGATCAGCGGTAATAGAGCTTACAAAAACTTGAGCCTGGGTCGCCTTTAAACACTCAGCAAGACGTGCTCGGCGTTGGCTATCTAATTCGGAAGCGAAGTCATCTATCAAATAGATGCACTGCTTACCTGTCATTTGAGTGAGGTGTTGCCCTTGTGCTACTCGTAGCGCGCACACCATCAACTTCAATTGACCTCGTGACAAGACATCTTCCACTGGAGTGCCGTTCACTTTTATCTTCAGATCCGCTTTGTTTGGCCCACTAAAGGTGTAACCAAGCTGCTGATCCCTTTCAAAATTCTTTTCTAATATATCGGCGTACGGGGTGTCTTTGTCCCAGCCACGATAGTAGTTAATCTTTATCTCAAACTCAGGAAGGAAGGTCGCACAGATTTCTTCGGCGACTTCTTTGAGCTGATCAACGTAGGTGGCACGCCACTGACTGATGCTTTCTGCTAAACGGGCCAATTCTTGGTCCCAATAGCTCAGCTCTCGATAGTGCGTTGCCGTTTTCAATAAGGCGTTTCGCTGCTTATTGAGGCGCTTTACCCTGCCCCACGCATCATAAAAGCCCGACTCACTGTGGAAGACTCCCCAATCAATGAATGCTCGGCGATGCTTAGGTCCATCGGTTAGTAAATCAAACCCTTCAGGGTGAATCAACTGCAAAGGTAAGACTTGAGCTAACTGAGCCAACTTTTGCCCAGTTTGACCGCTTATTTTAACCTCTGTCGTGCCATCGCGCTGCTTATTAATGCCAATTGGCAGCTCAAATTGATCCGAGGTCATAAAACGGCCATGTACAAACAGCTCACTACACTCGTTTTGTATGATACGACCGGTAAGTGAACTCTTGAATGAGCGCCCATGTCCGAGCAGATACACAGCTTCAAGGACACTGGTTTTGCCGCTTCCGTTAGCCCCTATAAGAAAGTTAAAGCCTGATGACGGTTGAATGTCACAGGCTTCAATATTTCTAAACTGCTTAACGATTAAGCGCGATAAAGGCATAACGTCTTCATATTAATCTTCAATCACGACTCGGTAGGTCAACATAGGGCTGCTTATAAGCGAATTGGCATAACAACGTACATCGCGCTGTCATCTTGTGCGTTCTCGATAAGAGCACTCGCATTGGCGTCTGACATTGAGATGCGAACCTGTTCACAACGCAGTGTGTTCAGAACATCCAATACGTAGCTTACGTTGAAGCCAATCTCTAGCGCGTCACCGTCGAAGTTAACATCGAGTACTTCTTCTGCTTCTTCTTGCTCTGGGTTGTTCGCGGTAATGCGCATCTCGCTATCCGCAAGGTTAACGCGAACACCACGGAATTTTTCATTCGATAGAATCGCAGCACGAGAAAATGCTGAACGTAATTCATCACAGCCAGCTTCAAGTGTCTTGGTGGTATTTTGCGGCATTACGCGGCGATAATCAGGGAAACGACCATCAACCAGCTTAGAAGTGAAGACATAGTTGTTCACTTCAGCTCGCACGTTAGAGTTACCAATTTGCAGTGTTACTGGCTGTTCAGGTGCATCCAATAGCTTCACTAACTCTTGAACACCTTTACGAGGAACAATGATCTGCTTCTGAGCAAAATCCGCACCCAGTTGTGCTTGAGATACTGCCATACGGTGACCATCGGTCGCTACGCTGCGCAGGATAGAGCCTTCAATCTCAAACAACATACCGTTGAGGTAGTAACGAACATCTTGGTTCGCCATTGAGAATTGTGTTTTCTCGATAAGACCGCGAAGTTCAGCTTGTGTCACTGACACTTCAACTTCACTGCTCCAGTCTTCAATATTTGGAAAATCTGCCGCAGGTAATGTTGCTAAAGAGAAGCGGCTACGACCAGAGCGAACCTGAATACGGTCACCATCCAATACCACCGTGATCACTGAGTTATCTGGCAATCCACGGCAGATATCTAGGAATTTACGTGAAGGTACGGTAATGCTACCCGCTTCGAAATCACCTTCAAGCGTTACACGGCTGATCAGTTCTACTTCTAGATCCGTCGCTGTCATCGACAACACGTTATCTTCTACTTTAATCAGTAGGTTTCCTAGAATTGGAAGCGTTGGCCTGCCACCGAGTGCGCCAGATACTTGTTGTAATGGCTTAATCAGGTGACTACGTTCAATGGTAAATTTCATATCTTGCTCTTACGGTCTAAATGGCACTGCGTAATAGTACGTGGCCAAGATTCTGCTTATTAAGGTTAAGAATACTGTGTATTAAGAAGAAAGGGTACGAATCAAGTTCGAATAATCTTCTTTAATGTCGTGGCTCTCTTCACGCAGCTGAGCAATCTTACGACAAGCATGCAGTACCGTCGTGTGGTCACGACCACCGAATGCATCGCCAATCTCAGGCAAGCTGTGGTTTGTTAGCTCTTTCGCCAGTGCCATCGCCAATTGACGTGGACGAGCAACAGAACGAGAACGACGCTTAGACAATAGATCAGCGACTTTGATTTTGTAGTACTCAGCGACTGTCTTTTGAATGTTATCAATAGTGACCAGTTTTTCTTGCAGGGCAAGTAAGTCACGCAGTGCTTCACGCACGAAGTCGATCGTGATCGGGCGGCCAGTGAAGTTTGCATTCGCAATAACACGGTTCAATGCGCCTTCCAGTTCACGAACGTTAGAGCGTAGACGCTTGGCAATAAAGAACGCCACTTCATCCGCAAGGTGAATTTGGTGGTCTTCGGCTTTCTTCATCAAGATCGCAACACGTGTCTCAAGCTCTGGTGGCTCAATCGCTACCGTCAAACCCCAGCCGAAACGAGATTTAAGACGATCTTCTACCCCGTTGATCTCTTTTGGATAACGGTCAGACGTTAGGATGATCTGTTGGTTGCCTTCAAGCAGCGCGTTAAAGGTATGGAAGAACTCTTCTTGAGAACGCTCTTTATTAGCAAAGAATTGGATGTCATCGATAAGCAATGCATCAACACTACGGTAGTAGCGCTTAAATTCTTCGATCGCGTTGTTTTGCAGAGCCTTTACCATATCCTGAACAAAACGCTCTGAGTGCATGTAAACCACTTTCGCGTTCGGCTTATTATCAACAATGGCGTTACCCACCGCATGCAACAAGTGCGTTTTACCTAAACCAGTGCCGCCGTATAGGAACAACGGGTTGTAGGCTGTACCTGGGTTATCAGAAACCTGACGTGCCGCAGCCAAACCGAGTTGGTTCGACTTACCTTCAACAAAGTTATTGAACTTATGTTTTGGGTTCACGTTTGAGCGGTGATTCAAGTCAACCGCGACAGGCTCTTCATCACGCCAGATATTATGGACAGGTTTGCGAGCTTGTAATTGCGCAGGTGCTGATGACTCAGCGGCCACATCAGCTGCAGTGCGAGTCTGAGTTGGTGTCGGTGTCGCAGGCTTTGGTGCAATCAAACGCTTGCTTCCCACTTCAAAATGAAGATGTGGGATATCGTTACCGCAATATTCTTGCAGCAGACGGTTAATGCTATTTAGATACTTATCACGAACCCAATCGAGTACGAAACGGTTCGGTGCAAATAGAGTTAGAGTATTGTCATTGAGTTCCGCTTGTAACGGACGAACCCACATACTGAATTCTGTAGCTGGTAACTCTTCTTGAAGCTGTTGCAAACACTGCAACCAAAGCGAAGATGACACGGTGCCCTCACTCTATTTAAAGTAATATGAAATGACCGCTAATTTTACCTGTTGATAAGTCAGATCACCAGCAATTGATCACAGATCCAGTGAATAAGATCCAAGTTATTCACAATAAATTTGTAATTTATCGGTGGATCCACACATCTTGCCCCTAATTTACTCACACAATGATCCACTTATGCCCGGATCCTTGCTAGTTATCCCCAAATCGGGAATTCAATCTGGTTATGGTTAATAACATCTGGTTATTTATTCTAGTGAGCATTTTCCCAGTAACATCCAAACCCATAAATATAAGGAGTTACCAAATGAATAACTGGATTAAGGCTGCAATTGCGGCTATCGCACTCTCTGCTGCTACTGTTCAAGCTGCGACTGAAGTTAAAGTCGGCATGTCTGGTCGCTATTTCCCGTTTACGTTCGTTAAACAAGACCAGCTACAGGGTTTTGAAGTGGATTTATGGGATGAGATCGGTAAGCGTAACGATTACAAGGTTGAATACGTAACGGCAAACTTCTCTGGTCTGTTTGGTCTTCTTGAAACGGGTCGCATCGATACCATTTCAAACCAAATTACAATGACGGATGCACGTAAAGCGAAATACCTATTCGCAGACCCATACGTAGTAGACGGCGCACAAATTACCGTTCGTAAAGGTAATGACAGCATTAAAGGCATCGAAGACCTTGATGGCAAGACGGTTGCGGTAAACCTAGGCTCAAACTTTGAACAACTGCTTCGCAGCTACGACAAAGATGGCAAGATCAATGTAAAAACCTACGATACAGGTATTGAACATGACGTGGCACTGGGTCGTGCCGATGCATTCGTAATGGATCGCCTATCAGCACTAGAGCTTATCAAGAAGACTGGTCTACCATTACAACTAGCAGGTCAGCCATTCGAAACAATTGAAAACGCTTGGCCTTTCGTCGACAACGATAACGGCAAAAAACTGCAAGCAGAAGTAAATGAAGCATTAGCAGCAATGCGCGCAGATGGTACGCTAGAAAGTATCTCTCAGAAATGGTTTGGTGCGGACATTACTCAGAAGTAATTACTCACTTTCTCCATTCAAGGCCCACTGCTTTATACAGCGGTGGGCTTTTTGCTTTTGTGCACTGATTAAAAAACCTGATACAACAGTACTTACATATAGAACAACACTGCCAATAAAAATACGAGATAGATTATGGGATTTGACTTTAATTACATGCTGGAGCTGTTGCCAATACTACTGAAGTATTTAGGCACCACGATGGAGATGGCGACCTGGGGCTTGTTCTTTGCTCTGATCCTGTCTCTGATACTGGCGAATATTCGTGTATTCAAAATCCCAGTGCTCGACCAACTGAGCCAGCTGTACATTAGCTTCTTCCGAGGCACACCACTGTTGGTGCAGCTGTTCCTCCTTTATTACGGCTTACCACAAGTCTTCCCGTGGATGGTTGGGTTGGATGCCTTCAGCGCCGCTGTGATTGGCTTAACCCTGCACTTTGCCGCGTATATGGCAGAAAGTATTCGTGCCGCGATTATCGGTATTGATCGCAGCCAGATGGAAGCCAGCCTTTCGGTCGGTATGACAACCAGCCAAGCGATGCGCCGAGTGATCTTACCGCAAGCAACTCGCGTGGCACTGCCGTCGTTGATGAACTACTTCATCGATATGATCAAGTCGACTTCACTTGCCTTCACCCTAGGTGTCGCCGAAATCATGGCTAAAGCTCAGATGGAGGCTTCTTCAAGTTTCCGCTTCTTCGAGGCTTTCTTAGCAGTCGCACTGATTTACTGGGGCGTGGTGGTTATCCTCACTCGTATTCAAATTTGGGCCGAAGTGAAACTGAATAAGGCGTATGTACGATGATCAAATTACAAAGTATCCACAAGCAGTTTGGTGACACCGAAGTTTTGAAAGGGATCGACCTAGAAATCAAACAAGGTGAGATAATTGTCATCATAGGTTCAAGTGGTACGGGTAAATCTACCCTACTGCGTTGTGTGAATTTTCTAGAGCAAGCCGATCAAGGCACGATTTCGATTGATGATATCAAGGTTGATACTCAGAAACACACTAAGGCAGAGGTGCTTGCACTGCGTCGTAAGACCGGTTTTGTGTTCCAAAACTATGCACTGTTCGCTCACCAAACCGCGAGACAGAATATTGCTGAAGGTTTAATTACCGTTCGTGGTTGGAAAAAACAGCAAGCCCATGAAAAAGCACAACAAATACTTGATGATATTGGCTTAGGTGACAAAGGTGATAGCTACCCAGCCGCGCTCTCTGGTGGCCAGCAACAACGGGTGGGTATTGGCCGTGCAATGGCACTACAACCCGAGCTTTTACTGTTTGATGAGCCGACTTCAGCGCTCGATCCTGAGTGGGTTGGCGAAGTGCTTAACCTAATGAAAAAACTGGCAAATCAGCATCAAACCATGCTGGTGGTTACCCATGAAATGCAGTTCGCGAGAGAGGTCGCAGACCGAGTGATCTTCATGGCTGACGGCCATATTATCGAGCAGGGATCTCCACAGGATATTTTTGGTAATCCACAGGATCCTAAATTAAAAAAATTCTTAAATAAGGTTGGGATCGACTAAGGATCCTTGTGATTTTAGTTATTCTACGTATAATCCCCCGACCGGAATTTTAGTTAACCCAATCATTGACACTTTTTGTGACAGTGATTACAATTCCGCCTCTTTGTTGAGAGGCGTCGGTTTTCCTTTCTTATATAAAGAAGAGAAAAAATGCCCACGCCGGGTTTAACAAAAACCTAAAACTACTGATCAGTAAGGTAATTACAATGAAACGCACTTTTCAACCTACAGTTCTAAAGCGTAAGCGTACTCACGGTTTCCGTGCTCGCATGGCTACTAAGAACGGTCGCGCAACAATCAATGCACGTCGTGCAAAAGGCCGTAAGCGTCTTTCTAAGTAATCTTTGATTATTTTGAATAAGCTAGCCTTCGGTCGGGAGTTACGCTTGTTAACTCCCGAACATTATCAAAATGTCTTCAAGCAAGCTCATCGAGCTGGCTCCCCTCATTTCACCATCATTGCCCGAAATAACTCTCTTTCAAATCCTCGTCTTGGATTAGCCGTTCCGAAAAAGCAGATTAAAACCGCCGTGGGTCGTAACCGATTCAAGCGTCTTACTCGTGAAAGCTTTCGTAACACTCAACACAAACTTCCTAACAAAGATTTTGTTGTAATCGCTAAGAAGAGCGCGCAAGATTTAAGCAATGAAGAAATGTTCAAGCTACTCGACAAATTATGGCTTCGCCTGTCTCGCCCTTCGCGTGGATAGCGCTAATGCCCATCTATTTTTATAGATGGTTTATTAGTCCACTCATCGGCCCACGCTGCCGATTTACTCCAACCTGCTCTTTATATGCGATAGAAGCGTTGAAAGCTCACGGTTTTGTAAAAGGGTGTTGGTTATCAGGCAAACGTCTATTAAAATGCCATCCTTTGAACGAAGGGGGCTTTGACCCCGTTCCACCAGTCCAAAAACAAGACAGAGATAAATAACGATGGATTCTCAACGTAATATCCTGTTAATCGCATTGGCTTTGGTTTCTTTCCTACTGTTCCAACAATGGAACGTAGCTCAGAATCCAGCACCACAAGCGGTTGAGCAGGCACAATCTGGCAGCACCCTACCAGCGCCATCTTATGCAGATGATCTAGACCCGGCTCCTGGTCAAGTTGCTTCTTCTGCTAAAACTATCACAGTAACAACTGATGTACTGACTCTGTCAATTGATACGGTTGGTGGTGATGTCGTTAAAGCAAACCTAAACGATTACTCTGCTGAGTTCGATTCTGAAGATACGTTTGTTCTTCTTAAAAACGAACCAGGTCACCAATTTATCGCACAAAGCGGTCTAGTGGGTCCTCAAGGTATCGATTTAAGCAGCACAAACCGCCCAAGCTACACAGTTTCAGCAGACAGCTTCACGCTTGCTGATGGTCAGGATGAACTACGCATCCCGATGACTTACCAAGCGAACGGCCTTGATTACACGAAAACATTCATCCTTAAGCGTGGCAGCTACGCAATGGATGTTGAATACGATGTAGTCAACAACTCTGGTAACAACGCGACATTCGGCATGTACGCTCACCTGCGTCAGAACGTAATGGATGACGGCGGTAGCCTAACAATGCCAACTTACCGTGGTGGTGCTTACTCTACGGAAGATACGCGTTACAAAAAATACAGCTTCGACGACATGCAAGATCGCAACCTGTCTCTTAACCTAGCAAACGGTCAAGGTTGGGCAGCGATGATTCAGCACTACTTTGCAAGTGCATGGATCCCACGCGACGAAGCAGGCAGCAACCTTTACACTCGTGTAATTGGTAACCTTGGCGACATCGGTGTTCGCATGCCGAACAAAACCATCGCTACTGGCGACGAAGCAAACTTCAAAGCAACGCTTTGGGTTGGTCCTAAACTTCAAGACCAAATGGCTGCTGTTGCACCTAACCTAGACCTAGTAGTTGACTACGGTTGGTTATGGTTCATTGCTAAACCACTTCATACTCTGCTTTCGTTCATTCAAGGCATCGTTGTGAACTGGGGTCTGGCAATCATCTGTCTAACTTTCATCGTTCGTGGTGCTATGTACCCACTAACGAAAGCTCAGTACACGTCTATGGCGAAAATGCGTATGCTTCAGCCTAAGCTGACTGCAATGCGTGAGCGTATCGGCGACGACCGTCAACGCATGAGCCAAGAAATGATGGAGCTTTACAAGAAAGAGAAAGTAAACCCACTAGGTGGCTGTTTACCTATCCTTCTGCAAATGCCTATCTTCATTTCGCTATACTGGGCACTAATGGAGTCTGTTGAACTGCGTCACTCACCGTTCTTCGGTTGGATTACTGACCTTTCAGCACAAGACCCATACTACATCTTGCCACTTCTGATGGGTGCTTCAATGTTCCTAATCCAGAAGATGAGCCCGACAACTGTAACGGATCCAATGCAGCAGAAGATCATGACCTTTATGCCGGTTATGTTCACATTCTTCTTCCTGTTCTTCCCTTCAGGTCTGGTTCTATACTGGCTAGTATCGAACATCGTAACTCTGATTCAGCAAACGCTTATCTACCGCGCGCTGGAAAAGAAAGGCTTACATTCTAAGTAAGTTCGATAATAGAAAGAGACAAAGAAAGGCGACCAAAAGGTCGCCTTTTTGTTTTTAGCTGATTACAATTCAGCTAATTGATTAATCGTGAGCGCCCCTTTTTGGCTTTCACATGCTAGCAGGCACAACTATGACTACAGATACGATTGTTGCTCAAGCGACTGCACCCGGCCGTGGCGGCGTCGGTATTATTCGCGTTTCAGGCCCACAAGCAGCCCAAGTTGCGCTTGAAGTTACCGGCAAAGTACTGAAACCACGTTACGCTGAGTACACCCCTTTTAAATCTCACGATGGTTTAGAGCTAGACCAAGGCATCGCGCTTTACTTTCCTAACCCGCACTCGTTTACCGGTGAAGACGTTTTAGAGCTGCAAGGCCACGGTGGTCCTGTGGTAATGGATATGCTCATCAAGCGCATCCTCGCTATTCCAGGGCTACGCGCAGCACGCCCAGGTGAGTTCTCGGAGCGTGCCTTCTTGAACGACAAGATGGATTTAACCCAAGCAGAAGCGATTGCTGACCTCATTGATGCCAGTTCAGAAGAAGCGGCGAAATCAGCTCTGCAATCGTTACAAGGCGAGTTTTCAAAACGCATTAATACGCTGGTGGATTCTCTGATTCACTTACGCATCTATGTTGAAGCCGCTATCGACTTCCCAGAAGAAGAGATTGATTTCCTTGCTGACGGTAAAGTAAGTGCTGACTTACAAGCTATCATCGACAACCTCGAAGCGGTTCGCCAAGAAGCCAATCAAGGTGCCATCATGCGTGAAGGTATGAAGGTGGTGATTGCAGGTCGTCCTAATGCCGGTAAGTCGAGCTTACTGAATGCATTATCGGGTAAAGACTCCGCGATTGTGACTGATATTGCAGGTACAACCCGTGATGTACTTCGTGAACATATCCATATTGATGGTATGCCACTGCACATTATTGATACCGCAGGCCTGCGTGAAGCCTCGGATGAAGTCGAAAAAATCGGTATTGAACGCGCTTGGGAAGAAATTGCTCAAGCCGATCGCGTTTTATTTATGGTCGATGGCACCACTACCGATGCAACCGACCCGAAAGATATCTGGCCAGATTTCGTTGATCGTCTGCCGAATAACATCGGAATGACCGTGATTCGTAACAAAGCCGATCAAACCGGTGAAGATCTCGGGATTTGCCATGTTAATGATCCAACTCTGATTCGACTATCAGCAAAGACGGGACAAGGCGTTGATGCACTACGTAATCACTTAAAAGATTGCATGGGCTTTGCTGGTGGCAATGAAGGTGGCTTCATGGCACGTCGTCGCCACTTAGATGCCCTAGAACGCGCATCTGAGCATCTAGATATTGGCCAGCAACAGCTCGAAGGCTATATGGCAGGGGAAATCTTGGCAGAAGAACTGCGTATAACGCAGCAACACCTTAACGAGATTACTGGTGAATTCAGTTCCGATGACCTACTCGGCCGTATCTTCACCTCTTTCTGTATTGGTAAATAACCTTTAAAGGCCGGCTCATGCTGGCCTTTTTCTTTAGTAAGGACAGCTTAATGATCCACATTATTACAGGCAGCACCTTAGGTGGTGCAGAGTACGTTGGCGATCACCTTAATGATCTTCTTAAAGAGCAAGGCCACGAGATCACCCTTCATAATCAGCCTGAATTCGATGATATTCCCCAACAAGGCTTTTGGTTGCTGGTGACTTCAACTCATGGTGCGGGTGAATTTCCAGATAATATTAAGCCGTTTATCGACGCATTGACCCAGCAATCTCCAGATTTAAGCCCGGTTCGCTTTGCTGTCGTGGCGCTTGGTGATTCGAGTTACGATACCTTCTGTTTGGCGGGAAAATCAGTCCACAGCCAGATGAAAGAGCTCGGTGCTCAGCCTATTTCTGACTGTTTTACCATCGATGTATTGGAAACTCCGGTACCAGAAGACGCAGCAGAAGCTTGGTTCAACGATCATAGCGACCAGTTTTAACCTCTCTCCTCTCTCAAAAAGCGGCTTATGCCGCTTTTTTTGTCTCTGAACATCGTGATTGTGAATAACTTTTTTTCAAAAACATCGAAAATTAGCGATCTATTTTCAATTTCTGCTGTGGATAAGATCATACATATACGGTGATTAACCTATAGTTATCCAAATAACAAGTTTTAGGCTAATTTCCTCCTGTGAATAAGTAGCCATTTTGATCCCAGCTAATCCTCATCCTGATCAAAGTTAGATCACATCATTTGATCCAAAAAAGATCCATGATCTCGTTGATCATTTCCGACTTATCCACAGATACCCTCGATCCTAATAATAGATCTAATAAAAGATCTCCTTAAAGATCTTATCTATATTAATTAAAAACAGCTTTTTCGAAAAATCCCAAAAACGTTTTCTCAGGCTATGAAAACAGGTAGAATATCGCTCCTTTTTATCAATCTAGAAAACGTTTGAATACCTGAGGTCGGTTCATGCTTTATCACGAAAAATTTGACGTCATCGTTGTTGGTGGTGGCCATGCAGGAACGGAAGCCGCACTCGCATCTGCACGTACTGGTCAAAGTACGTTATTACTTACTCATAATATCGATACACTAGGACAAATGTCTTGTAACCCAGCCATTGGCGGGATCGGTAAGGGCCACTTGGTAAAAGAGGTCGATGCAATGGGTGGATTAATGGCGCAAGCTATTGATCATGCAGGTATTCAGTTCAGAACATTGAACGCATCAAAAGGCCCTGCGGTTCGTGCTACTCGTGCACAAGCTGACCGCGCACTGTACAAAGCCTTTGTTCGTAACGTTCTTGAAAACACGCCAAACCTGACTTTGTTCCAACAGTCGGTTGATGACTTGATCGTTGAACAGGATCAAGTGGTAGGTGTGGTAACGCAGATGGGCCTTAAGTTCCGCGCAAGCGCTGTGGTTCTGACTGTGGGCACATTCCTAGGCGGCAAGATCCATATTGGTATGGAAAGTTCTTCAGGTGGCCGTGCTGGTGATCCACCATCGATCGCACTGGCTGACCGTCTTCGTGATCTTCCATTCCGAGTTGATCGCCTGAAAACAGGTACTCCTCCTCGTATCGATGCGCGTAGCGTTGATTTTTCTGAGCTTGAGGTTCAGCACGGTGATAACCCGACGCCTGTTTTCTCGTTCATGGGCAGCCGAGCTCAACAACCTCGTCAAATTCCATGTTACATCACGCATACCAATGAAAATACGCATGACGTAATTCGTGCCAACCTTGATCGCAGCCCTATGTACGCGGGTGTGATTGAAGGCATTGGCCCTCGTTACTGCCCTTCGATTGAAGACAAAGTAATGCGTTTTGCTGACAAGAACAGTCACCAAATTTTTATTGAGCCAGAAGGTCTAACGACTCACGAGCTATACCCGAATGGTATCTCTACCAGTCTGCCGTTTGATGTACAGGTTCAAATTGTTCGTTCGATGAAGGGCTTTGAAAATGCTCATATCGTTCGCCCTGGCTATGCGATTGAGTACGATTTCTTTGATCCTCGCGACCTTAAGCTGACTTACGAAACTAAGTTTATCAAAGGTCTATTCTTTGCGGGTCAAATCAACGGTACCACTGGCTATGAAGAAGCGGCTGCACAAGGCTTGATGGCCGGTCTGAATGCAAGTTTGTTTACTCAAGGCAAAGAAGGCTGGAGTCCACGTCGTGACCAAGCTTACATGGGCGTGCTTATCGACGACCTATCTACCATGGGTACCAAAGAACCTTACCGCATGTTTACGTCTCGCGCGGAATACCGTCTGCTGCTTCGTGAAGACAACGCCGATATCCGCTTGACTGAAAAGTCGCGTGAACTTGGCCTTGTTGATGACGCTCGTTGGGCTCGTTTCAACGAGAAGATGGAAAACATGGAGAAGGAGCGTCAACGTCTGAAAGAGACTTGGATTAATCCAAAATCTGAAGATATTGATCAACTGAACCAAATTCTGAAAACACCAATGTCTCGTGAAGCGAGCGGTGAAGATCTTCTTCGTCGCCCTGAAATGACTTATTCACAGTTAACCGCATTGGATCGTTTTGGTCCTGCACTGGAAGATCAACAAGCGTCTGAGCAAGTTGAGATCCAAGTGAAGTACGATGGTTACATTCAGCGTCAACAAGACGAAATTGAAAAATCACTGCGTCATGAAAACACCAAACTGCCTGCTGATATCGATTACAGCAAGGTAAAAGGACTTTCTAACGAAGTGGTTCTTAAACTAACGACAGCTAAGCCTGACTCAATTGGTATTGCTTCGCGAATTTCAGGTATCACACCCGCAGCAATCTCAATTCTGTTGGTTTACTTGAAAAAACACGGCCTGTTGAAAAAAGGTGAGGAAGCATAATGAGCGCATTACGCGAAAAACTGGATCACCTTATTGGCCAGACTGAACTTGAAGTATCTGAAAAACAACGTGGCCAGTTGGTTGGCTACGTTGAGTTACTGAACAAGTGGAACAAAGCTTATAACCTAACATCAGTTCGTGACCCACAAGAAATGATGGTGAAACATATCTTAGATAGCATCATTGTTAGCACTCACTTACAAGGTAAGCGCTTTATCGATGTGGGTACGGGACCTGGTCTTCCTGGGATTCCGCTCTCAATCATGAATCCAGACTGCGAGTTTTACTTGCTAGACAGCCTAGGTAAGCGTATTCGTTTTATCAAACAGGTGATTCATGAGCTGGGTATCGACAACGTGGTACCGGTTCAAAGTCGCGTTGAAGAATTTCAACCAGAAGAAAAGTTTGATGCAGTGCTCAGTCGTGCATTTGCGTCAATGACAGACATGGTAGAGTGGTGTCACCATTTACCTAAAGAGCAATCCGGTGTATTTTTGGCTCTTAAGGGACAACATCCTAGAGACGAAATCGACCTGTTACCTGAATGGTGTTCAGTGACAGACATTAAAGCTTTGCAAGTGCCAGAGCTTGATGGAGAGCGTCATCTAGTTACTTTATCGCGTCAGGGATAATCAGCGAGGCCATAGTGGGTAGAATCGTAGCAATTGCCAACCAGAAGGGTGGCGTAGGAAAAACAACAACTTGCATTAATTTAGCAGCATCAATGGCGGCAACAAAACGCAAGATATTGGTTGTTGACCTCGATCCTCAAGGTAATGCCACTATGGCGAGCGGTGTCGACAAGTATCAAGTTGAAGCAACAGCTTACGATTTGTTGGTTGAAGACACCCCATTTGATGAGGTGGTTTGCCGGAGTACATCTGGCAATTATGACCTCATCGCCGCGAACGGTGATGTTACTGCGGCAGAAATCAAGCTGATGGAAGTGTTTGCTCGTGAAGTTCGTTTAAAAAATGCACTCGAACCCATTCGCAATAACTATGATTTCATCTTTATTGATTGCCCGCCCTCATTAAACCTTCTTACAATCAACGCGATGGCTGCGGCCGACTCCGTATTGGTTCCTATGCAATGTGAATACTTTGCTTTGGAAGGTTTGACTGCATTGATGGATACCATCAGTAAGCTAGCGGCTGTTGTAAACGAGAACCTGAAGATCGAAGGTCTTCTGCGTACTATGTACGATCCTCGCAACCGCTTATCGAACGAAGTATCTGATCAACTCAAAAAACACTTTGGTAGCAAAGTCTACCGAACTGTGATCCCTAGAAATGTGCGTCTGGCAGAAGCCCCGAGTCACGGCAAGCCAGCAATGTACTACGACAAATATTCCGCAGGAGCTAAGGCTTACCTTGCTCTTGCTGGCGAAATGTTGCGTCGTGAAGAAGTCCCAGTATAGGTCCAACCAAAGGAATTCGCTCAATGTCTAAGCGTGGTTTAGGAAAAGGGCTAGATGCATTGCTTGCAACTAGCTCATTGGCTCGTGAAAAACAGCAAGTTGCTTCTCATAGTCAGGCGTTGTCGGCTGATGGTGAGCTTATTGAACTGGCTGTTGGTTGCTTGAAGCCTGGTGTATATCAACCGCGTAAGGATATTGCGCCTGAAGCGCTAGAAGAGCTGGCAGCATCAATTCAATCTCAAGGCATTATCCAACCGATCGTAGTTCGCCCATTGGCGCACGACCAGTTCGAGATTATTGCTGGTGAACGTCGTTGGAGAGCGGCTCGTCAAGCTGGCCTTAAACAAGTGCCATGTTTGGTCAAGAGAGTCGAAGACAAAGCCGCTATCGCGATGGCGTTGATTGAGAATATTCAGCGTGAAGATCTGAATGTTATCGAAGAAGCACAAGCGCTAGAGCGACTACAGAACGAATTTGAGCTGACACACCAACAAGTCGCTGATGTAATCGGTAAATCGAGAGCTACGGTGAGTAACTTATTACGTCTAAATCAGCTCGAAAATGAAGTAAAAGGTTTAGTTTCCAATAAACAACTGGAAATGGGGCATGCTCGAGCACTGCTTGCGCTTGAAGGTGATACCCAGGTTGAAGCAGCAAACACTGCGGCAACCAAAAAAATGACCGTGCGTCAAACTGAGCAACTTGTCAAAAAGTGCTTAAAACCAGACGTTGAAGGTGAATCGAAGCCTGAAGACACAGAAGCTATCGAACTTTCACGAAGACTCACGGAAAAATTGCAAGCAAACGTTTCAGTTACTCGTTCTGTTAGCGGTAAGTCAAAAGTGACAATTACTCTTGATGAGCCTCACAAATTAGAGCAACTTATTGCTAAACTAGAGTACTAAATGAGATAATTGATTTAGGTCAATTATGTAATAAACAAGTAATTTCGTACAAAAGTTGTAGGTTTGTATGCAAAAATGTAAATGATTGCTGCATTGTTATTGCAATCAATTTGGCTGAACGTATAATTTTCGCCAATTTCTCAGCACGCTTTTAAGCGAGTAGTAAAGAAGGCTTAAAAGAGGAACGAATACATGGTAGCGGCGTTAGCAAGACCAGGACGAGTGCTTGCAAAGCAAATGTTATTGATCGAGCTTAGCGCGGTTATATTAGTGGCGATAGGGTTAGGTTTAGCTGTTAATCCTGATTGGGGTTTTGCTGCATTAATCGGTGGCGGTATTTTTGTCATCGCAAATGCAGTTTTTTGTGTGTGTGCTTTCCTATTTAGTGGAGCTCGCGCAACTAAGTTAGTTGCGGCGTCGTTCTATGCAGGCGAAGCGCTAAAAATCCTTATCACAGTTCTACTATTCTCTATTGTCTACATGTATATGCAGGTGGAATTAGTTCCCCTCAAACTGACCTATTTACTGGTTCTAGGTATTAATATCTTTGCGCCAGTGCTTTTCATTAACAATAAAAAATAGGATGAGTTATGGCTGCGCCAACAGCATCCGGATACATTGAGCACCACTTACAAAACCTTTCTTTAGCTAAGTTTGGTCTTGTAGAGGAGACAAGTTTCTGGAACGTACATATAGACAGTCTGTTTTTTTCGGTGTTGACAGGGATGTTATTCCTTTGGGTTTTTCGCTCAGTCGCTAAGAAAGCAACAGTAGGTGTACCTGGTAAGCTTCAGTGTTTTGTTGAAATGGTAGTTGAATTCGTTGATGGCAACGTTAAAGACACTTTCCATGGCCGCAACCCTCTGATTGCTCCATTAGCACTGACTATATTCTGCTGGATTATTTTAATGAACTTGATGGACTTAGTGCCTATCGATTTCTTACCATATCCTGCGGAGCATTGGCTAGGTATCCCTTATTTGAAAGTGGTTCCTTCAGCTGATGTTAATATAACCATGTCAATGGCCTTAGGTGTTTTTGCTCTGATGATCTACTACAGCATCAAAGTAAAAGGCTTAGGTGGATTCGCCAAAGAACTTGCTTTACATCCATTTAATCACCCAATCATGATCCCGTTTAACCTACTGATTGAAGTGGTATCGCTACTCGCGAAGCCTCTATCACTTGGTATGCGTCTATTCGGTAACATGTTCGCAGGTGAGGTTGTATTCATTCTTTGTGCGGCAATGCTACCGTGGTATTTACAATGGGTAGGCTCTCTACCTTGGGCTATCTTCCATATCTTGGTTATTTTGATTCAAGCATTTGTTTTCATGATGTTAACAATTGTTTATTTATCAATGGCCCATGAAGATGGCGATCACTAAAAATTTTTAAGTTTTATTCTAACTATTAATGTTAATCGGAGAACGTAAATGGAAACTGTACTAAGTTTTTCAGCAATCGCTGTTGCTATTATTGTTGGTCTTTGTGCCGTAGGTACTGCAATTGGTTTTGCTATTCTTGGTGGTAAATTCCTAGAAGGCGCTGCGCGTCAACCTGAAATGGCTCCAATGCTACAAGTTAAGATGTTCATCATCGCTGGTCTACTGGATGCTGTTCCAATGATCGGTATCGTAATCGCACTACTATTCACGTTTGCTAACCCATTTGTTGGTCAACTAGCAGGCTAATTAACTGTTAATTAGTTAATTAAATTTTTGTAGTTGATTCTTAACGAGGGGTAGCTGTTGTGAATATGAACGCAACTCTGTTAGGTCAAGCAATTGCTTTTTCTATGTTTGTTTGGTTCTGCATGAAATATGTATGGCCACCAATCATGCAAGCAATTGAAGAGCGTCAGAAAAAAATTGCTGACGGTCTAGTAGCCGCTGAACGCGCTGCTAAAAACTTGGATCTAGCACAAGCCAACGCTTCTGACCAATTGAAAGAAGCGAAGCGCACCGCAACTGAGGTTATTGAACAGGCAAATAAACGCAAGGCTCAAATTATTGATGAAGCTCGCGAAGAGGCTCAGGCAGAACGCCAGAAAATCTTAGCGCAAGCGGAAGCCGAAATTGAAGCTGAGCGCACACGTGCCCGTGATGACCTGCGCAAACAAGTCGCAACTCTGGCAATTGCTGGTGCTGAGAAAATCCTTGAGCGTACAATCGATAAAGATGTACACGATGATCTTCTTAACAACATTACTGCAAAACTTTAAAGCAAGGGGCTGTATATGTCTGATTTGACTACAATCGCACGCCCCTATGCTAAAGCAGCGTTTGACTTTGCGGTAGAGAAAGGTGAGCTAGACCAATGGGGTCAGATGCTTACTTTTGCTGCCGAAGTGGCACAAAATGATGATGTTCACAATTTCTTAAGCAGCTCTCAAACTGCTGAAAAATTAGCTGAAGTATTCATTGTAATTTGTGGCGAACAATTTGATGAATTCGGCCAGAACTTGATAAAAGTAATGGCAGAGAATGGCCGCTTAATGGCTTTTCCTGATGTTTGCAAAGAGTTCTTATTGCTCAAACAAGAGCACGAGAAAGAGATCGACGTTGAAGTCACTTCAGCGGTTGAACTTTCTAAAGAACAACGCGCAGAGATCAGCAGCAAATTGGAACAGCGCTTAGCGCGCAAAGTTCAGCTGAATTGCAGTATAGATGAGACTCTACTTAGTGGAGTTATTATTCGAGCCGGAGACCTAGTCATCGATAACTCAGCGCGCAGTCGTTTAGACCGCCTGAGCGATGCATTGCAGTCTTAATGGGGATTGGAGCATGCAACTTAATTCCACTGAAATTAGCGATCTAATTAAACAACGTATTGAATCTTTCGACGTTGTTAGTGAAGCTCGCAATGAAGGTACTATCGTTTCGGTAAGCGATGGCATCCTTAGCATTCACGGCCTAGCGGACGTGATGCAAGGTGAAATGATTGAACTACCGGGTGGCCGTTACGCGCTAGCACTTAACTTGAACCGTGATTCGGTTGGTGCTGTTGTAATGGGCCCATATGCTGACCTACAGGAAGGCATGAAAGTTACAGGTACGGGTCGTATTCTCGAAGTACCAGTAGGTCCTGAAATGCTTGGTCGTGTGGTAAACACGCTAGGTGAGCCAATTGATGGTAAAGGTCCTATTGATGCGAAATTGACTTCGCCTGTAGAAATTATCGCACCAGGTGTAATCGACCGTAAATCGGTAGATCAACCTGTTCAAACTGGTTACAAGTCAGTTGACTCAATGATCCCTATCGGTCGTGGTCAGCGTGAACTTATTATCGGTGACCGTCAGACTGGTAAAACAGCAATGGCGATCGATGCGATTATTAACCAAAAAAATTCTGGTATTTTCTCTATCTACGTTGCAATCGGCCAAAAAGCGTCGACTATCGCTAACGTAGTTCGCAAACTAGAAGAGCACGGCGCACTAGCAAACACTGTTGTTGTTGTTGCATCGGCTTCTGAATCTGCAGCGCTGCAATACCTTGCACCGTATGCTGGTTGTGCGATGGGTGAATACTTCCGTGATCGCGGTGAAGATGCACTGATTGTTTATGATGATCTATCTAAGCAAGCTGTCGCTTACCGTCAGATCTCACTACTGCTTAAGCGTCCACCAGGTCGTGAAGCGTTCCCTGGTGATGTTTTCTACCTTCACTCTCGTCTACTAGAGCGTGCTGCTCGTGTAAGCGAACACTACGTAGAAGAATTCACTAAAGGCGAAGTGAAAGGCAAGACGGGTTCTTTAACTGCTCTTCCTATCATCGAAACGCAAGCTGGTGACGTATCTGCATTCGTACCGACGAACGTAATCTCGATTACCGATGGTCAGATCTTCCTACAAACTGAGCTATTCAACGCGGGCGTACGTCCAGCTGTTGACCCTGGTATCTCAGTTTCTCGTGTAGGTGGTTCGGCGCAGACTAAAATCATCAAGAAGCTATCTGGCGGTATCCGTACTGCTCTAGCTCAATACCGTGAACTTGCAGCATTTGCTCAGTTCTCTTCGGATCTTGATGAAGCGACTAAGAAGCAGCTAGACCATGGTCAAAAAGTTACAGAACTGATGAAGCAGAAGCAATACGCTCCTATGTCTGTATTTGACCAAGCTCTAGTAATCTTCGCTGCAGAGCGTGGATACCTTCAAGACGTTGAACTTTCTAAAGTTCTAGACTTTGAAGCTGCTTTACTGTCGTTTGCTCGTGGTCAATATGCCGATCTAGCAACACAGATCGACACAACGGGTGCTTTCAATCAAGAAATCGAAGCTGAGCTGAAGAAGCTTGTTGACGATTTCAAGGCAACCCAGACCTGGTAATTGGTAGGTGGTCTTAGGGCCACCTCATACCATTAACGGAGAGTAACGATGGCCGGCGCAAAAGAGATACGTAATAAAATCGGTAGTGTTAAAAGCACACAGAAGATTACGAAAGCAATGGAAATGGTAGCAGCTTCAAAAATGCGTCGTTCTCAAGACGCAATGGAAGCTACTCGTCCATATGCAGAAACAATGCGTAAAGTGATCGGTCATTTGGCTAATGGTAGCCTCGAGTATAAGCATCCTTATCTTGAGGAACGTGAAGCCAAACGTGTTGGTTACATCATCGTTTCTACAGACCGTGGTCTTTGTGGTGGTTTGAACATTAACTTGTTCAAAAAAGCCATGAACGACATGAAAGATTGGTCTGAGAAAGGTGCTGACGTTGAACTTGCAATTGTAGGTTCAAAAGCGACAGCATTTTTCAACAACAGCGGTGCGAAAGTAGCAGCTCAAGTTTCTGGTCTGGGCGATCGCCCAAGCCTTGAAGACTTGATTGGCTCTGTAAGCGTTATGCTAAAGAAATATGATGAAGGCGAATTGGATCGCCTGTTCGTAGTGTTCAACAAGTTTGAAAACACTATGGTACAAGAACCAACGATCGATCAATTACTTCCTTTGCCTAAATCAGACAGCGAAGACATGAAACGCGATCATGCTTGGGACTACATTTATGAGCCTGAGCCAAAACCACTACTAGATGCACTACTGGTTCGCTACGTCGAATCTCAAGTATATCAAGGTGTGGTCGAGAACCTTGCTTGTGAGCAAGCGGCTCGAATGATTGCTATGAAATCAGCAACAGATAACGCTGGTGACATTATTGATGACTTAGAACTTGTGTACAACAAAGCGCGTCAAGCGGCAATTACACAAGAACTTTCTGAGATCGTTTCAGGCGCAGCTGCGGTTTAAGCTTAGGTAAAACTAAATAGTTAGAGGATTAACGATGGCTACAGGTAAGATCGTACAGATCATCGGTGCGGTAGTCGACGTAGAGTTCCCACAGGGTGAAGTACCTCGTGTATACGACGCTCTGAATGTTAATGAAGTACAAGAACGTCTAGTTCTTGAAGTTCAGCAACAACTTGGCGGTGGCGTAGTTCGCGCAATCGTAATGGGTAGCTCTGATGGTTTACGTCGTGGTTTGACAGTTGAAAATACTGGCGCTCCAATCTCAGTACCAGTAGGTACTAAGACATTGGGTCGTATCATGAATGTCCTAGGTGACGCGATTGATGAGTGTGGCGAGATTGGTGCTGAAGAGCATTACGCCATTCACCGTGAAGCTCCAAGCTACGAAGAGCAGTCTAACGAGACAGCTCTTCTAGAAACTGGTGTTAAAGTAATCGACTTGATTTGTCCATTCGCTAAGGGTGGTAAAATCGGTCTATTCGGTGGTGCTGGTGTAGGTAAGACCGTTAACATGATGGAACTTATCAACAACATCGCACTTCAACACTCAGGCCTATCTGTATTTGCAGGTGTAGGTGAGCGTACTCGTGAAGGTAACGATTTCTACTTTGAGATGCAGGAAGCAGGTGTTGTAAACATCGAAAAACCTGAAGAATCAAAAGTAGCGATGGTTTACGGTCAGATGAACGAGCCACCAGGTAACCGTCTACGTGTTGCCCTGACTGGCCTAACAATGGCAGAGCGCTTCCGTGACGAAGGTCGTGACGTTCTACTGTTCGTTGATAACATCTACCGTTACACACTAGCAGGTACTGAAGTATCAGCACTTCTAGGTCGTATGCCTTCTGCGGTAGGTTACCAACCTACACTGGCTGAAGAAATGGGTGTTCTACAAGAGCGTATCACGTCAACTAAAGCTGGTTCTATCACGTCTGTACAGGCGGTATACGTACCTGCGGATGACTTGACTGACCCGTCTCCAGCAACAACGTTCGCTCACTTGGATGCAACGGTTGTACTTAACCGTAACATCGCATCTATGGGTCTATACCCTGCGATCGACCCGCTAGATTCTACTTCACGTCAACTGGATCCATTGGTAGTTGGACAAGAGCACTACGACATCGCTCGTGGCGTTCAGTCTACTCTTCAGCGCTATAAAGAGCTGAAAGATATCATTGCTATCCTAGGTATGGACGAGCTATCTGAAGAAGATAAGCAAGTTGTATCTCGTGCTCGTAAGATTGAGAAGTTCCTAACTCAGCCTTACCACGTAGCGGAAGTATTTACAGGTGACCCAGGCATTTACGTACCTCTTAAAGAGACTCTACGTGGCTTCCAAGGTCTTCTATCTGGTGAATACGATGACATTCCAGAGCAAGCGTTCATGTACTGTGGTGCAATTGACGAAGCTATCGAGAATGCTAAGAAGCTATAAGGCTAACTAGGAGGCGATATGGCAGCAATAACCTTTCACCTAGACGTTGTAAGTGCAGAGAAACAAATTTTCTCAGGCCTTGTTGAGACGTTTCAGGTGACCGGTAGTGAGGGTGAACTTGGTATTTTCCATGGTCACTGTCCACTGCTGACCGCTATCAAGCCTGGCATGGTGCGTATTGTTAAGCAGCACGGCCACGAAGAAATCATTTATGTTTCTGGTGGTATGGTAGAAGTTCAGCCTGGTACAGCAACTGTACTGGCTGATACAGCTATCCGTGGTGAAGAGCTAGACGCAGCAAAGGCGGAAGAAGCTAAGCGCAAGGCTGTGGAGAATATCCAAAATCAGCATGGCGACATAGACTTCGCACAAGCGGCCGGTGAACTGGCTAAAGCCATTGCTCAGTTACGAGTTATCGAACTGACAAAACAGCGTCGTTAATCTTTTTAAGATTACAGACTCTGAGATAAAGGCGACCTAAGGGTCGCCTTTTTGCATTTTTAGATTCTCAAAAATGCTTCTTTTACGTATCACTACCGGTTAAATGGTTATTGCGATTTAATTTTTTGCCCAAAAACGGTTACAATATCGGCTTAATAAAAATAACGTTGGATAGGTTTACAATGAAGTTTAGCGCGGTAATTCTCGCGGCGGGCAAAGGCACTCGCATGTATTCAAACACACCAAAGGTTCTGCACACACTTGCGGGTAAGCCAATGGTGAAGCATGTTATCGATACATGTAATGGTCTAGGCGCTCAAAACATCAACCTGGTTTACGGCCACGGTGGTGATCAGATGAAGGCTACCTTAGCTGAAGAATCTGTAAACTGGGCACTGCAAGCTGAACAGCTCGGCACAGGTCACGCTGTGGATCAAGCATCTGCACATTTCGCTGATGATGAAAAAGTATTGGTGCTCTACGGTGATGTTCCACTAATCTCACCTGAAACCATTGAAAACCTATTAGACGCTCAACCAAACGGTGGCATCGCGCTACTTACTGTCGTGTTAGACAACCCGATGGGCTACGGACGTATTATTCGTCGTAATGGCCCTGTTGTGGCTATCGTTGAACAGAAAGATGCAACGGATGAGCAGAAGCTTATCAAAGAGATCAATACCGGCGTTATGGTGGCGACTGGTGGCGATCTGAAGCGCTGGTTGTCAGGTCTAAGCAACGACAACGCACAGGGTGAATATTACCTGACTGACGTTATCGCTGCGGCTCACGACGAAGGTCGTGCAGTTGAAGCGGTACACCCAGTAAGCCCAATTGAAGTGGAAGGCGTTAACGATCGTTCGCAACTGGCTCGCCTAGAGCGCGCTTACCAAGCTACGCAAGCCGATAAGCTATTGAAGCAAGGCGTGATGCTACGCGACCCTAGCCGCTTTGATCTACGCGGTGATCTGCAGTGCGGTATGGATGTCGAGATCGATACTAACGTTATCATTGAAGGCAGTGTCAGCATTGGTGATAATGTGGTTATTGGTACGGGATGTGTATTGAAAGACTGTGAGATTGACGACAACACCATCGTTCGTCCATACAGCGTTATTGAAGGGGCAACGGTGGGGGAAGACTGTACCGTTGGTCCATTCACTCGCCTACGCCCTGGTGCAGACATGCGTAACGATTCGCACGTTGGTAACTTTGTTGAAGTGAAGAACACTCGCCTTGGTGAAGGTTCTAAAGCGAATCACCTAACGTACTTGGGCGATGCTGAAATTGGTCAGCGTGTAAACGTAGGGGCGGGTGCAATTACTTGTAATTATGATGGTGCGAATAAGTTTAAGACCATCATTGGCGACGACGTATTCGTTGGTTCAGACAGCCAATTAATAGCGCCTGTTACGATTGGTAATGGTGCGACGGTTGGTGCTGGCTCTACCGTAACACGCGATGTTTCTGAAAATGAGCTAGTTATCAGCCGTGCGAAAGAACGTAAGATTGCTGACTGGCAGCGTCCGACTAAGAAAAAGTAGTCTCTTAATAAATAAGATGATTTAAATGAAAGTCAGTAGTACCGCTACTGGCTTTTTCTTATTTATCTAGATATAAAAAAAGAGCGAGTAATCTCGCTCTTTTTTGTTTTCGTTAACTTAGAAACTAGTCTTGTTTCTCGTCAGCGACTACTCGAGAGTTGTCAGGTGTCGCGAAGTGTTCAGAAAGCTCTTTGTTCGAAACAATATAGCCAACCCACAACGCACCCAAACAGATCACAACGGCAATACCCGTCGCGCTTAGTGCTTGGCTAGCCATTGCCGCGACCAATGCACTTGATAGGCCACTGATACTGATTTGCAGGCTGTTTTGTAGACCAGCAGCTGTTGCTGGGCTTTGTTTAGCGCTTGATAGAGCACGGTTTACTACGATTGGGTAAAGTGCGCCGTTTGCGACAGCAATCAAACAGAAAGGCGCAAGTAGAGGCCAGATTGACGTCAGTTCCCACTGTGATGCGATAAAGATAAGCATCGCCGCTACACTGAACAAACCGATAAGGTTTCTTAGTACAACGCCATCGCCATATTTCTTCACTGCTTGCTTACCGAAGTAACCACCCGCCATGAACGCGATTGTTTGTGGGATAAAGCTCAAACCGATGTCTTTTGCTTCATAACCTAGCTGAGCCATGATCTCAGGCATACCCGTTAGGTAAGCGAAGAACGCTGCCGATGCTGATGCAAACATTAAAACATTACCCATGTAAGGCTTTGATTTAAGCAACATCTTGATGTCTGTCTTAATCGATGTTTGTTTTACTTCGGGCGCTTCTTTTGGTTGAGCCATTGTTGTTGCCACTAGCAATGCACCCATCAAGGTCAACGTGATGAAGATACTATGCCAGCCAAAGTTATCCGCCAGTAACACACCTAGCTGAGGTGCTAGTGCAGGAGATAGCGCAACCAAAGGCATGATGGTTGCAAAAATTTGCTGGCTACTGCTTTGTGAGTAACGCTTGATTACCATTGCTTGCCAGATTACCGCTGGAGCACATACACCGATCGCTTGAATGAAGCGTAGTGTCAGTAGGTGCCATACCTCGGTGCTGAATGCTAAGCCGAATGAAGCCGCAGTAAAGATAACAAGACCAACCGCCAACGTATTACGGTGACCATACTTGTCACTCGCTAGGCCCCAAAGAAGCTGACCCATTGCCATACCGCCAAGGAATACCGTTAGAGACAGAGCAATTTGCTCTGGGCCGGTTGCGAAATCAACTTCCATTGCCTTAAATGCAGGAAGGTACATATCGGTCGCAATAAAGCCAAGCATTGAAAGAACTGCAAGGTAGACCAATTGAAATTTAGAAATATTCATAAGATGCCATTAAGCTAAAGGTAGTGATGTTTTTATCATCAAAAAAATTGTTTGATATACAGAAGTGAAAGCCCCTGTTTATTTATGCTGACATTCTATTTTTCGAACCTGATAAAATAAAACGCTAAAATATGTTGTTATCAATCAAAAAATTTGAAGGCTTATGTTCTCTAAATCCTCTTTAGAAATGCTCGATACGGTAGCTCGCTTAGGCAGTTTTACTGCGGCGGCAGAACAATTGCACAAAGTACCATCGGCGATCAGTTATGGTGTCAGACAGGTCGAACAAGAACTGGATGTGCTGCTTTTCAGACGTTTACCGAGAAAGGTTGAGCTGACACCGGCAGGTGAATTGTTCATTGAAGAGGCACGTGCGTTACTGAGACAGATGGAAGAGGTCAGTGCCCAGACTCGCCGAGCAGCGCGTGGCTGGAAGAAAACCTTACGCCTAACGCTCGATAACGTGGTTAAGCTCGACAAAATGAAGCCGATGATTGAAGAGTTCTACCAAACCTTTGAGTTTGCAGAGCTTCAGATCAACATGGAGGTGTTTAATGGCTCTTGGGAGGCGATTGCACAGGGCAGAGCGGATATTGTGATTGGTGCGACCTCGGCGATTCCGGTCGGCGGCGACTTTGAGGTTAAAGATATGGGACGCCTAGATTGGGCGTTTGTGATGTCGCCAAGCCACCCGTGTGTGCGCGAACAGAACCTCAATGAAGAGTTTGTTAGTCAGTATCCCGCAATATGTTTGGACGATACCTCTAGTGTGCTCCCTAAGCGACACACAGGCCATTACTCAAATCAAAGACGCCTATTGTTACCTAACTGGTATAGCGCCATAGAGTGTCTTAAGAATGGAGTTGGGGTGGGTTATATGCCGAGGCACATTGCCGCGCCAATTATCGAGCAAGGCTTGCTGGTGGAAAAAATACTGCCTGAACCGAGCCCGCAGAGTCATTGTTGTTTGGTCTGGCGAAAAGACGATAACCATAAACTGATCGAATGGATGGTGAAGTACCTAGGATCGAGTGAGCAACTTCACCAAGATTGGTTGGATCATCGCAAGGCGATCTAATGATCTGTTTACAAGAAGATCCTTTTCAAGCTTAAGCTGAATCAGCATCAATAAAAAGAGCGAGTAAAAACTCGCTCTTTTGGGTTTGATAGTTTAATTCTTAAGACAAGAAGAACTTGTAGGAAGGGTTATCGGTTTCATCTTTACACTGATAACCAAGCTCTCGTAAATGTGTTGAGAACTGAGCTAAATCATCATCGCCAAGTTCGAAGCCACACAATACGCGACCATAATCGGCACCGTGGTTACGATAGTTGAACAGGCTGATGTTCCAGTGGGTACCTAAGGTATCAAGGAACTTAATCAAGGCTCCTGGGTATTCAGGAAACTCGAAGCTGTATAGGCGCTCTTTCAATGGTTTTGATGGTTTGCCGCCAATCATATAGCGAATGTGTAGTTTTGCCATCTCATCATCAGAAAGGTCGACGACTGGATATCCGCCCTCACGTAGGTCATTGATGATGTGCTCAAGTTCTTCCTGACCACCTTGCAGACGTACACCAACGAAGATATTCGCTAGGCTTTCGTCGTTGTGGCGGTAGTTAAACTCCGTCACCGCTCGGCCGCCAATAATATTGCAGAACTCTAGGAACGCCCCTTGTCGCTCAGGGATAGTCACCGCAAGCAAACCTTCTCGCTTCTCACCTAACTCACAACGTTCAGACACATAACGCAGACCGTGGAAGTTGGTGTTAGCACCAGACAATACCGTTGCTAATTGCTTGTCTTGCAGTTGGTTCTGTTCAGCAAACTTTTTCAAACCAGCCAGAGCAAGCGCTCCTGAAGGTTCAGCAATCGCACGAGTGTCTTCAAAGATGTCTTTCACCGCAGAGCATATCTCATCGCTAGAGACTGCAATGTGACCGTCAATGTACTGTTGGCAAAGACGGAATGTCTCTTCACCAATGCGTTTAACCGCAACACCATCAGCAAACATACTGACCTGATCCAGTACCACAGGTTCACCGGCATCGAGGGCCGCTTTTAAGCAAGACGAATCTTCTGGTTCTACTGCAATGACTTTAATCTCTGGCATCAGCTGTTTTACTAATACAGCAACACCCGCAGCTAAGCCACCACCACCAACCGGCACAAAGATGTAATCCATATGACCATTCTGCTGCAGCATCTCCATACCCATGGTGCCCTGTCCGGCGATCACCAATGGGTGATCGAATGGAGGCACAAAGGTGTAGCCATGTTCAGCGGAAAGGCGTTCTGCTTCAGCTTTAGCTTCATCAAAGTTGCTGCCGTGTAGAACTACGTTACCGCCAAAGCCACGTACCGCATCAACCTTGATGTCTGGTGTGGTTTTTGGCATCACAATCGTGGTTTGAATACCAAGCTTAGAACCGGACAGCGCCATACCTTGAGCATGGTTACCTGCCGATGCTGCAATCACACCTGCGGCTTTCTGTTGCTCTGAAAGGCTTGATACCATGTTGTAGGCACCACGTAGCTTGAACGAGTGGACCGGCTGACGGTCTTCACGCTTTAGCTGAACCTGATTACCAATGCGAGCACTTAAGCGAGGCATCTCTTGCAGAGGTGTCACGATTGCGGCTTCGTAAACTGGCGCTCTCAGGATCTGACGCAGATAATCTGCGCCAGTTTGTTTTTGGGGACTGACCGTGTCATCACTCATAGACTAGCCCTCTAGCTTAGACTTATCACGCACGGCGCCTTTGTCGGCACTGGTCGCCATGCTTGCGTAAGCTTTCAGTGCGAAAGACACTTCACGCTGACGGTTTTCTGGTTTCCAGCCTAGTGCGTCTTGCTTAACACGACGCGCTTCTAGTTCAGCTTCAGGCACATCAAGTGTGATCGAACGGCTAGGGATGTCGATAGTGATGATATCGCCAGTGTTTACTAGACCAATCACACCGCCACTTGCTGCTTCTGGAGAAGCGTGACCGATAGACAGACCCGATGTACCACCCGAGAAACGACCATCTGTTAATAGAGCACAAGACTTGCCTAGACCCATAGATTTTAGGTAAGTGGTTGGGTAAAGCATTTCTTGCATGCCCGGACCACCTTTAGGACCTTCGTAACGAATAACAACCACTTCGCCCGCTTTCACTTTGCCACCTAAGATGCCATCAACAGCACTATCTTGGCTTTCAAATACGATAGCAGGACCTTGGAATTTCAGGTTCTCTTCATCAACACCTGCTGTCTTAACGATACAACCGTCAACGGCGATGTTGCCTGAAAGTACGGCTAGGCCACCTTCTTGGCTGAATGCATTCTCTTTAGTACGGATACAACCTTCTTTACGGTCGTCATCAAGACGATCCCAACGGCAATCTTGTGAGAAGGCTTTGGTGGTACGAATACCTGCTGGGCCCGCGCGGAAGAACTTAAGTACCGCTTCGTCTTCTGTCTGCATGATGTCGTATTGAGCTAGCTGCTCTTGCATGCTTAGGCCAAGTACAGTGCGAGTTTGGTTGTTCAGTAGGCCTGCGCGGTCTAGTTCACCTAGGATAGCCATAACACCACCAGCGCGGTGAACGTCTTCCATGTGGTATTTAGGTGTTGAAGGCGCAACCTTACATAGGTGTGGAACGCGGCGAGACATCTCGTCGATATCACCCATATCAAAGTCGACTTCACCTTCTTGAGCTGCTGCCAATA
Organism: Vibrio sp. 10N.261.51.F11; assembly: GCF_041471665.1. Lineage (NCBI taxonomy): Bacteria > Pseudomonadati > Pseudomonadota > Gammaproteobacteria > Vibrionales > Vibrionaceae > Vibrio > Vibrio sp. 10N.261.51.F11. Next base: position 10,373 of record NZ_JBFROW010000065.1, on the reverse strand, counting down.
GGTGAAGAACGGTGTTACTCGAGCCACCCATTGCGATATCTAGAGCCATTGCATTTTCAAAGGCTGCGCGGTTCGCGATGTTACGAGGCAGTGCTGATGCGTCATCTTGCTCGTAGTAACGCTTAGTCAGGTCAACGATACGCTTACCAGCATTGATGAATAGCTCTTCACGGTCAGCGTGCGTTGCTAGCATAGAACCGTTACCAGGCTGAGATAGGCCTAGCGCTTCAGTTAGACAGTTCATTGAGTTAGCCGTGAACATACCTGAACAAGAACCACATGTCGGACACGCAGAACGTTCTACTTGCTCACTTTGCTCATCAGAAATCGTTGGATCGGCACCTTGAATCATTGCATCAACAAGGTCTAACTTGATGATTTGATCGGAAAGCTTGGTTTTACCTGCTTCCATTGGGCCGCCTGATACAAAGATCACTGGGATGTTAAGGCGCATTGCAGCCATCATCATTCCCGGAGTGATTTTGTCACAGTTAGAGATACATACCATCGCATCCGCACAGTGAGCATTCACCATGTACTCTACTGAGTCTGCGATAAGCTCACGTGATGGCAGTGAGTACAGCATGCCACCGTGACCCATTGCGATACCATCATCAACTGCGATGGTGTTGAATTCTTTAGCGATACCGCCCGCTTTCTCGATTTCACCTGCTACCAATTGACCCATATCTTTAAGGTGAACGTGGCCTGGTACGAATTGAGTGAAAGAGTTTACAACTGCGATGATTGGCTTACCGAAGTCATCATCTTTAACGCCAGTTGCACGCCATAAAGCGCGCGCACCAGCCATGTTGCGTCCGTGGGTAGTCGTTGCTGAACGATAGATTGGCATTGCTTAAATCCTTATAAAATATTTGGCTGTTGCTTACTTAGTTGTTTGCGTTTGGTTTTCTGAAGTTTGGTCTGCTGGGTAAACGTAGTCTAACCAGCCCCACTTATCTTCAGTGGTTCCATTGAATAGACCAAAGTAAGCCGCTTGAACTTTTTCAGTGATAGGACCGCGTTTGCCTTCACCTACTGTAATTTTGTCTACGCTGCGAACCGGAACGATTTCCGCCGCTGTGCCTGTCATGAATACTTCATCGGCAAGGTATAGCGCTTCACGAGCAATGTTCTCTTCACGGATCTCATAACCCATGTCTTTTGCTAGTGTCATGATCGAATCACGCGTGATACCCGGCAGAATCGCACTGGTCGCTGGTGGTGTGGATAGCACGCCGTTACGTACCACAAAGATGTTCTCACCAGCCCCTTCAGAAAGGTAACCATCAACACTCAGTGCGATGCCTTCATCGTAACCATGACGGCGAGCTTCGCCACCAACTAATAGTGAAGATAGGTAGTTACCACCGGCTTTTGCTGCGGTTGGGATCGTGTTTGGAGCGGCACGGTTCCAGCTAGAAATCATTGCATCAACGCCGTTTTCTAGTGCTTCTTCGCCTAGGTAAGACCCCCAAGGGAAAGCAGCGATGATCAGTTCCATCTCAGTATTTTCTGGCGGGCAGACACCCAAACCAACGTTACCTACGAAACCTAGAGGGCGGATGTACGCTGACTCTAGCTTATTTTGGCGTAGCGTTTCGCGAGTCGCTTCCATAATTTCTTCCTCAGTGTAAGGAATAGGGAAGCGATAGATTTTTGCTGAGTCTTTTAGGCGCTTAGCATGTTCAGGGTGACGGAAGATAACCGGCCCTTTTGGTGTGTTGTAACAACGAACACCTTCAAACACAGAAGTACCGTAGTGCATTGCGTGAGTCAGGACGTGAACGTTCGCCTCTGCCCAAGGAACCATCTCACCGTTAAACCAAATATAGTCTGCTGTTTTAGCTGTCATGTTTGCGGTTCCTTATGCGTTTATCTTTTGTTGTAAGTTGTTGTTTGGCAGTTCATTACGGCTGATCGAGATAACGTCAACGGTACGTACATCCCACAGCTTTTCGATTTGGTTTACCAAGAACGAGATCGGACGGTCACTGTCTACGATGATCTCAACACTCGCCACTTTGCTTTCGTGGTTTTGAGTGCCCGCAACTTGCTTAACAATGAAGCCACGGTGGCGGATAACACGAAGAACACGCTCTAGTAGTACAGGCTTATCATCGGCTTTGATGTCTAATAGGTATCTTTTCATGTTATGTGTTCTCCAACATCTCACTGTTTGAAGCACCTGGCGGTACTAGTGGCCATACGTTTTCTTCTTCATCGATAAGAACATGAAGTAGGTAAGCGGTTTTGCTCTCTAGCATCTCTTTCAATGCTGGTTCTACTTCTTCTTTACGAGTGATGGTTTTGCCCGGGATATCGAACGCTTTCGCGAGCATCACGAAATCAGGGTTGTCATCTAAGATAGTTTCACTGTGGCGGCCATCAAAGAACAGCGATTGCCATTGGCGAACCATGCCCAAACGAGAGTTATTAAGCAGTACCATCTTCACTGGGATCTGACGACGCTTCAATGTGCCAAGCTCTTGAATGTTCATCATGAACGAGCCGTCACCAGAGATAAGTATAGATTGGTCGTCAGGACGCCCAACCGATGCACCCATTGCAGCTGGCAAGCCAAAGCCCATGGTGCCTAAACCGGCAGAGGTAATGAAGTTCTGTGGATCGCGAGGCTGAATGTGCTGAGCTGCCCACATTTGGTGTTGGCCCACATCAGTCGATACGATAGAGCTTGCTGGCATCATGTCTGACAGTTGCTTCAACAGCAGTGGAGCAAAAACCAGATCACCAGGGTGGTCGTAACGCCATTTGAATGAGCTACGAAGACCTTCAGAGTGATGAACCCAAGAGGAGATGTCTTGGCTTAGCTCTAGTTGAGGCATGATCTTGTTGATGTCACCGCGAATTGGCGCATTGGCAAGACGCAGTTTGCTGAACTCAGCGGCATCGATATCGATATGGATAACCTTAGCATGCGGCGCAAAGGTATCGAGTTTGCCAGTTACTCGGTCATCAAAACGAGCACCGACAACAATCAACAGGTCACTCTCTTGAACCACAAGGTTAGCGGCTTTAGTGCCGTGCATACCCAGCATGCCAAGGTAGTGTGGGTCGTCACGTTCGATAGTGCCCAAGCCTTTCAGTGTGCTTACTGCTGGCATTGGGTTTAGGCGTAAAAACTCACGAACCGCATCGGTTGCTTTAGCAAGTTGAACACCACCACCTACGTATAAAACAGGACGGGTCGCTTGAGACAAAAAGTACTGTGCCTGTTCAATGGCATCAGTTGTCGCAACAGGAATTGCGGGTGGAGTAAATTCAGGAAGAGCGTTAACAGGTGCTTCTGCTAGTTGAACGTCTTTAGCGATATCGACGATAACCGGGCCAGGGCGGCCAGACTTTGCTACCACAAACGCTTCAGCGAGGGTTGGAGCTAGCTCTTCAATATCAGTTACTAGGTAGCTGTGTTTAGTACATGACAGAGACATACCAATCACATCCATTTCTTGGAATGCATCGGTACCAATGTGGGAACTTGCAACCTGACCTGTGATAGCAACCAATGGGATTGAATCCATAAAGGCATCAGCAAGGCCAGTGACTAGGTTGGTTGCACCTGGTCCCGAGGTTGCCATACAAACAGCGACATCTTGTGTTGCTCTAGCCATGCCGATCGCGGCCATAGCGGCGCCTTGCTCATGGCGACATAGGATATGTTCAACCCCGCCGTCATAGAGTGCATCGTAGATTGGCATGATGGCACCACCGGGGTAACCAAATACGGTCTCAATTCCTTGTTGCTTGAGTGCGGATACGACTAGTTCTGCGCCTTTCATCGGAATTCTCCCGTATTACCTTTATTTTGGTAACTGTTTCCTTTGTCTCTGCACATCTTGTGCTCCCATTCTTCCTGTAAATCGGCAAAGCCGAAAATGCTCAAAAATATAAAAATCGAATGTTTAAATTAGAAAAAACCCCCGGACTTGTCAGTGCGGGGGTTTTTTCTAATTCGTGGTTACTTTCTTCCCACTCGCCCCCGCGCAGTCTTAATAATGACTACGATAATCAGGTTAATCAGTGCGTAAATGCGAGCGTTAAAAATCATAATATTCGAGTTTTCTCGTTTATTGTCTTCAGTAAATGTCTACATCTCTAGTGTTATCACACAAATCTGCCGCATGACAAGGGAAATGTCATTCTTTTTTCACATTAAAATACCATTCCACCAAGCTATATAACAACCTTATCGCTTTGGTGAGCAACTAATATCCAGAGCGAATACTTTTAAATCAAAGACAAAGGAAAGTTATGGGACTCGCGATAATTCATAGCCGAGCTAGTGTGGGTGTAGAGGCGCCAGAAGTGACCGTTGAGGTGCATATAAGCAACGGAATGCCTGGCTTCACGCTGGTGGGTCTACCTGAAACAACGGTCAAGGAATCTAAAGACCGAGTGAGAAGCGCGATCATCAATTCTCGCTTTGAGTTTCCATCGAAAAGAATCACGGTCAATCTCGCCCCAGCCGATTTGCCCAAAGAAGGTGGCCGTTTTGACCTGCCCATCGCGCTTGGGATTTTGGTGGCGTCAGATCAGCTTCCGACATCAAAAATAGCTCAACATGAATTTATCGGTGAGTTGGCATTGTCAGGAGAACTTCGCTCGGTAAAGGGCGTTTTGCCTGCGACGTTAGCCGCCGACAGTGTAGAGCGATGCTTAGTTGTCCCACATCATAACGGTGATCAGGCTGCGCTGGTGGGCAAGGGAGCGCATAAATCTGCACAAACCTTGTTGGAGGTTTGTGCTGACATGTGTGGACAGGCTCAGCTTGGGCTATATAGAACGGAACATCATCAGGCTGATGTTTCAGTGCTTCGCGACCTACAAGATATTATCGGCCAACAACAAGGAAAGCGAGCTCTAGAGATAGCCGCTGCTGGGAATCATAACTTATTGTTTCTTGGCCCACCCGGAACCGGAAAAACTATGCTCGCTTCTCGACTGCGTGACCTATTACCTGAAATGAGTGATGACGAAGCGATGGAAACCGCGTCGGTGGCCTCGTTAACGCAACAAGAAATCAATCAATACAACTGGAAGCAACGACCTTTTCGCTCTCCTCACCATTCCAGTTCAATGGCGGCATTAGTGGGTGGTGGTTCGGTGCCTCGCCCCGGAGAGATCTCTTTAGCGCATAACGGCTTATTGTTCTTAGATGAGATGCCGGAGTTTGAGCGCAAGGTGCTTGATTCATTACGAGAGCCACTAGAGTCGGGCGAGATCATTATCTCCCGTGCTGCGGGCAAGACTCGTTTTCCTGCGCGTTTTCAATTGGTCGGTGCACTTAACCCAAGTCCAACGGGTTATTACGAAGGTAACCAGGCGCGCGCCAACCCACAGATCATCCTGCGTTACCTCAATCGCTTATCTGGGCCCTTGCTGGATAGGTTCGATATGTCATTGGAGATACCTCTGTTGCCAAAAGGAATGTTGGCCGAAGGCGGTGATCGCGGTGAAACCACTCAAGTAGTTAAGCAAAGGGTTAGGCAGGCGCGAGAGTTAATGCTATCTCGCAACCATAAATCGAATGCACTGTTAGGTAGCCGAGAAATTGAGAAGTATTGCCCACTGCGACGCGAAGATGCAGAGTTTCTTGAGACAGCACTACATCGCTTGGGTTTATCGATTCGTGCTTATCATCGAATTATTAAGGTGGCACGAACCATTGCCGACCTTGACGGTAACGAGCAGATCGAAAAGAAACATCTATCAGAAGCGCTAGGCTATCGCGCGATGGATCGCTTGCTGAAACAACTCACGGCTCAAGCTGTCTAGCAAGCAGAAAAAGCCTGCTTAGATGCAGGCTTTCGTTGGATTGCAGTTCATACTCGCTAAGGTTAGAACTTGTAGTTCAAGCCAACTGAAACTATATATTGAGACTCGTCGTAGAAGGTAATGTTCGAGTCGCTGGTGCCGTAGCCTGCCAGTGAAATAAACGACCAGTTTTCCCAATCCATGAATTGATCATACTCATAGGCGGCGAATAGGTTGATATTGTCGTCGCTGCGTTTCTTGTCGTAGATCGGGTTGCTCGCATCGTAAGAGCGTTGGTTGTAACCCGCTGTTAGTGCGTACTTGTGACGCCCCATGCCACCAAACAAGCTTACCTCACCACCGAATTGGTCGTAAGATTCAGCTTTACCATCAGCATCACGTGTTTGATAGATGACGGATGGAATAAGCATCATGGTACGACTAAGTGGCAGGCGATATTGACCTTTCAAGTAGAGAGTATTGGCATCTCGTTTGAGCTCTTGATCTTGAATATCATCCTTGTCGACATCTTTGGTCGCATAGGCCATGTCTAGCGAGAAAGCTGAGCCCGCAATGTTGCTTAGCTTCAAACGAAACGCATTGCCAGTTTCATCGGTCTTGGTGCGAGCTGATGTGGTGTTGTATGGATCAGCCCAAGTTTCACCAGACATAATGGTTGGCAGCAGTGAAGCGTCGATCACCATGCCTGACTCAAGTTGGTATTTGTAACCGACTTCGAGAACTACAGTACCTGTTGCTACATCATCTCGCGCGGTACCTGTGTATACCTGATGGTTTAGCTTTTCACCAAAGGTATAAGCAACACTACCTAAAGGAGCAACCAGAAAAGAGCTTTCCGAAGAAGCCTTCTGATCTGTGGATGAAAGATTGCTATCAGCATCGGTATTAAAGTTCGAGGTGGAAGAGGTAACCCCGGTATTGAGAGAGATTTCACCACTGAAACCTTGTTGGTCTGCAAGCTTGGCAAAAGCGGGAGAAGCCGCAACGCTCAATGCCAAGAGAGTTATTTTTATTTTCATTCAAGGGCTCCTTGCCCACCGGTTCTTAGGACGGGTTATTAATAGCAGTAAAGCTTTAAACTTCCAGGTTAATTATTTATCAATAATGATTTTTGAACTAGCAAAAAAAAAGGAAGCCGAAGCTTCCTTTCATCAATGGCTTACTTCTTTAATAAGAAGTTCACGAGCTCGAAGTACTCATCAAGAGAGTTGATACCTTGAGCTTCTACTAGGTAGCGGTTGTTAACCACAACAGCGGGTACACCTGAAAGGCCGCTGTCTTTGAATGCTTTGTCGAAGCGACGAACCATAGAATCTACAGCAAAGCCGTTATACGCAGCATCGAATTTCTTCGCATCAACGCCTTCGTCTAGGAAGATTTGACGCAGTTCTTCTTCATCACGTGGTGGCTTGTTCATTGTGTGGATGCGGTTAAACATCACTGGCACCATTTTATCTTCAACTTTCAGTGCAATCATTGTCGCGTAAGCTTTGCTCATTGGCAGACCCATGTTGCCACCCATGAATGAAACATGGTTCTTCTGTAGCTTAGCGTCTTTAGGTAGCTGTTGTTTTAGCTGCTGGATGATTGGCTCAAAGCTATTACAGTGTGGGCAGTAAAAAGAGAAGAACTCTGTCACCATTGGTTTTTTTGATGCTTCTAGGTCGAGAACTTTGTAGTGTTCACCTTCGTTAAATTTCGCAGCGTGAGCGGTAAGGCTCAACATGATCAATGAGAAAAATGCGAATAGCTTTTTCATTTATCCAATCTCCATTATGTTTGAATTTTTATCTAGTTGTATGTTGCGATTGCTGTTACCACTGAGGCATTAACGAAAGTGGTGGCTCTTGCAGGGTAGCAATTTGCTCTTTACAAGCAAGTACTTGTTGCTCCCAATATTTCGGATCATTAAACCACGGGAAGGCCAGAGGAAACGCAGGATCGTGCCATCGTTTCGCCAACCATGCCATGTAATGCACCATACGTAGACCGCGTAGTGGTTCGATTAGTTTCAGTTGTGCGGTATTAAAATCGCAAAACTCTTGGTAACTCTCTAGCAAAATATCCAGTTGCATCAGCTTATCTTGGCGCTCGCCATTGAGCAGCATCCACAGATCTTGTATCGCAGGGCCGTTACGTGCGTCATCAAGATCGACGAACATTGGCCCATCGCGCCACAAAATATTGCCAGGGTGGCAGTCACCGTGCAGGCGGATATTCTCAATGTTGCTCGGCCACTGGCTCTCTAGCTCTTTGATCAGAAGGTCAACGTCATTGAAGAAGGCATTTTCTAGGTGCGTCGGGATAAACTGAGAGTTCTCTAGAATCTTACGTGGCTGATAAAGGTATTCATCTAAGCTGATGGTCGGGCGATGCTGGAATGTTCTTCCCGCGCTGGCTTTATGAATACGACCAAGAAAGCGTCCTACGCCTTCCAATTGATCTAGATTGTCAACTTCATACTGTCTGCCGCCAACACTTTCAAATAGTGCAAATAGGTAGCCTTGGTATTCATGTAAGGTTGCACCGTTGATTCGCATTGGAGGCGCAACCGGCATCTCTTGTTCGATAAGCTCGAGTGCGAAGTCATGCTCTTCTTGGATCTGTGCCTTGTTCCAGCGTTGTGGACGGTAAAACTTAACGACGTAGCGCTTACGGCCTTCATCGGTGAACTGATAGACACGGTTTTCGTAACTGTTGAGAGCGAGAAGCCCGGATTCAGCGCGAACTCCGATGCTCTCCAGTGCGTACCACATGAAGTCAGGAGTCAGGTTATCAAAGTTAAAGGCTTGCATCGTCATAGAATAAAAAAGGCTCATTACTGAGCCTTTTTCCATTTATTGGGTTGTTATACCAAGCACTACGGTGCGGGTATCAGAGCTTCTTGATAAAGCGGCTTTCGACTTCCATCGTAAACTCTTCATTATCCGAGAGTATAAACTGAATTGTCGAAACTGGTGAGCTCAGTTTTTCTGGGTCGGCGCCCAAACTGATAGGTAGGTTCAAAACCTCGCCTGGATCGACAGTAATCGTCTGTTTACCATACCAGATAGAATCGGGCAGTCCGCTAACATCGAGTTTGTACTCTTGCTCTTGTTGAGTCTTGTTGATCACTTTCAAGGTGTAGGTGTTTTCAACCAACCCTTGGTTATTGACTCTAAACAGTTGGTTTCGGTCACGCAGAACACTTAGGCCGGCAGGATCAACGCTCGCGATTTGGGCGAAGAACAAGCCCAGCATCACGATCAAGATAGCGCCATAGCCCAACAGCTTGGGACGCATTACCTTGGTCGAGTGACCTTCAAGTCTGTGCTCGGTGGTGTAATTGATCAGGCCTTTCTCATAGCCCATACGCTCCATCGTGTTGTCACAGGCATCAATACACGCGCCGCAGTTAATACACTCGTATTGCAGGCCGTCACGGATATCGATACCCGTAGGGCACACTTGTACACACAGATTACAGTCAATACAGTCGCCTAGACTAAGCTCTTTTGGATCGGCTTTACGAGAGCGAGGGCCACGGCTTTCACCACGTTCTGTGTTGTAACCAACGATGAAGGTGTCTTTATCGAACATTGCCGACTGGAAACGCGCGTAAGGACACATGTGCAGACAAACAATTGAACGCATCCAACCCGCATTGGCATAAGTACATCCAGCAAAGAACAGTACCCAAAACACCGGCCAGAAAGACGAGTTAAAGGTAAAGAAGCCAACCACTAACTCTTTGATTGGGATGAAGTAACCAACAAAGGTTAAGCCCGTCGCAATGGCAATCGCCCACCACGCAATGTGTTTGAGGGTTTTTCTGAGGATTAAATTGCTCGTCAGTTTGCCCGAGTCTTGTTTTCTTCGCTTATTGGCAGCGCCTTCTAGCTTCTCTTCGAACCAGATATACATGAAGGTCCAGACGGTTTGTGGGCATAAATAGCCACACCAGACACGGCCTAAGAAGGTGGTTATGAAAAACAGGCCAAACGCGGCAATCATAAATAGGATCGCGAGTAGGGTCAGATCTTGCGGGTATAAGGTGGTGCCAAAGAAGTTGAACTGTTGGCTGCCGATATCGAGCAAGATCGCTTGACGTTCACCAAAGGGAATCCATGGGATAAGCGCAAAAAGTAAAAGTAAGAACCAACCGCCATAGCGACGCAGTTGTTGGAATTTACCTTTGCTTTCTCGAACATAGATTCGGTTACTTGGGTTAAATCGATCTCCATTACCTTTATGTGTTTTCGGGTTAAAGGTTTTAGGAGTCACATCTTTGATATCGATTTTATCCTGACTCATGGACTATCCTTTTTGTGGCTTGTTTGCCCGGTTAAGTCGGGCATGACGACATTACTTGAAAGTATGGTTTAGAGAACCTGTTGAAATTGAGCTTGGTGCATTTGTTGTTATCGCACTCACTCTTATTATTTTAGAAGATTCTTATGGATGGCGATTATAGCGACAATCTTGTTCTCATTTCTTTAACGCTATCAACATTTAACAACAAAAGTCATAACACTTGTGACGAAAAAATAGCGAACAGAAACAAAAAAGCGACCTGGTGGTCTAATGCCGATCAGTTA
>NZ_JBFROW010000064.1:0-18804 GCF_041471665.1 Vibrio sp. 10N.261.51.F11 | reverse complement strand
GCGTAGCGGCTTCGTTCAACTAACAGATAAAGGTCTAGCGCTTGCTAGACCTTTTTTATTGCCGCTAGCGAAAGACCGAGTGGCTGACTCATGAACTATTCAATGTAAGTGAAACTCGTATCCAACACATAAAAATATCCAGCACATAAAAAAATCCCCCTTACTGAGTAAGAGGGATTCGATATGGGCAAGTTATATCCTAAAAGGCTAAGCGATTAGTCTGTGCCGTATTCTTTGTACAAACGACGACATGCGCGGCCATCGCTGTGGAACAGGTGACAACGGTGCGCTGGAATACCAATCGCCAACTTGTCACCTGATTCGATTTTCAACGTGTCTGGCTGGCGATAGATAACATCAGCATCGGCACTTTCAAGGTTTAGGTAAACCTGAGTTTCGTTACCTAGTTTCTCTACCATCATCACGTCAGCTTCAATCGTCGCGTCACCTGATTCAGCAGACATCAAGTGTTCAGGGCGAATACCCAGAGACATACGATCACCAGCATTAACCGTCGTCCCGTCAACAGGGATCCAGAAAGTCATGCCATTAGAAAGTTGTACCAATACGCGTTCTGCTTCAGCTTGTTCAATGTGTACCGACATGAAGTTCATCTTCGGTGAGCCAATAAAGCCAGCAACGAAACGGTTTTGAGGGTAGTGGTAAAGGTCAAGCGGCTTACCGACTTGAGATACATAACCACCATCCAGAACAACGATCTTATCCGCCATTGTCATCGCTTCCACTTGGTCGTGGGTAACGTAGATCATGGTACAACCCAGTTGACGCTGTAGCTTGGTGATTTGCGAACGCATTTGAACACGTAGCGCGGCATCTAGGTTTGATAGAGGCTCATCAAGTAGGAATACGTTTGGTTGAGAAACCAGAGTACGACCAATCGCAACACGTTGACGTTGACCACCAGAAAGCGCTTTAGGTTGGCGCTCAAGAAGGTGACCAAGCTGAAGGATTTCTGCAGCATGTTCAACGCGTTTGTCGATCTCAGCTTTATTTGCGTTTGCTAGCTTAAGACCGAAAGACATGTTGTCGTATAGGTTAAGGTGAGGGTAAAGCGCATAAGACTGGAATACCATACCTACGCCACGCTTTGACGGTTCAACGTCATTCATGCGTTGGTCGCCAATGTACAAATCACCAGACGTAATGTCTTCTAGACCTGCGATACAACGTAATAGCGTCGATTTACCACAACCTGATGGTCCAACGAATACTACGAATTCACCTTCGTTGATGTCTAAGGTTACGTCCTTAGAAATCTGTACATCACCATATGATTTATAAACGTTTTTTAACGTGACACTCGCCATCTAGCTTGTCCTCGATCGATCAAATTTTAAGTTTTACTGCTTATCATTATAAGAAATTTTTGGGTCAGCAGTAACTGTAGGAATTGGTAAGTATTGAGTGAGTAAGAAAAAAGTGGGTGAGACTTGGCTTCTTTAACCAAGCCCACCCGTCATAGCCAAACTGATGCCCATTTCCCCCACATCCAGCTAAACCTCCCCCGTGATTCAATCACAGATTTAGCTCGATGCTAATATAAGACACCAGCGGGCAGTGAAGCCAACTAAATGAATAATGCGTCAACGCATAACACTTGCCGGTAAAGGGTTCTTACTATCCACTCTTGGATGAATGCAGTTTCGGTGAATTGGCGTAAGGGTACATCCTCCTAATGGAAAATTAACTAGGGGGAGTAGGAGGGGAGGAGTAGATAAATGGGGTTATTAATAATTGGCGATCCAGTTCAAATAAATCCACCGCGTAACGGTGATGTTGATCACGATGAGTATGCGTTTTGTGATTGCAGTCTCTAATCTGACCGGATGGTGATCACGAATTTAAGCCATAATAGCTAGGGCGTAGTGGCTAGGATGATGAGCTAGGGTCTGTTTTCTCAGATCATAACCTCCGAAAACTGGCTCGTCTTGGTAGATGTGCCCTACGTATAAATATAAAAAGGATATTCACATGAAAAACGCTCTAAGCGCTGTAGCTCTAGGTACAATAGTTGCTCTGGGTTCTTTTGGTGCAAATGCTGCTATCGAAGAAGGACAACTAACAATCTGGGTAGGTGGTGACAAAGCTTATGAAGGCATGGCTGAAGTAGGTAAACGCTTCGAAGAAGATACTGGTGTTAAAGTAACCGTCGCTTTCCCTGACAAGCTAGAAGAAAAATTCCCTCAAGTAGCAGCAGCTGGCGATGGCCCAGACATGATCTTCTACGCACATGACCGTTTTGGCGGCTATGCAGAAGCGGGACTTCTTGTTGATATCAAACCTTCTAAAGAGACTAAAGAAGGTATCGTAGACTTCGCATGGGACGCTGTTTCATACGAGGGTAAAACAATCGCATACCCTGTTGCTGTTGAGTCAGTTTCCCTAATTTACAACAAAGCACTTGTTCCTAACCCACCTAAGTCTTGGGAAGAAATCCCAGCACTTAACGCTGAACTTCAGAAAGACGGCAAGAAAGCGATCATGTGGCCTTTACGTGGCGGCGCTTACTTCACATGGCCTCTACTTGCAGCTGACGGCGGCTACGCATTCAAACAGACTGCAGAAGGTTACGACATTAAAGATGCGGGCGTAGCGACTGAAGGTGTTCAGAAGTCTCTAGGTTTCATCGAGAAGATGGTACAAGACAAAGTTATCTCTGCAGACATGGATTACTCAGTAGCTGAGTCTGAATTCGTTGCAGGTAACGTTGCAATGACAATCAACGGCCCTTGGGGTTGGGAAAACATCAAGAAAGCTGGCGTAGACTACGGCGTAACAACACTACCTAAGTTCAACGGTAAAGCATCTAAACCTTTCGTTGGTGTATGGGCGGGTGGTATCAGCACTGCGTCTCCAAACCGCGATCTAGCTGTTGAGTTTATGGAAAACTACCTACTAACAGATGAAGGTATGAAGAGCCTGAACGACGACAAGCCACTAGGCGCTGTTGCTCTTAACTCTTTCCAACGTCAACTAGACAGCGATACTCGTATTGCAGCAACAATGGACAACGCGATGAACGGTGAAATCATGCCTAACATCCCTCAGTTCACAACATTCTGGTACAGCATGGAAGAAGCGATCGGCAACGTAGTTGACGGCCGTCAATCAGTAGACCAAGCACTAAAAGCTGCTGAAGGTCGTATGGTTAAGTAACACCCAGGCACTACCTTTTAAGGAGAGGGTAACCTCTCCTTACTTTTCTATTTTTTATCTATATCGCTAGCAGGTTCCTCTATGCAGTCAGTTCAAGGTACAGATGCTATCCCAGCACCATCAAGCCTTCCAGGCAGTAAAAGCGTCTTCATTAAATGGGGGTTGCTTGGTAGCGTTGGCTTAATAAACGGCTACGCTACAATTCTAATGTATTCTCGCGGTGAGCTCGCTTTTGCGCTGCTTACAGTGATCTTAACGGCTTTGGCACTTTACATTTTTGGTAGTAAAAAAACTTACGCCCACCGTTATATTTACCCAGGTATTGCCGGAATGATCTTGTTCATTCTTTTCCCATTGGCATACACCGTAGGGCTTGCGTTTACTAACTACAGCGCGAAAAACCAACTTTCTCTAGAGCGTACTCAAACCGTTCTTTTAGACCGTTCTTTCCAAAGCGGTGAGAGCTACCCATTTACTTTGTACAAGACAGATGACGGTCACCAGATCGTTGTAAAAGATGGCGATCAACTGTTAGCGACTGACGTATTTTCTCTAGACAATATGACAGAAACAGAGATGGACCTATCTGTTATTAAGTCTGCGCAAGGTGAAAAAGAGAAGATCAAAGCGATCATTCAAAACCGAGCAGCAATCAGTGGTGTTGATTTCAATCTACCTGACGGTGGTGACATCCGCATGAGTGGCTTACGTAAGTTTGCTTCTGTTGCTCCGCTTTACACGCTACAAGACGATGAAGAAACGTTAATCAACAATGAAACGGGTGAAGTTCTCAAGCCAAATATGGATGTGGGTTTCTACCAGCCTGTTGATGCAAATGGTGAGTTTACGGGTAATACCATCTCTCCAGGTTTCGTGGTTAGCATTGGTACGCATAACTTTGAGCGTGTATGGAAAGATGACGGCATTAAAGAACCGTTTATCAGCATCTTTATTTGGACGGTTATCTTCTCGGTATGTACCGTAGCGTTCACGCTAGTTATCGGCCTTGTATTGGCTAACATCGTGCAATGGGAAGAGTTGAAAGGTCGTTCTATTTATCGTGTTCTACTGATTCTGCCTTACGCCGTACCCGCGTTTATCTCGATTCTTATCTTTAAGGGTCTATTCAACCAAAGCTTTGGTGAGATCAACATGGTGCTCGAGAATATCTTCGGCTTAAGCCCGAACTGGTTCTCAGACCCTATCTTAGCGAAAACCATGGTGTTGATGGTTAACACATGGCTAGGTTTCCCTTACATGATGATTCTATGTATGGGTCTGCTTAAAGCGATTCCTGATGATTTATACGAAGCGTCAGCAATCGATGGTGCGAACTTCCTTGATAACTTCAAGCGCATTACGTTCCCATTGATGATTAAACCGCTTACACCGCTATTGATTGCAGCGTTTGCCTTTAACTTCAACAACTTCGTAATGATTCAACTATTGACGAACGGTGGCCCGAACATGATTGGTACTTCTGAGCCAGCGGGTTACACAGACTTGCTTGTAAGCTACACGTACCGAATTGCATTCGAAGGCGGCGGCGGTCAAGACTTCGGTCTAGCAAGTGCTATCGCAACGCTTATCTTCCTATTGGTTGGTGCACTAGCGTTACTAAACCTTCGTTTCACTAAACTGTCTCAAGATTAAGGAGCACGACAATGGCTATGGTACAAGGTAAAGGCCTTAAATACCGAGTGTGGGCAACGCATGCAGTGTTGTGGTGCTTCTTGGCAATGATTATCTTCCCACTACTGATGATCATCGCGATCTCGTTCCGTGAAGGTAACTTCGCAACCGGTAGTTTGATTCCAGATAACCCATCATTGGAACACTGGAAGTTAGCATTGGGTATGTCAGTAACGAACGCAGATGGCTCGGTAACGTCACCTCCGTTCCCTGTGCTAACTTGGTTATGGAACTCAGTGAAGGTTGCAGGTATCACATCGATTCTGATTGTGACACTGTCTACGACATCGGCTTACGCGTTTGCTCGTATGCGCTTTAAAGGTAAGAACACAATCCTGAAAGCGATGATGATTTTCCAAATGTTCCCAGCAGTATTGGCTCTAGTAGCAATCTACGCGCTGTTTGACAAACTTGGTCAATACATTCCGTTTTTAGGCTTGAACACACACGGTGGTCTAATCTTCTCTTACCTAGGTGGTATTGCACTGCACGTATGGACGATTAAGGGTTACTTTGAGACGATTGATAACTCTCTGGAAGAGGCAGCAGCCCTTGATGGTGCAACGCCTTGGCAAGCATTCAGACTGGTTCTACTACCGCTGTCTGTGCCAATCCTAGCGGTTGTGTTTATCCTATCTTTCATCGCGACAGTGGGTGAGGTGCCAGTAGCGTCTATCCTACTTACAGATGTGAACTCTTACACGCTAGCAGTAGGTATGCAGCAGTACCTATACCCTCAGAACTACCTATGGGGTGACTTTGCGGCAGCGGCTGTACTATCAGCACTTCCGATTACTATCGTGTTCTTACTTGCTCAACGTTGGTTAGTTGGTGGTTTGACGGCAGGTGGTGTAAAAGGATAAGCTGTACTCTATAAGAAAGAAAAAGAGCGACCGTTAGGTCGCTCTATATTGGCATTTTTATTACATCATTTGGTTTGGCCGCCGATCAGTAATAAAAATAACCCTCAGGTTACGCATAGCTGGCTACTAATCAGGTTCCTTACGCTATTAATGATTAGTGGTTTTTGTAACTCTAACCCAGGTATTTACTTGGGTTTTTTTATGCTTGGTGATTCTCTTCTTAAGTATAATATTCCCGCCTTTCAACAACACCTCAGCCCAATTTACATGCGACGTATAGCGTAAATATTGAGTGCTCATACTTAAATTACACTTTGATATGTGATCTACGTAAACTATTCTCCAAAGTCCAGAGGTTCTATGGCTAACAAGCTTAATGTGAAAGCTTATGTTCAATTGTGTCGGTATGTAGCAAAAAGATGACAAACAATTACGTGTTTTAATGGTTTCCTATTCATTAATATTATTCTGTTTCGAAACCCAGTGAAAGGGACTGCATTGGTGACTAAAGGATATGGAAAACGATAAATAATATTTTTAGATAGGCAGTTAAATATAATGTTAAGAAAAACAGTAATCACAACAACTCTCCTTATGCTGACTTCTGCGGTATATGCAAATCCATATATTGGAGCATCTGTTGGACAAGCAAATTTCGATAGCGCTAACTTTTCTGTTGATTCTGTATACGGTTCTGACAACACATCATTAAAATTAGATGACGACTCCAGTTTAGCGGGCAAAATCTACGGCGGTTATCAGTTCAATCGTTATATTGCTTTGGAAGGTTCCATAGGAGGTTATGATGCTTTGGACAGTGGTTCAGTGACAGTCGGAGACATGAAATTTGCAGCGATTCAGCCTAAAGTTATTTTACCGATAAATGATCGTTTTAATCTTTTTGCAAAAGCCGGAGTTGCATATTTTAATGCTGAATTCAAGGTCAGTAATTCCTTCGTTGGGGCAACTGGCCATTCAACATTCTCTGATACAACAATGACGGGTATGTATGGCTTGGGCGCAGATTTCTCACTGACAGATAATCTTCGCATTGAAGCAACGTGGGATTATATGAAACCGGATCTAGAAGTCGCAAAAGTGCTTGGTGCTACTGCTTCTGTCGATGCTGAAATTAGTGTTTTTTCTCTTGGAATGAATTACCACTTCTAATATTGAGAATCTAAGGGGGCTAGGAATATTTAGCTCCCTTTGCTATGTTTTTGTAGTGGTACGCTGAATTTGGTCACTTAGTTAGAGGTGATATCATCACCTCATAAGTTAACAGGTGACACTATGACAAAACGTACAAGAAGACTATTTAGCGCTGAATTCAAATTAGAAGCGGCACAACTGGTTCTAGATCAGAACCACTCTGTGACAGAGGCTGCTCAAGCTATGAATGTTGGGAAGTCCACGATGGATAAGTGGGTTCGCCAACTAAAAGAGGAACGTCAGGGGAAAGCACCTAAAGCATCGCCGATGACGCCTGAGCAAATTGAAATACGTGAATTAAAAAAGAAGTTAGCTCGCCTTGAAGAGCATAATGAAATATTAAAAAAAGCCACGGCTCTGTTGATGTCGGACTCACTGAACAATTCTTGATAATCAAGAAACTCAAGCAGAGCCACAGCGTGAAAATATTATGTGAAGTGTTCAATGTTCATCGAAGCAGTTATAACTACTGGCGAAAACGTCCAGTAGAAATTGATGCCGAAACAGCAAAGCTCCGTAGTTTAGTTAGCGAGGCACATGCCGCAAGCAACGGTTCTGCGGGAGCGAGAACCATTGCTGACATAATAACGAGTCAGGGAACTAACCTGAGTCGCTACAGAGCAACGAAGTTCATGAAAGCCCTTGGTCTAGTGAGCTGCCAAGTGCCAAAACACAGGTATCGTAAAGCATCACAAGAACATATTGAGATCCCAAACCTCTTAGGCCGCCAGTTTGTAGTTACGGAGCCAAACAGAGTTTGGGTTGGTGACGTTACTTATGTTTGGACTGGCTATCGTTGGATGTACTTAGCCGTAGTTTTAGACCTGTTCGCTAGAAAAACGATTGGTTGGGCAATGTCATTATCGCCCGATAGTCGATTAACTCGTAAGGCTCTTGCCATGGCTTATGAGTCTCGTGGTAAACCACAGGGCGTCATGTTTCACAGTGATCAAGGCAGTCATTATACAAGCCGAAGTTATCGGCAATTACTGTGGCGCTTTCAGATCAAGCAAAGCTTATCTCGACGAGGAAATTGCTGGGATAATGCACCAATGGAACGCTTCTTTAGAAGCTTGAAGACGGAATGGATACCTACAGTAGGTTATCGGAGCTTTGCAGAGGCACAACAAGAAATTACTCGATACATTATTGGGTATTATTGCCAACTCCGCCCGCACCAATACAACGGTGGTTTGACTCCCAATGAATCAGAACGATTGTTCTGGTTAAACTCTAGGAACGTGGCCAATATCAGTTGACCACTACATTTAGCTGAGATAAATAGCAGTGGAATTGTTGTGAATGATGTAAACCTTAGACACTTAGATCAGTTGCTTAAACATTTTGAGATTCATTTATGTCATCCTATAGGTTTAGGAGAATTAGAGGTCGCGTTGTGTACTTCTAAACGTAATGTGTCAATTGTTATGAGAAAGCTGTCCGAACAAGGTTGGATAGAATGGATCCCCGCAGTCGGTAGGAGTAATCCGAGTCAACTTACGATTAAAAAATCGTTGCAACAAGCGATTACCGAATTATTGATTAACGAACTAATTAAAGGCAGTTTTAAATTAGTATCCCGCCTCGTCGACCTCTACGGTTCGACAGCCGTCCGAGCTCTTACTATAGCAACTGAACAACTCAATCAAACCAATGAATCAAGCAATGCTGTATTGATAGCTTCCTATCCGTGGGTAAACACTATTGATCCAATCAAAACGTTTCGTCATGCAGAATTACATATAGCAAAAAGTGTATATGATGTATTGTTGATTCAAACCCCAGATGGTGAATTAATGCCTTCCTTAGCTCACGACTGGGTGATGGAAGGAAAAACGATTACTCTATGGTTACGCCCCGGCGTTTACCGACACGACGGTGAGCTATTAAAGGTTCAAGACGTAGTTTGGAGTATTAGACGTTTAATTGAGGGGAACGGCCCTATTAAAGAGTTATGGCAATGCGCTGAACGTGTAGATGTAATCGCCCACAATTGTTTAGCTATTACTCTCAAGTATGCCAACAAGTTCTTTCCTTACATGTTAGCTATGTCTAATGCATCGATAGTTTGTCGAGATCAGCAAAGCTTTGGCGATAAATATAGTTACTATATTGGAACTGGGCCGTTCAAGATTGAACACTGGTGTGAAGACAGTATTCAACTTCGAGCGCATAAAGACTATTTCTCTACTCGAGCTTTGTTAGAACGAGTTACTTTGTCGCATGCTGATGCAGATATGCAAAACATGATTAGCTTTAACTGTCCGTCAGACCAAGTAGAAATTCAAAGTATAAGTGCTTTACTCTATTTAACTTATCGAGAAAGGTTTGACTCGAATATCTCTCGAGATACATGGTGTCAATTAGCTGATTATATCCATCAGCAAAAACAGCTATATGATCCTATTAATGCGGTCGAAAGCTTGGCTTTAGATGCCTGTAAAGCTAAGCCAATGATAACTCCCCCCCCAAGATTGAGAGGAAAGGTTGTCTTGGCCGAGCCCAAATGGACTATTCCATACTTAATTCGGAACTCTGAATGGTTACATAATGTTATCCGTTCAACAGGACTTGAATTGGAAGTTGTTATCGTCAGTGATATTAGTCACCCTCATTTTGTGTCTGAAATAGCTGATATTCTCCTAATTGAAGATGTAATAGAGACACCCGTTGATTACGGAACGTACGAATGGTTAAGTGTGTCAACGGGATTACGATTTAGCTTCGACCGTTTTAAAATGGATGAGCATCAAGCTAAGATAAAACGAGCTATAGGTGACGGTTCACCAAGTAGTGAATTGATGGAGATGGAAAGGGCTTTACGTTTAAGTTATACCTACTTACCGTTATTTTCCGGTTATGAGGAAATGTCCAGGACTCAACAAGTAAGAGGGGTTCAAGTAAGAAACACAGGATATAGTGACTTTTATCGACTTTGGGTCGAACAGTGATTATTTAGGTTAGAACTCTTTACTAGAAGGAGCACAACCTAAGTGTTGCAACAACACATAGATACTTTCTTGATCGAGTGCCACGCGACGAAATAGATCGGCAAATGTCGGATCTCCACCGAAACACGTTTGGATATAGTGGTTGATTTCATTGCTGTCGTAGCCTTCGACGTACAAAGTTCTAACCCATTGGTACTCAACAGCCTTTAAATTGTTCAGTGTAGACTCGCTAAGAGTGGGGCGTATGACGCTCAAGAGTGGCTCCAAGAAATTCAAATGCATCTATTATGATTGGCGGTATTTAATCAGAGCAAAATGACGACTTTATTACAGTCAAAATAAATCAGTGAACAAGTGCCGATTCATTTCAACCTTTGGCTGGGTATAACGATCTTATCGTCTGTATTGGGTGTGCAGCGGATTTGGCTGTGTAGAGCACGAAGGTATCAAATAGATCAATGCCAAGCAGGCGCTTGGCATTGTAATAAGGTTTTGTAGGGGGAGGGCAGCTGATGGACCTTACTTAAGGTACTTCACGTGAGCTTCCATCTCTTCACCAATCTGTTTTCGCATGTTCATTAGGCGAATAGCCGAATCTCGTAATTCGATGTCTTCTGGCGTCTCTGGTATCCACTCTGGCACTTTAGTCGGATTACCATTCTCATCGACAGCGACCATAATAACGATACAGTGAGTTGTTAGGCGGTTATTGAGCTCTTTAGGGTCGCTTGCTTGCACGTCGATAGCGATATGCATTGAAGATGAACCTGTGTAAATGACCTTTGCACTTACTTCCACAAGGTTGCCTACATGAATTGGGGCAACGAATCGAATTCCGCCTGCATAGGCTGTTATACAGTATTTACCGCTCCAACCTGCGGAACAAGCGTAGGCTGCTAAATCGATCCACTTCATTGCTGCACCACCATGAACTTTACCACCAAAGTTCACATCCCCGGGTTCAGCTAAAAAACGCAGAGTAACGTCTCGTTTACCATCTTGTCGGCTATTGCTACTGCTCATCTATCTTCCTTCATTATTATTTTGCTGTGTAACATGCTTGTTACTTGCTAGTAACAATATACTTAAGATGACATAAGTTAAAGCGGATAATCTCATGGTTAAGACTATTTTTTTCAAACAGATGATCAGTTGATGAATATTGGTGCTTAAAGGCGTATCAGGCGAATGGCAAACATGGATGAAGTGATATCAAGCAAGAGAATAGAAATACTGATTAAGTCACTAGATAGGTTGATTGCAAAAAAAACACCTAGCGTAATGCTAGGTGTTTCTAAGCCGTGTGGTACTCATGTCGGTACTTTTTTGTGTTAGCCAACCAACCGCTGTTGATTTGGTTTAGTTAAAGTGGCTGTATCTCAGATACCACTAAAGTGGTAGTGATTATTGTTTTCTTATCAGCTCACTTTTACTGTTTTAAAAAGTATAGATCCTTCGCGTAGATATTTCCTTTCGGATTATTGTTTGGGAAGCCTTTTAGTGTATTTCGCACTAATCGTGTGTGATTGTAATGATATAAAGGTATAACTGCTGAAGAATAGTTGAGTAACGACTCATCGTGCTGATATAAAGTAAAGCGTTTAGACTAATCTTCCGTTTTACTCGCTTGCTGTAAGGGCTCATCATAGTATGGATTACAGTGGCCACTCTCATTTGCTGTGTGAAACGTGAGTTTGAATTTTTACCCTAATGTGAGCGTTGGGTAATACGTTTAGCTTTGTTGAGGGAGAGGAGCCTCAAGCCTTGGTTTTCTTCTGATTTGAGCAAGGATGACACCTGAAATCACCATCACACCACCAATGATGTGGAACTGGTTAATCTCTTCGCCAAGCCATGTCGCGGCTAATACGATCGCTACAACCGGAAGCAAGTTCATGAACATCGCGCTTGAGTCAGCACCAATGGTGTCAATCGCTTTCACCCACATCCAAGGCGCTAAAATCGAAGCGGCAACCGCTGCGTAAGCTATCAATGGGAGCGCTTGTTGCGGTGGTAAAAGTTGTTCGCTGGTAAGCCAAAGTGGCGTAAGCATCGCGACAGCAAACAGACCCTGAATGTATATCACCACCCAGCTACTGATTGGCATTTTCCAGCGTTTCAGTAGTACACAGTAAGAAGCATAAACAAAGGCTGCAATTAGCATATAGCCATCGCCTTGAGTCAATTCTTGATGCATGAAGAATAACGGATCGCCTTTGCCTAACATCAGGGCTAAGCCTGATAGTGACAACACACCGCCAACAATACTCAAACTAGAAATCGACTTGTGCAGCAAAGGGACGCTTAAAAATACACTGACCAATGGAACCAAAGAAGTGATTAATGCCATGTTAGAGGCGGTTGTGGTTAAGCCTGCGTAGTAACCTAGAGATTGGTTCAACACCATGCCCAAAAAGCCGAGGAACGCTAATTTAGATAAGTTTGGCTTAATGACAGCCCACTGCTTCATCACTGGGCGAATACAGAAAGGCGTGAGAATTAACATCGCAAAAAACCAGCGGTAAAAACTCATTGCGCTAGGTTCTATGGTGCTTGCAGCAAGCTTGTTGACGATTGCATTGGCGCCCCAGATACAGACTGTAAAAAATGGTAATAGGTAATGCATGTGAATTCCGTGGCGAATGAGTTGATGCGGCTAGTTTGACAGGTCGTTATACTTACAAGTATCTTTATAAAGACATTAAGCGCGATAGGAAGACAAGTTTGAAAAAACACTCCAGAAACCTTCATCCATCCTTATTAATTGATAAGGCACCATCCAACGTATTTATGAATTTTGAAGCGTTTCTTTCGAACACTGAAACCCGAGTTCATAGCCACTCATGGGGACAGGTTCAATTGATCAGTGGTGGTATATTAGAGATGGAAGCGGAAAGCACTCGATTTCTAGCGCCACCACATCTAGCGATTTGGGTACCGGCCGGGGTGATGCATTGCAGTTATAACCGTAAGCCTTTGGACTACTGTTCACTAAATATCGCCCCAGAACTCACGCAACACCTGCCAGATAAAACCAGCCTTATAAAGATCACGCCGATTGTGTCTTCTATTATCGATGACTTTCGCGAGCGTGGAATCAATGTTGCGGAAAAAGAACAAGATCAAAGGCTCGTTCAGGTACTGCTTGACCAACTTGCGCAGCGTGAGGTTGAACACCACTTCTTGCCTTCAACCGATAATAAGTACCTAGCGCCTATATTAGCTTCTGTTGAAGAAAACCCAACCGATGAAGTGACGCTGAAAGATTGGGCTGAACGTGTTCACACCACGGAAAGAACCCTTTCTCGCCACTGCCAGACGGAGCTTGGAATGAGCTTTACAGAGTGGCGATTGCGTGTCCGCTACCTGTACTCAATGGACTTGTTAAGAAACGGCCAATCGGTCAAAGAGGTCGCTCTTACATTGGGCTATAACCAAGCAAGCCCATTTATCACCATGTTCAAACGTTACGCGAACCAAACGCCAGAACAGTATAAGAACCGTTTGTTGTAGCTCGATCTTATTCCCAAAAGAACGGATGTTTTCACTAGTTAGTGAGTAGATAGACCATAAGTGAATAGACACACCATAAGTGAATACGTGCAGTAAGAGCTTATGGAATCGCCCCTAATAGCCCATATATTTCGCTCTGTTGTTCGGTGACATCCTCATAGTGTTGGTTTAATAGAGCGCTGTTGCTGCCGACCTTGAAAAGTATGTACGTTTCTCCATCGACCTCGAACCAATTGAACGTTCCATGCTGGTTATACGTGGTCATTGTTTTGTTTATCTTCATGAGATATACATCAGCAGCGCAAGACATGCAGACGTACATAAGCCAAAGAAAGAAAAGAAAAACCACGAGCCTAATACTGTTTTTTCTTTTCCTACCTCTTCATTACTTTGCTGCCAACCAAGTTCACGAACCTGATCCTTGGTAAGGTTTAAGTCTAGTTTCTCGATGTATCTGTTGAGTTCGTCATTGTGCACTGAGCTAAGCATGTTCTATCTCCTCTAACCATTTGATTGGTATTTTAGGGGAGCCCAGTGTTTGGTTAAATTAGATATTTTTCAACAGGCGTTAAGGTAAATAGAACATATGGAATAACAAAAAACCTCCGTGGTGGAGGTTTTGGTTGAAAGTGTTTTAGTTGATGGTTATCGCGATGTATTTGTTGTTAGATTCCACCTGTATTAATACACAATCTAATACCCAGTCAACTCCATATAGCCAGATCCGGAATGAGAACCTTTAATCATGATTGGCCCCTCCCAATAAGGAACCGACAGCGGCATTTTGGCATTTGGATTGAGTGCCGAGACGGTCAGTTCTATTTGCTGGCTTGGAATCGAAACTTGCCACTCTGTTGGGTAGTCACGCCCGTCGATTTTAGTTTGCTTGATGGCGGTTAAGCTGATGTCTTGCTGCTTAATCGCGATGCCGGAGCCATCTTGATTCATCAACCTCGCATGAGAATAGCTGGCTTTGCCTGTAGTTGAGTTTCGAAGTTGAAATACCACCAAGCTGGTTTCATCACTCAGCCTTAGCGCAAACCAATCCCAACCTTGTTGCGAGTCGAGTAAAAACTGCGAGCTCCATTCTCTGTCTATCCAACCTTTGCCGGAAACTTGATGGGTGACGCCATCAATAGTTACCTCGCCCGATACATTGATGAATGGTTGGCTGTAGTAATAGGAAGCCACTTTGCCATCGCTACTTTTAGTGCTGTAGCCTTGTTCGCCTTGCTTTTGATATGGCGCGTTGTTGGTTAACTTAAGCGAATATCCAAATTGACCCGAGTTAGCGACCAATGTAGCTGGGAACAGGTCATCGGTCGTCGACGTCCATTGCCAATCATCGAGGTAAACACGAAACGGCGAATCGCTTACACCCGCCAGTTCAGCTTGGTCACGTGACCATTTTTCATCGGCATAGTGTTTATTTTTAGTGGTGACAGCGCTGTGCGCCATGTAAATCTGCTGACTTTGCCACGTAGTTTCCTTGGTGCTATTGCCACTTTCATGTGGTGCAGCCGCAAAGCGGAACTGTGTCCATTGCACACCTAACACATTGTCTTCTTCATCAATTAAGTTTGCGGTTAAATACCACCATTCATGACGAAAATCTGGATGTGCTTGATGGTCGGCAGGGAAAGTGATGTCGATACCTTTTACTACCGGAGAAAATTGCGCTTGATCGATTGCCGTTTCATCGTCGGTTTGTTTTCCAGTGCCAAGTATTGAGCCCATATTTTGAGCTGATGGTTGAGTGGATT
This sequence comes from Vibrio sp. 10N.261.51.F11, assembly GCF_041471665.1. Lineage (NCBI taxonomy): Bacteria > Pseudomonadati > Pseudomonadota > Gammaproteobacteria > Vibrionales > Vibrionaceae > Vibrio > Vibrio sp. 10N.261.51.F11. The sequence continues at coordinate 3,633 of NZ_JBFROW010000064.1, read as the reverse complement.
CATCGCACCCTAAAAGGAGCAAGATGCCAAGTGTGAGAACGAAAACTCTCATTGTTCGATTCATCACAACACCTCACTCTGTAAACTGGACACCACGGGTTTGCTGACCAAACGCCACAGTGGAATCAAGGTCGCAATCACTGCCACTAAAATGGTGATGGTTGCGATGCTGAGTGCATCACTCCAATTCCATACGTAATTTAAGCTCCAACCAAAGGCGCGTAGGGTAACGATGTCCGTCAACACATAACCGACCATAGCGCCGAGTGGTAAAGCGATAACCAGAGTAAAGGCGACCAGAACAACGATTTGCCCGACCACCATTGCCATCAATTTTTTCTGACTAACACCGAGTGCATACAGCCTTGCAATGGCGGCTTTACGTGCATCGAGCAACATGAAACAGGCGCAGAACAACCCAATCACCGCCACCATTAATGTGACGCCATTAAGCGCCCGCGTGATGGCAAAAGTTTGTGAGAATATATCCAACGCGATCGATTTGATCTGTGCTTGATTGTAAAGCTGACCTGGGTGCAGATTGAGTTGTTGGCGTAACTGTTCGTACACCACTTGTGGGTCGCCAGAGACTTTGATTCCCAAGCTGGTGGGTAAGTCAGTAAATCCGCTTTCGATCCACAAATTAGGTGCAAGTAACACTTCGCCATTCGGTGAGCCGTAATCGTGGAAAATCGCCCCGACGATGAGCGCTTTGTCTTGGATCGCGTCGAGCTTGAGTCGGCTTCCAAGCGGCAAGCCGAGCTTCACTGCCGTAGGTTCGCTGATCGCCACGAATTCACCTTGGTAAAAGCGCGTCCAGAAATCATCAAGGTGGGATTGAAATACCATGGTTTGCTCAAGTGTGTCTTTGTCTTTGGTGCCGAGCAAAGTAGGTAAGCCCTGCAAGTTATCATCGACATAATATTGCTTATAAACGGTTTCAACATTTTCAAACTGCTCTAACGCACGTTCCACATTCGCGATTTCACCTTGGGCAGGGCTAACGTAAATATCGGCATGTAAGCGCTGTTCAAGCCATTGCTTTAACGTGGATTCAAAGCTGCCGACTAAGGTATTCATTCCGATATTGGCGGTGACAGCGAGAAGCAACGCCATCATGGCAAGGGAGAGAGGGGAAATAAGTTCACGTAGCTCAGCAAACAGATATTGTATTAACCCCGATTGGGTGCGTTTTTCGCTCCAGTTCGCTAGCACGCTTAGCGTTTTGGGCAGGTACAAAGGAATCGATACCACTAACACACCGAGCCATGCCATGGTGAAGCGATGATGTTCGCTCATCCATAAACCTGCTAACGCGAGAATAGTTAATACTGACCCGATAACAAACAGCTGATTTTCGTTAGACGTTTCCGGCGCTTGATAGAAACCGCCATGGGAAGAGAGGGGTTGTCGCACCCGCTGTTTAAAGTGTTGCCAACAAGCGACAAGCGTTGCGGCCAGCGTGAGTAGCAGTGCCTGCACTAACCATTGCCACTGCCATGTACCGGGAAGCAGTGTTGCACCATAAAGTTGCTCAAGTGTTATCGCGACGGTTGGATGCAGCCAATGGCTGAGTTGGATGCCGAGAATGAAACCAAGCGACGCGCCTAGTGTGACTAAAAGAGTCAGCTCGACTAACAGAGCTGAAAACACGATGCTTGGCGCAATGCCGGCTTGTTGAATTTGCACCAATAGCCGATTGCGCTTCAGTAAACTGTACTTCACACCATTGTAAGCGATGAATAGGCCAACCAAAAACGCCAACAGACTCATGGCGGTGAGATTGAGGTGAAAGCTATCGGTAATTGAACCCAGATCCGTACTTTGGTTGTTGGAAATCCATCGTCCTTGCTCGCCAATAAGGCTTTGCCATTTATCCTGAGGATTGCTCTTAGTGTCAAAAATAGCGATGTAGCTCAGTTGCCCTTGCTTGTTAAGCAGTTGCTGAGCGAACCCAATATCCATCAACATTCGGCTACCTAGCTGCCATTCATCTGGTAGCACTACCACTTGAGTGAGCACTTCATCCAAAGTGAGTGTGTCTACTCCTCCCAAGTTCTGGTGTTGCGACTGGCTCATCATCACAATGGGTTCACCCGCTAAGAGTTGCGGCAAAGGTAAGGCATTGTCGAACAGGGAAATGTTTGGTTCTTTGGTTTGAGTGTTGCTTTGTTCGTCGACGCGAGCGTGACGAGATCTTGAAGTGAGGGCGGCGATCAACTCACTGCCTTGAACTGACCAACGTCGACCTTGCTCGTCTCTTACTCGCCCTTCTATAACAGGTAGCGCTGCGCTTAATCCACTTTGTCTTAAGCTGAAGTAGAGCGCTTCCGGCAAATAGTTTTGCCCTGCTGGTGGAATGATAAGGTTCTGCGCTTGAGCGCTAAGTTGCTCGGTCGATTCTGCATAACTGCGCTTGGCATTGAGGTTGATGGCTTGCACTGCGACAAACAAGGTGACCGCTAACACAATGCCGATCAGAATCGCTGCGGCTTGCAATGGTGACTGACGATAGTGCGCCGCGAATAGATTCAGAGTCAGTTTGGTATGGGTGAGCTGGTTCTGAGCGAAGCCAGTTTGCTTCATTGGATTACTCACAACGCTGCTGCTCTTGGGGTTAGATCGGCGTTCCTTAAACAACCATCATCTAACACCAATTTTGTCTGCATAAAGCTGGCGCATTCTGGGCTGTGCGTAACCAAAAGCACGGCAGTGTTGCCTTGTGTAGTGATTTCACTCAGCAGCTTCATTACCTCAATGCCTGCTTTGTGGTCGAGGTTGCCTGTGGGTTCATCGGCAAGCAGTAGTTTGGGTTTATGGGCAAGCGCACGCGCTATTGCCACCCGTTGTTGCTGACCGCCAGAGAGTGCGGATACGTGTCTTTCGAGTAGCTCACTGATGCCCAATGCATCAACTAAATAATCGCACCAGTCGCTCCATTTCTGTTGATTTAAATGAAGAGGGAAGGCGATGTTTTGTTTTACGTTGAGTGGGGTCAATAAGTTGAACTGTTGAAAGACAACGCCCAAATTTTGATGGCGGAATCGGCTCCACTGTGGATCTTTCCAATCTAATGAGTTCTCGCCATCGAGCCACAACTCACCACCAGATAGAGGTTCAAACCCCGCAATGATGTTCAGCAGAGTACTTTTCCCGCTACCACTCGCCCCTGTCAAAGCCACGCTTGCCCCTGTTGCCAAAGCGAAGTCGACATTTTCCAACACGCTATGAGTGTCTTTACCATCAACAAAGCTTTTGCTGGCATGTGTGAGTGTGACAATTGGGCTTTCCATTTCCTTTCCTTATAAACAAAACCTACCATCAAAAGGTGTCGTTACTTGTGGCAATTACTGAAGCGACAAGCTCTATAAAACTGTAGACAACAATTTGAAAAAGAAAGCGATTTATATCGAATAATTAATAACTTGTACTGCGAAAAGAGAGAAATAGATCAGTGTGAGGAGGAATACAGGTGTTTGTGGGAGCTTAGAGTCACCTCAGAGGCTTTTGGATTTTTCGTCAGATGGTTGGTGACCATGTTTAAGTGCAATAAATCATGGCTCAAATTATTAAACGTTTTATTTATGAAAGTGGTGAGGGTTGGTGCTGTTTTTGTGATTACCGAGGGAGGTT
>NZ_JBFROW010000063.1:0-2170 GCF_041471665.1 Vibrio sp. 10N.261.51.F11 | reverse complement strand
AGTCGGTAGAACTACTGTAATTTACTTTAAAAACAGATGGTTAAAAGCGAGCTTAGTGCTCGCTTTTTTTGTGCTCATATGTTGGATAGACCATCGCTAAGTGGCCTTATAGCGAGATAGTCAAAACTCATTCTATTGATTTCGGCAAATCATTTTGTAGCTTCAAACTAGTGATGTTAGGGCTGGCTTGTGATGCCCCAAAAACGCCTAGAATTGAACTTGCAAGGTTTCAGATACAAAAAGTAATAGATGCGACGATCTAGCCCCATCGCCCTCAATGAAATTAAGACTATTGCTTGAATGTAGTGCGCCACTGAATCGGCGATACATGAAAAGCCGATTTAAAGTGCTTTCTGAATACACTGTCAGAGCCAAAACCCGCTTGCTCTGCAACTTGAGGTATCGATAGTTTCGTGGTTTCTAATAGACGTTGGCTAAGCACCAAACGTCGGTTTTGCAGCCATTCACCAAATGTACAGCCATAGGTGGATTTAAACTGGCGTGTGAAGGTACGTTTACTCATCGCACAGCGCTCAGCGACTTCATCTAGTGAGTGACACTGATTAAGGCTCTGCTCCACCAGCTCAATCACAAGGCTAATACTTGTCTCTGTAAGAGGTTTTATGTTGACTGGTGCTGGTATGTATTGCTGCTGTCCACCAGTACGAGATGGCGCAGTCACCATCTTACGAGCGAGATCATTCGCAAGCTCACTACCACACAAACGGCGCACTATATGTAGACAACAATCGAGTGAAGCAGCTACTCCAGCAGAGGTAATGATAGTCTCATGTTCAACAAATAGAGGGTTTGGGTCAAAATCCACCTTAGGAAATTGCTGCTGAAATTGTTCGGAAAACGCCCAATGGCTTGTGGCACGTTTTCCATCGAGAACGCCAGCACATGCAAGTACATAAGACCCGAGGCAGAGTCCTACTAGTAGCTTACCTTTCCCATGATGCTCTATTAGCGCCTCTATAAGTCGCTCACTTGGCTCTGGCAGGTCATTTGGCCAGCTTGGAACAATCACAATATCCGCCCCTTTAATAGCGCTCAAATCTCTATCGATCACCACACCAAATCCAGAGCTTGTTTCAAACTGCAAGCTGTTTTCGCAACAGATCCTCAAGTCAAACCGAACCGGCTGGCCGAAAAAGATATCTTGAAACACCAGACAAGGCACAGAGAGATGAAAAGCACTGATGCCTTCAAAGGCTACCATCGTAATTTTAATTAGCTCGGTTGATTTGTTCACAAGTGTCTCGATTTGCGCGAATGTTGACTTTCAAGACAGTATCACAAGAAACTAGAAAGAAGCATACTAAATCTCATAGAGAACATGGCTTGTTAGTGAGTTTAGAGAGGCATTATGAAGATCCACCACCTACGTAGCGCAACATTTATTATTGAATCTGGCGAAAAATTTATCCTTATTGATCCTATGTTGGGGAAAAAAGGCTCTATGCCTCCGTTTTCAGTCATTAAGGCTAAGGCCGCGAAAAATCCAACCGTTGAGATGCCAAGTAATGCCGATGAGCTACTAAACAAGGTTACTCATACCTTAATTACTCACAGTCAAACACTTGGTATCAAGGCATTACAACATGGAGATCACCTAGATCCGGCAGGTGAGACGTTTTTAACAAGTCGTAATATCCCAGTTGCGACACCAGCCAAAGATAAGGCTTACCTAGAAAAATATGACTTAACGGTAAATTGGGGAATTGAAGACTGGCAAACTATCGACTTTCTAGACGGAAAGCTCACCGCGGTTCCGGCTTTGCACGGCCATGGATGGATTCACAAGGTAATGGCTAATGGTGTTGGATTTTTCTTGGAGCTCCCCAATGAGCCTTCTATTTACATTAGCGGTGATACAGTTCTAACCGATGATGTAAAACGAGCGTTGACTGAGTTGAAACCTGATATCACAGTAGTCGCGGCAGGTCGTGCTCGTATGGACGTTGGTCAACCGTTATTGATGTCAATTGATGAGGCCATGGAGTTTATTCGCCTTTCCCCTAATAAGGTGGTTGCGAACCATATGGAGGCACTCAATCACTGTGCAGTGACTCGACCAATTCTTAAAGAAGCAATTGATAAAAACGGTTTGTCAGATAAAGTCCTTATTCCTGCTGATGGTGAGACCTTGGAGTTTTAGATACCTGAA
>NZ_JBFROW010000062.1:0-1784 GCF_041471665.1 Vibrio sp. 10N.261.51.F11 | reverse complement strand
TTGTGCGCCGAGCATGGCGTTGATCTAGGAGGTGAAAGTCCTCTACGGGCTCAGTCGAGCGAGAACCGTTAGCCTATGCAAGGGTGTTCACCGTGAGGTGAAATCTGAAGGAAGCAAATGGCAAAACTTGGTTGTGACGAACAGAAATCTGATAGTAGGTCATTACAACTTGGGCAACCTAGCAATAGATAGAATAGCCCGATGCCTCGACGGGAAGTGTGTAGTGATAAATCAGGCACGGCCAAGGGAAAGAGCAACGTCTTACCTCGGGAGATCTTATTACTTGTCTCGATAGAGACTAATACAGCAGCGATGCGGTATGACGAGCAATAAGAAGTCAGCAGAAGGCATAGTACCTTAAGGAAGTACAACTTAAGGGAAGGCCCGAACTGAATATATCAAGAAGCAGTCACTAGACACTCAATCATGTGGGGTCATAGCAAGATGAAAACCATCTCTACGTCCCAATGGGCGATACAGCAAGTAAAGCTCATGGTGATGAAGAATGACAAGCATGATTGGCGTAAACAGGAGGACGAGTCTTGGTGATCTCAACGTCGTTGATGGAGCAAATCTGCTCTTCAACCAACTTGAATCAAGCTCTACGAAGAGTGAAGAAGAACAAAGGATGTGCAGGTGTCGACAAACTCGACATAGATGCGACTATCTCAACACTTCGACAGGCTTCAAATGGGCAAGCGCTTCGCCAGAGTCTTCTGGAAGGAAGCTACCAACCTCAACCGGTACTTGGTGTAGAAATCCCTAAACCTAGTGGTGGCGTAAGGCAACTAGGTATCCCAACCGTGCTTGATAGAGTTGTCCAACAGGCAATGACCTCAGTACTGTCAGATATCTATGACCCCAAGTTCTCCAATAGCAGTTACGGATTTAGACCAAACCGCAGTGCGCACCATGCATTAACGGCAGCCAGTCATTACATCCGAGAAGGTCGAGGTTATGTTGTAGATATCGACCTAGCGAAATACTTCGACACAGTGAATCACGATAGACTGATGTACAGACTGTCACAGGACATCAGTGATAAACGAGTGTTGAAGCTCATCAGGTCATATCTACAGGCAGGCATAATGCGAAACGGGATGGTTGAACAGAGACAAAGAGGGACACCACAGGGTGGACCATTATCCCCGTTGCTATCCAATATCGTATTAGATGAACTGGATAAAGAGTTAGAGCGCAGAGGGCATAAGTTCTGTCGATATGCAGACGACTGCCAAATCTACGTTCATAGTGAAGAAGCCGCTTATCGAGTTAAAGAGTCGATAACGGAGTTCTTGGAGCAAAAGCTGAAGCTCACGGTAAATCGAGAGAAAAGTGGTGCGACAAGAGTGACAGAGCGGACTTACTTAAGCCACCGCTTCGGGATAGATGGAACAATCCATCTATCGAAGGCAGCACAAACTCAAATGAAGAAGCGAGTGCGGCAGATAACGAAGCGAAACCGAGGGCGAGAGTTGCAAGCAGTCATAGCGGAATTAACTCAATACCTAAGAGGTTGGCAACACTACTTCAAACTCGCCATACGGAAAAGCAGCTTGCAGCGCTTAGACGAATGGATACGGCGACGGCTACGATGTTACCGCTTAAAACAACGCAAACGCAGATACGGCATAGCGACATGGTTACAACAACAAGGTGTAACGGAGCGCAATGCGTGGAAGGTAGCGATGTCAGATAAAGGGTGGTGGCACTTGGCCTTAACGCCGCAGTTAAATCACGCCATGCCAATAAAATGGTTCGAGGAGTTGGGCCTGTACTCATTG
>NZ_JBFROW010000061.1:23927-93018 GCF_041471665.1 Vibrio sp. 10N.261.51.F11 | reverse complement strand
GCGGTCGTGGCGGAATTGGTAGACGCACCAGATTTAGGTTCTGGCGCCGAGAGGTGTGAGAGTTCAAGTCTCTCCGACCGCACCATCATTAAATAGAACCCAGCTTTTTAGCTGGGTTTTGTTTTATCTGGAATATGCAATTCTGCTAGCCAAGTCACCAAGTATTCTCTTCTATAACCTCACTTTTAATACGATTTTATAAGACAATGTCTGCTCCACTTTCTAATTGAGTATGACTACCTATGAAAACCCTCCCATTAACGATCGGTTGCTACACGGATACGCCAAGTAAAAGCCAAGGTGTCTATCAAACTCAGTTAGATCTAGAAACAGGAAAACTATTACCTCTAGAGCTTATTGCCGAATGTCATAACCCCTCTTTTGTCACCGCGACAAAGTCTGGAATCTATACAGCATCTGAGGTTGAGCAAGAGAAACTGCCGAAACTCATTCATATACCTAATGTTGATTCACAAATCGCGTCCAATACAGGCCTAATCTCGGGAGAGCACCCCTGCCACGTTGCGATAGATCCACACAATAAATTTGCTATCACTTCCCAATACTCGTCAGGTACATTTGATATCTTTAGCTTAAGTATCAATGGCAACATCGATAAACGACTCAAAACAATCAAGATGGTTGGCTCAGGGCCGAACAAAGAGAGACAAACTAGCCCACACGCCCATCAATGTTTGTTCTTACAAAACTCACCACAGTTTGTGACTGTCGATCTCGGCACCGATCGAATCAACTTCTATTGTTTTGACGAAGAGCAAGAAGAGTTCCTTGATGAGCCAATGCAGTCTATTAAGGTGCCCGCCGGCAATGGACCTCGCCATTTAATCTTTAACAAAGCTGAAGACAGAGCCTATGTGGTCTGTGAACTCTCTGAAACGTTGCTGACTTTGGAAAAGGTTTTAGGCATTTGGAATGTAGTGGAAGAGATTGATGCATTGCCTAATATGGAGAAGGGAGAAGCCGCAGCTGCGATTAAGCTATCGCCTGATGAGCAATTCCTTTATGTGTCATGTCGACACCAATCAAGAATCAGTAGCTTCAAAATCGACTCTGAGACTCAAAGGCTGACTTTCATTGATAGCTACGACACTGAAGGCAAATTCCCAAGAGACTTCCATATAACGAACGATGGGAAATGGCTTATCGCCGCCAACCAGCACTCCAACAACATCACCTCGTTCAAGCGAGATAATGAAGATGGGTCTTTGGTTTATACAGGGTACTCTTTAGAGATCGATGCACCGGTTTGTGTGACGCAACAGCGATAGTAGTCATCTGATACAAAAAAGGAGAGCATTCGCTCTCCTTCTTTTCATAAGCAGTCTTAAACGCTCAATTAGAGACCCAAAGCGTATTTCAATACTTGAGCTTTAATCGGGCCTGAATTTTCAGCTAGTTTTAGAGCAGCATTACGTACAAATTTCAGTGGGCCAATGTCGTTGCTGAATGTCTTGTAGAAGAAATCCATGCCACTTTGCATCATTAGATTGTCGCCTCTTCTTATCACTTCATAGCGTCTTGCTACAGACTGGTTCAATTCACCCTTTTCTTTGGTGACATCCAGCAGTACTGATACATCTTTGAAGCCTAAGTTAACACCCTGCCCAGCCAAAGGGTTGATGGTATGCGCAGAGTCTCCGACCAAAATACAGTTATTCTTCGAGTATGATTGAGCATGACGTCGTGTCAGAGGAAAAGAACCCGAATTCAAGACTTTGATATCACCTAACTCTTTAGGAAAGTGAGTAAGTACTTCGTTACGTAGTTTTTCAGGGGCCATTGCTGACAGTTGCTTAATACGCAGTGGAGAATCATACCAAACTAACGAGCCCAGCCCGACTTCTTGACCGTCAGAGGTTAGAGAACACAAAGGCAAAAATGAACGAGGGCCACTTGGTAGAAATTGCTGCCAAGTAATATCTTGCTGAGGTTGTTCTGTTTCTACATTGATAAGCATACAGTGTTGTCGATAATCCCAAGCCGTGATGCCAATTCCAGCTTGTTGGCGAACGGCTGAATTCGCACCATCAGCACCAACCACCCACTTCGCAGACAACTCAGCCCCTGATTGAAGCTTTACGATATTGATTTCACCAAACTCAATCACATCGAGCTTTTCTGGGCATAACAGTTCGAGATTGTCGTAGGCATCAAATTGAGACCATAAACCTAATTGAATGAGTCTGTTCTCAACGATATAGCCCAAACGAGGAAGGTCTAGTGAGGCAGCATCAAATCGAGTACGACACTCTGGGTGCTCCCACGTCTCTAAACGTTTATAAGAACACACTCGCATTGCTGCAATACTTTGCCATGCACCAAGATCTTCAAGCAAATCGACCGATGCTTGAGAAATCGCTGACACACGAATGTCCATCGCTTGCGATTCATCAAAAGCTTGTGGGGCAAAACCTTCGATCACCGCAACACTCAGACCTTGCTTTGCAAAACCGATTGCTGTTGCTGCGCCAACCATGCCGCCACCGACTACTACAATATCGTAACTGTTCATATTTCGTACTTATCAGTTTGATTCTTTGACTGTTTTTGATTGTACTTTTTCATAACTAACTTGTAACCAAAAACCTTATTCGAAAAAAGGGTTATCCCTTATGGCATATGGCGTTAACGATAATAAAAACCACTACATAAGAGATTTGTTCAGACTACTAGTCAGTCGGTTTTGAAACCAGTACAATACGCCGCTTGCCGCTAGAGCCTGTCATAAAATTGAATACCGAATTATGACAAACGGGGCTAGCGGATGAATAATGGGCGATTTGCTCCCTTAAATTAAACTAACGATCGAGCGAACATATAATGAGTAAGAAACTGCTAATTAAAACTTGGGGCTGTCAGATGAATGAATATGATTCATCAAAAATGGCCGACCTGCTTAACGCTGCAAATGGCTATGAGCTAACTGAAGTACCTGAGGAAGCAGACGTACTACTATTGAATACTTGTTCTATCCGCGAAAAAGCGCAAGAAAAAGTATTCCACCAGCTTGGTCGTTGGAAAACGCTTAAAGATAAAAAAGAAGGTGTGGTGATCGGTGTGGGTGGCTGTGTAGCGACTCAAGAAGGTGATCACATTCGTCAACGTGCACCTTACGTAGACGTTATCTTTGGCCCACAAACATTACACCGTTTGCCAGAGATGATTAAATCATCACTGTCTAACGAAAAGCCAGTAATGGATATCTCTTTCCCAGAGATCGAAAAGTTCGATAACCTGCCAGAGCCAAAAGCTGAAGGCGCGACGGCGTTCGTTTCTATCATGGAAGGTTGTTCTAAATACTGTACTTACTGCGTTGTACCATACACACGTGGCGAAGAAGTTAGCCGTCCAATGGATGATGTACTTTTCGAAGTTGCTCAACTTGCAGAGCAAGGCGTACGTGAAGTTAACCTGCTAGGTCAAAACGTAAACGCATACCGCGGTCCAACACACGAAGGCGATATCTGTTCATTCGCAGAACTGCTTCGTCTTGTTGCTTCTATCGACGGTATCGACCGTATTCGTTTCACAACAAGCCACCCGCTTGAGTTTGGTGACGACATCATTGAAGTTTACAAAGACACACCAGAGCTAGTGAGCTTCCTTCACCTACCAGTACAAAGTGGTAGTGACCGTATTCTTACGATGATGAAGCGCCCACATACGGCTATCGAGTACAAATCTATTATCCGTAAACTGCGTAAAGCTCGCCCTGACATTCAAATCAGCTCTGACTTTATTGTTGGTTTCCCTGGTGAGTCTAAGCAAGACTTCCAAGATACAATGAAGCTAATTAAAGACGTTGATTTCGATATGAGCTTCAGCTTTGTTTTCTCTCCACGTCCAGGTACGCCAGCGGCAGATTACCCATGTGATGTACCAGCACAAGAGAAGAAAGATCGTCTGTACGAACTGCAGCAAACGGTAAACACACAAGCTATGCGTTTCTCTCGTCTAATGTTAGGCACAGAGCAACGTATCCTTGTTGAAGGCCCATCAAGAAAGAACCTAATGGAACTTCGCGGCCGTACAGAAAACAGCCGTGTTGTGAACTTCGAAGGTTCTGCAGACCTAATCGGTCAATTCGTAGATGTGAAGATCACTGAGGTTTACACCAACTCACTACGTGGTGAGCTAGTTCGCACAGAAAAAGACATGGGTCTACGCGTTGTTATGACTCCAGCAGAAATGATGGAAAAAACAAAACGTGAAGACGAGCTAGGTGTAGCGACATTTACGCCATAGGCAATACAACTGTTTGAGCACAAAGCGCAAACACAAAGCTTGAAATTACCTAACTAAGTGACCATCTTAGAAATAGGGATATCACCATCAGAAGCCCGGTCTAAATCGGGCTTTTTGCTCTTTGTTTTATTTAAGAGTGAGTGGCACAAAATGAGAGGCTAATTTGAGCAATAAAATCGTTACCTTAGAGATAAATCTAGAACCAGCAGACAACAAGCGCTTGGCAAGTTTATGCGGACCATTTGACGACAACATCAAGCATCTTGAGCGTCGTCTGGGCGTTGAGATTAATTACCGTAGCAACTTTTTCACCATTGTTGGTAAGCCTCACACTACAGCCGCAGCTTTAGACATCATCAAACACCTCTATGTCGAAACGGCTCCAGTTAAAGGCAACATAATCGATATCGAACCAGAGCAAATACATCTGGCGATCACCGAGTCAGGCATTTTGGAGCAACACGTCGAGTCTGAAATTGACTACGGCAAAGAAGTGACCATTAAGACTAAAAAAGGCGTCATCAAACCTCGAACGCCAAACCAAGCACATTACCTAATGAACATGGTGACTCATGACATCACCTTTGGTATTGGGCCAGCAGGTACAGGTAAAACCTACTTAGCCGTTGCTGCAGCAGTTGATGCACTTGAACGCCAAGAGATTCGTCGCATTCTATTGACGCGCCCTGCTGTTGAAGCCGGTGAGAAGCTTGGTTTCCTACCGGGTGATTTAAGCCAAAAAGTAGACCCATATTTACGTCCACTTTACGATGCGCTGTTTGAGATGCTTGGCTTTGAGCGAGTTGAGAAGCTGATTGAACGTAACGTAATTGAAGTTGCGCCACTGGCTTACATGCGTGGTCGTACATTGAATGATGCGTTTATCATTCTTGATGAGAGCCAAAACACCACGGTAGAACAGATGAAGATGTTCTTAACCCGTATCGGTTTTAACTCACGCGCTGTGATCACAGGTGATATTACGCAAATCGATTTACCTCGTGGTGCAAAATCAGGCTTACGCCATGCGACTGAAGTGCTCAATGAAGTCGACGACATTAGCTTTAACTTCTTCATGTCTGAAGACGTCGTTCGTCACCCTGTAGTTGCTCGTATCGTCAACGCATACGAGAAGTGGGAAGCAAAAGACCAGAAAGAGCGCAAAGAGTTTGAAAAGCGTAAACGTGAAGAGCGTGAAGCCAAACTTCTTGAGGCTCAGCAGGTAGTTACGACACAATTAGCAACACAAAATAGCTCTGTAATTGCAGAACAAGGTGATAAATAGATGTCTATTGAACTAGACCTGCAATTAGCGGTCGAAAATGAGCAAGGTCTTCCAACTGAGCAAGATATTCAGCTTTGGTTGGACAAGACAATTCCTCAGTTTCAAGAGAACGCTGAGTTGACGGTTCGTATCGTTGATACACAAGAAAGCCACCAGCTCAATCATGAATATCGTGGCAAAGATAAGCCAACTAACGTGTTGTCTTTTCCATTCGAGGCTCCTCCAGGGATCGAGTTAGATCTACTGGGCGACCTCATTATCTGCCGCCAAGTTGTCGAAAAAGAAGCAGAAGAGCAAAGTAAGCCTCTGCTAGCACACTGGGCTCATATGGTTGTACATGGCAGTCTGCATCTGCTAGGTTATGATCATATCGAAGATGATGAAGCTGAAGAGATGGAGTCACTCGAGACAGAAATCATGCAATCTATGGGGTTTGAAGACCCTTACATTCTAGAAAAGTAAATTGATTCTAGTAAAGTAGGTTGCAGAGAAACAATAACTCATCGAACCTGTGATTTTCACAGGAATCTGAGTTGTAACGTGTGCTATCACACTTCTGATAGCGTTATTTTTTGAGAAATCATGAACGAAGGTAACCCCCCCACTTCTGAGGGAAGTAAAAAATCTGAAGGTCCGAGTAGAAAGTCCTTCTTTGAACGCCTAGGCCAACTATTTCAAGGTGAAGTAAAAGATCGCCAAGAGCTCGTAGATGTAATCCGCGACTCAGAAATTAATGACCTAATTGACCACGACACACGCGACATGCTCGAGGGTGTTATGGAAATTTCAGAGATGCGAGTACGCGATATCATGCTGCCTCGCTCTCAAATGGTTACAGTTGAACGCACAGATGATCTAGATACATTGATTGCGCTCATTACTGATGCTCAACACTCTCGCTACCCAGTGATCAGTGAAGATAAAGACCATGTTGAAGGCATTCTATTAGCGAAGGACCTACTTAAGTATTTGGGTTCAGAAAGTGCTCCATTTGATATCGAACAAGTGATTCGCCCTGTCGTGGTTGTTCCTGAAAGTAAGCGAGTTGATCGCCTGCTTAAGGAGTTCCAAGAAGAGCGTTACCACATGTCTATCGTTGTCGATGAGTTTGGTGGAGTTTCTGGCCTGGTAACCATTGAAGATATCCTCGAAGAAATCGTTGGTGAAATTGAAGACGAGTTCGACGATGAAGAAGAGCTAGATATTCGTAAGCTGAGTAAGCATACCTTCTCTGTAAAAGCTTTAACCACTATTGAAGAGTTCAACGATACGTTTAACACTGCCTTTAGTGACGACGAAGTGGATACGGTAGGCGGCATGGTTATGACAGCACTCGGCCACCTGCCGGTTCGTGGCGAAATTGTAGAAATCGAAAACTACCATTTCAAAATAACATCAGCAGATAACCGTCGTGTGATTCAGCTACAGGTAACCATTCCTGACGAACAGCCTCTTCCGACTATCGAAGAATAACAACTTCTCTCTAAAGAGATGACAGAAATTAGATGACTAATACCTTTATTCATCGCCTATTACGGCCGCTTGCGGCCGTTTTTGTTGGCGCTATAACCACCCTTTCATTCGCTCCATACTCTATATGGCCTCTTGCTATTCTCAGCCCAGCTTTGTTGCTGTTACTGATCCACAACCGCTCTCCTAAAAGTGCGCTTTGGATTGGCTACGCATGGGGTTTAGGTCAATTCACCACAGGTATCAGCTGGGTATACGTCAGCATTGATGGTTTTGGCGGCATGCCACTGGCAGCCAACCTATTTTTGATGGCATTGCTTGTTGGCTACCTAGCCGTTTATTCAGGGCTATTTACCTGGGGTTTGAATAAATTCTTCCCTGCCAATAACCTAAGCCGCTTTTTCCTTGCAGCTCCTGCATTCTGGCTAGTCTGTGATTGGCTGCGTGGCTGGGTAATGACGGGCTTCCCTTGGCTTTGGTTAGGCTACAGCCAAATCGATTCGCCATTGGGTTCATTTGCACCGATTGGCGGCGTAGAGCTAGTAACTTTAGCGATCATTGTTTCAGCCTCTGCATTCACTTATGCGATTGTTAACCGGGCTTGGAGCATCGCTATCATTCCCGCTGTCGTATTTAGCGCAGGCTTTGGTATTCGCAACATCGACTGGGTCACGCCGAACCCTGAAAAAACCACGTCAGTCGTCTTGATACAAGGCAACGTCGATCAAGACAGTAAATGGCTACCGAGTCATCGCTGGCCAACCATGATGAAGTACACCGACCTAAGCAGAGAAAACTGGGGAGCGGATATCATCATCTGGCCTGAAGCGGCTATTCCAGCATTCGAAGTTGAGATCCCATCTTTCCTACGTAACTTGGATAGCGCAGCGAAGATGAACAACAGTTCGATCATTACCGGTGTGCTGAATCAGTCTGAAGATAAGAAATACTACAACAGTGTTCTTTCTCTCGGTGTGAATCCATACGGTGAGTACAGCTACGATCCAGACGAACGCTACCATAAACACCACCTGTTACCATTTGGTGAGTTTGTGCCGTTTGAAGATATCTTGCGTCCATTAGCACCTTTCTTTAACTTGCCAATGTCATCATTTAGCCGTGGCGACTTTGTTCAACCAAACATAGTGGCAAATGGTCGTCACTTAGCGCCGGCACTGTGTTATGAGATCATCTTTAATGATCAAGTTAGACAGAACGTAACCGACGAGACTGACTTTATTTTAACGCTCTCTAACGATGCGTGGTTTGGTCGTTCGATTGGCCCTCTGCAACATATGGAAATTGCACAGATGCGTGCTCTGGAGCTTGGTAAGCCGGTTATTCGCTCGACCAACAACGGTGTGACGGCAGTTACTGATTACAAAGGCAATATAATCAAGCAAGTGCCTCAGTTTGAAACGGCAGTGTTAAAAGCTGAACTCATTTCAACGGATGGTCAAACGCCTTATCACACAGTAGGTACTTGGCCACTGTATATCTGGGCGATGCTCAGCTTGGTGATTGGTTGGGTAATTAGAAAGCCAAAAAGCTAGATTCGACGAAAAGTGATTTGAGGGTTAACTGATCGGGTCAACCCTTTTTCATTGCTGTGGTTTTGCGTTGATACGCTATGGTTCAGAAGCTTACGGTTTAAGGGCTTTACGACTAAACCCTTTAGAACCACATTTAATGCATGGAATGATATTGGTTGGGTGGTTATATTCGGTTTGGTGACCACACTCGTCACATACTAAGGTTCCCAAGCCAATGACTTCACCCGCTTGATACAAGCCTTGGTGTTCTAAGTCTTGGAACAGTTCAACCCATTCCACCTTAGTACGATCAGTAATATCCAACAGCCCTTGCCAAATAGAGTCCGCAATCATCAAATAGAATGGACCGCTTTTACTCTCTTCATAGCTTTCGGAAAACTCTTTTAAGTCCGACTTCACGTAGGCAGAGATCAATGAAAGCTCATCTTTAGTCATATCATTAGCTGCTTTCGCAAACTTGCCCGACGTTTCGATTTTGTTGTTGAGCTCTTCAGGGCTATGCTTCAGCGTTTCAATCACCTCTTCGACGACTTCTTCATAGAGCGCTTTTTTCTTCGGCATAACAACCTCCTTAAGATAACCAACCTTTTAGTGAGCAAACGGATGCGCTGCAATGCACTCCCGCTTACAAACAAATGCAATTCATACTCTTAAGTATAGTTGCCCTGCGAAATTCAGTGAAAATTACACAATCTACTAAGCGGCAACTGCAAGTATGAAGGGTATAACTATTGTTGTACTCAGCTCCTTTAGGTATTCTATGACGATCTGTAAGATTCTGTTCTAACCGAACTCACAAATTCCAAGATAACCGGATACCATCGATGCAAGAACAATATAACCCGCAAGAGATTGAACAAAAGGTTCAACAACACTGGGATAACAGCGAGACTTTCGTTGTAAGTGAAGACCCAAACAAAGAAAAATTCTACTGTCTTTCTATGTTCCCTTACCCAAGTGGCCGACTGCACATGGGTCACGTGCGTAACTACACCATCGGTGATGTGGTATCTCGTTTCCAACGTCTACAAGGTAAAAACGTAATGCAGCCAATTGGTTGGGATGCATTCGGCCTACCTGCAGAAAACGCCGCTGTTAAAAACAATACAGCACCTGCACCATGGACTTACGAAAACATTGAGTACATGAAGAACCAGCTTAAGCTTCTAGGCTTTGGTTACGACTGGAACCGTGAATTCGCAACGTGTACTCCAGAGTACTACCGTTGGGAACAAGAGTTCTTCACTAAGCTTTACGAAAAAGGCCTGGTTTACAAGAAGACATCTTCAGTGAACTGGTGTCCAAACGACCAAACAGTACTGGCAAATGAGCAAGTAGAAGACGGTTGTTGCTGGCGTTGTGACACTCCAGTAGAGCAAAAGAAAATTCCACAGTGGTTTATTAAAATCACTGAGTACGCTCAAGAGCTACTAGACGATCTAGACAACCTTGAAGGTTGGCCTGAAATGGTTAAGACCATGCAGCGCAACTGGATCGGCCGCTCTGAAGGTGTTGAGCTATCTTTCGCTGTTAACGGCGAAGAAGCACCATTAGAAGTGTACACAACACGTCCAGATACACTAATGGGTGTTTCTTACGTTGGTATCGCTGCAGGTCACCCTCTTGCAGAGAAAGCATCGAAGAACAACCCAGAGCTTGCTGCATTCGTTGAAGAGTGTCGTAACACTAAAGTTGCTGAAGCTGAACTCGCAACGATGGAAAAGAAAGGTATGGATACTGGCCTAACGGCTATCCACCCTCTTAACGGTCGTGTTGTTCCTGTATACGTAGCAAACTTCGTACTTATGGATTACGGCACAGGTGCGGTAATGGCGGTTCCTGCTCACGATCAACGTGACTACGAGTTCGCAACTAAGTACGGCATCGATATCATCCCAGTAATCAAACCTGAAGATGGTTCTGAACTAGACGTGTCTGAAGCGGCTTACACTGAAAAAGGTGTACTGTTTGATTCTGGTGAATTCGATGGTCTTGCGTTCCAAGAAGCATTCGATGCAATTGCTGCGAAGCTTGAAGCTGAAGGCAAAGGTAAGAAGACAGTAAACTTCCGTCTACGTGACTGGGGTGTATCTCGTCAACGTTACTGGGGCGCTCCAATCCCAATGGTAACCACTGAAGACGGTGAAGTTCACCCAGTACCAGCAGACCAACTGCCAGTCATTCTTCCTGAAGATGTAGTAATGGATGGCGTAACGAGCCCAATCAAGGCTGACAAGTCTTGGGCTGAAACAACATTCAACGGCGAACCTGCTCTACGTGAGACAGATACATTCGATACGTTCATGGAGTCTTCTTGGTACTACGCTCGTTACTGTTCACCACAAGCTGACGATATTCTAGACCCAGAGAAAGCAAACTACTGGCTACCAGTAGACCAGTACATCGGTGGTATCGAGCACGCTTGTATGCACCTATTGTACTCTCGTTTCTTCCATAAATTGCTACGTGATGCAGGTTACGTAACGTCTGACGAACCATTCAAGCAACTACTATGTCAAGGTATGGTTCTAGCTGACGCGTTCTTCCACACGAATGAAAAAGGCACCAAAGAGTGGATTGCTCCTACTGACGTGACTATCGATCGTGACGGTAAAGGCCGTATCGAAAAAGCTGTCGACAACCAAGGCCGCGAAGTTGAACACTCAGGCATGATCAAGATGTCTAAGTCGAAAAACAACGGTATCGACCCACAAGAGATGGTAGACAAGTACGGTGCTGACACAGTACGTCTATTCATGATGTTTGCATCTCCTGCAGACATGACACTTGAGTGGCAAGAGTCTGGCGTTGAAGGCGCAAACCGCTTCCTTAAGCGTGTTTGGAAACTGGTTCACGCTCACTCTTCTAAAGGCGCTGCTGAATCTGTTGATGCTTCTGCTCTGTCTGGTGACCAAAAAGCACTTCGCCGTGATATCCACAAGACTATCGCGAAAGTAACGGACGATATCGGCCGTCGCCAAACGTTCAACACAGCAATCGCTGCGATCATGGAATTGATGAACAAGCTAGCGAAAGCACCTCAAGAGTCTGTACAAGATCGTGCAATCCTTGATGAAGCGCTAAAAGCTGTTGTTCGCATGCTTTACCCAATGACGCCACACATCTCTTACGAAATGTGGATTGCACTGGGTGAATCAAACGTAGACTCAGCAACATGGCCAACTTTCGATGAGAAAGCGCTAGTTGAAGACGAGAAAACTATCGTTGTTATGATCAACGGTAAGCTACGTGCGAAACTAACCGTTGCTGCTGATGCAACAGAAGAGCAAGTTCGTGAGCTTGGTCTAAACGATGAGAACGCTAAGAAGTTCCTAGATGGCTTAACTATCCGTAAAGTTATCTTCGTACCAGGTAAGCTTCTAAACATCGTTGCTAACTAATTTCGTTAGCACAATGCAATTGCTAAAGAATTAACGAACTTAATTCATCAAAAGCAGTCTGTAGACAGGGTAGCTAATTGCCCTGTCTACTTATTTAAGCGCTTTAGACTTGAGCCTAACCACTCAAACGAACTAAAGCCTTTAAATAAGTATTCTACCTTCATGAGAGCCATCAAATAATGCGCCTGATTTCACTATCTTCATTGAAAGTTACTGTTGTTGTTTTAACCGTCAGCCTATTAAGTGCGTGTGGTTTCCACCTACGTGGTGATTACTCCGTACCAGAAGAACTCAACAAGATCTCCGTAACCAGTTACGACCAATACAGTACGTTTACACGTATGATGAAAGGTCAACTGCGTATGAATGATGTAGAAATTGTGCCACCGGCTGAGAATACACCTAACCTGCATATTATTAGTGAGAGCGTAGGTGAGCGAACTCTGTCTCTATACCAAAACACTCGTGCAGCAGAGAAAGAACTGACATTCCGCGCTTCATACCGCGTAACTGTCCCGGATCTAGGCTCAAAGACGTTCTCAACCAGCGTAACCCGTAGTTACCTAGATAACCCGCTAACTGCACTTGCGAAGTCGGTTGAACGAGACATGATCGAAGATGAGATGCGTAAGTTGGCAACAAGCCAAATCCTTCGTCAGATGGCTCGACTAAAAGCGAACATTGCAGCTGATAGCATGGACCTAGATGCACTAGAGCACGTTCAAGTGAAAGAACTCGAAAAGCAATACAACATCAAGAATGTTGAGATCGTACCAGCTTCAGAAGAACAACCAACACTTAGCGATTCGGCTGAGTAATAGGTTTATTTGATGCGTATTTTTGCTGACCGCTTATCAGAGCAACTTATTAAACAGTTGAGTAATGTTTACCTAATTTTTGGTAACGAACCGCTACTGTTGCAAGAGAGCCGAGAAGCGATTCAAAAGGCTGCAAAACAGCAAGGCTTTGAAGAACGTCACCGCTTTGCGATTGATAGCAGTCTCGACTGGAATCAAGTCTACGACTGCACTCAAGCACTGAGCCTATTCTCTAGCCGTCAGGTCATCGAGCTTGAACTGCCAGAGTCAGGCGTCAATGCCGCAATAGCGAAAGAGCTACTCGCAATCTCCGAGCATATCCACAGTGATATCTTGTTAATCTTGGTGGGCACTAAGCTCACCAAAGCTCAAGAAAGCGCTAAGTGGTTTAAGGCTCTTTCGAATCAGGGTCACTGGGTCAGTTGCCTAACGCCAGATGTCAGTCGGTTACCTCAGTTTGTCCAAGCGCGTTGCCGTCAAATCGGTTTAACGCCAGACCCTGAAGCGATTCAAATGCTGGCGCAATGGCATGAGGGTAATCTATTTGCTCTCACCCAAAGCCTAGAAAAACTGGCTCTCCAATACCCAGATGGAAAACTCACGTTAGTACGCTTAGAAGAATCGCTGAGTCGACACAACCATTTTACTCCATTCCATTGGAGTGATGCGTTATTGGCAGGCAAAGGTAACCGAGCACAACGAATCCTGCGTCAGCTAGAAGCTGAAGGTGTCGAACCCGTCATTTTATTACGTAGCATACAACGAGAGCTTGCTCTGCTATTACAAATGCAGCAACAAATGAAACAGATGCCGATTGGTCAGGTCTTCGAAAAACACCGTATCTGGCAATCTAAAAAGCCTCTTTATAACGCCGCGCTAACAAGAGTTTCGATTTCTCAATTACACTCTTTGTTCGCGTTGCTCACTCAAGCTGAATTGATGACAAAAACTCAATATGAGCAGTCGCCTTGGCCACTAATTCATCAGTTAAGCGTAGAGTTTTGTATCCCTTCAGCTTCAATACCATTCCACGCATAAAAGCGTGTTATATTCTAGGGTCAACAAGCCCTAAACAAAGCTAAATTCAGATTAAAGGAACACCCAGTGTTACGTGAAGAACTAAAAGATTTTCTTGCAGACAAAGCCGACGACATGAAAGCAGAATCGATTGTAACTATCGATGTAGAAGGCAAATCAAGCGTTACTGATTACATGATTGTTTGTACTGGCACCTCTAAACGCCATGTTGCCTCTATTGCACAGCATGTTGCTGATGAAGTGCGTAAAGCGGGTATGCAACCTCTAGGTATGGACGGTCAGCAAGAAGGTGAATGGGTTGTTCTAGATATGGGCACAAGCATGCTTCACGTTATGCAAGAAGAGCATCGTGAGCTGTACCAACTAGAAAAACTTTGGGGCTAAGCTTTGAAGATCCAGTTAATCGCAGTTGGCACAAAAATGCCAAAGTGGGTTGAAGAAGGGTTTCAAGAATACAAACGCCGCTTCCCTCACGATATGCCATTAGAGCTCATTGAAATTACTGCAGGAAAGCGCGGTAAAAATGCAGATATTGCACGCATTCTTCAAAAAGAAGGTGAAGCGATGCTGGCTGCAGTTCCAAAAGGCAACCGTATTGTCACGCTCGATATCCCAGGTAGAAAGTGGGATACACCTCAACTTGCTGAGCAATTAGAAAGTTGGAAGCTGGATGGACGTGACGTATCTATCCTAATTGGCGGGCCTGAAGGATTAGCACCTGCATGTAAAGCGGCCGCAGACCAAAGTTGGTCTCTGTCTGCGCTTACTCTCCCTCACCCATTAGTACGCGTTATCATGGCTGAAAGCTTGTATCGAGCTTGGAGCATCACTGCTAACCACCCTTATCATCGAGAATAAGCGTTAATGTTACGTAAACGTAGCCAAATCCGCGATTACAAAGCAGAAGCACGACTATTTACTAGCCGTGCTTTTGTTGCGTTTGCGGGGATCATAGTCATGATGTCGATGTTGGTTGTTAACCTGTACAACATTCAGGTCAATCAATACCAAGACTATAAAACTCGTTCTAACGACAACCGTATCAAGGTCGTTCCGATCGCCCCTAACCGTGGTTTGATTTACGATCGCAACGGTATACTTCTTGCCGAAAATCGTCCTGTTTTCAATCTAGAAATCATACCCGAAAAAATTAAAGATATGGATGACACGCTTGCTCGTCTGCAAGCATTAATTGAGATCCCGCCAGAGCGTATCGAGCGCTTTAATCGTGATCGTCGTAATTCACGACGCTTTAAATCAGTACCTATTCTTAATCAACTGTCTGAAGAACAAGTTGCCGTCTTCTCTGTAAACCAACACAAATTCCCAGGTGTTGAAGTTACGGGAACTTTGAAGCGTTTCTACCCTTACGGTGATGTGCTCACTCACGTAATAGGCTATGTATCGCGCATCAATGACCGTGATATGCAGCGCTTGATGCGAGAAGAAAAAGACGCCAATTACCAAGCTACACGTGATATCGGTAAGTTGGGTATTGAGCGTTATTACGAAGATATGTTGCACGGTACAGCTGGCTACCAAGAAGTCGAAGTTAACAGTCGTGGACGAGTGATTCGTACCCTCAAATTTGTCCCTTCGGTTCCAGGCAAAGATATCGTACTTAACTTAGATATCAAGCTACAGCTATACGTACATAAGTTACTTGATGGCCGCCGTGGTTCAGCTATCGTTCTCGATCCGAAAGACAATGGCGTGTTAGCCATGGTATCGAGCCCAAGCTACGACCCAAACGCATTCGTGCATGGTATCTCGTCTAAAGGCTATAACGCGCTACTTCAAGACAAAAACCGCCCTTTGGTTAACCGTGCCACGCTAGGGATTTACCCACCAGCATCGACGATCAAACCCTTCATTGCTGTTGCTGCTCTGCAAGAAGGTGTTATTACACCTAATACAACGCGTAATGACCCAGGTTATTGGAAGATCCCTAATTCAAAAACAAGACCATTCCGTGACTGGTTGCGCTGGGGACACGGTGTCGTGGATATAGAAAAAGCGATTGAAGAGTCGGTGGATACCTTCTTTTACCAAATTGCTTATGATCTCGGCATTGATCGCATATCCAAATGGATGATGATGTTCGGCTTTGGTGATTATACTGGCATCGATATCTACGAAGAAAGCAAAGCCAATATGCCAACTCGTGATTGGAAGATGGCCAGACACCGTGTGCCTTGGTATCAAGGTGATACTATTCCAGTTGGTATTGGACAGGGCTACTGGACTGCAACACCCATGCAGATTGCAAAAGCCACATCAGTTTTGGTCAATGAAGGTGAAGTAACCGCACCTCACCTACTTCGTTCAACCATTGATAACGGTCGTCCATTCGATGAACAAATCATGTCGGACATTGAAACTTACCCACCGCTAACCGGGGTTAAGAAGAAGTATTGGGATATCGCTCAGGAAGGTATGAGGCTGGCTAACCACGGTAAAAAAGGCACGGCAAGACGTTCATTCCAGAAAATGTCTTACCAAACCGCTGGTAAATCGGGTACCGCGCAGGTATTCGGCTTAAAAGAAGATGAAGAGTACAACGCGGATGAAATCGCAGAGCACTTACGCGATCACGCCCTCTTTACGGGTTACGCGCCTTTTGAAGATCCTGAAGCCGTCGTGACTATCGTTCTAGAGAACGCAGGTGGCGGTTCTTCTAACGGCGGCCCAGTAGTAAGAAGGATTTTAGACCATATTATCCTTGCAGAAGATTATCAAAGTGAGCCAATTAAATAATGAAACTTGATCCTTCAACTGGACGAAATAGAGCCCTATTCGAAAGGCTGCATATCGACCTGCCGCTATTGCTCGGCATTCTGGTTTTAATGGGCTTTGCCCTACTGATCATGTACAGCGCAAGCGGACAAAGCCTTGCGATGATGGATCGCCAGGCGATGCGCATGGCTCTGTCTTTAGGTGTGATGATCTTCCTAGCGCAAATCTCACCTCGCACTTATGAAACCTTGGCACCACTGCTATTTGTAGGTGGTGTCATCTTGCTATTGGGCGTGTTGTTCTTTGGTGAAGCCTCTAAAGGCGCCCAGCGTTGGTTAAACTTCGGCTTTGTTCGATTCCAACCGTCAGAGCTATTAAAGCTCGCGGTGCCTTTGATGCTGGCACGATTTATCGGTAAGCGCTCACTTCCACCAACATTCCAAACATTAGCGATCTCGCTAGTGATGGTGTTTGTACCGACGATTCTAATCGCAAAGCAGCCTGACCTAGGTACATCTATCCTTATCGCCGCATCTGGTATCTTCGTGATATTCCTGGCTGGTATCAGTTGGAAAATCATTGCTAGCGCGGCAATCGCATTAGGGGCATTTATCCCAATCCTATGGTTCTTCTTGATGCGTGAATATCAAAAAGTGCGTGTTAGAACCCTTTTTGATCCTGAATCAGATCCATTAGGTGCGGGTTACCACATCATTCAAAGTAAGATTGCGATAGGTTCGGGTGGTATATCAGGAAAAGGTTGGCTGCAAGGCACTCAATCTCAATTAGAATTCATTCCAGAGCGCCACACCGACTTCATTTTTGCGGTCATCGCCGAAGAGTGGGGCATGATTGGTATCTTGTTCTTGCTTGCTATCTACCTGTTTATTATTGGACGTGGCTTAGTGCTTGCGAGCCAAGCTCAAACCGCATTCGGTCGAATGATGGGCGGCAGTATTGTACTGAGCTTCTTCGTTTATATTTTTGTAAACATTGGCATGGTAAGTGGCATTCTACCTGTGGTTGGTGTTCCTCTTCCTTTAGTCAGTTATGGTGGTACTTCAATGGTTACCCTTATGGCTGGTTTTGGTATTTTAATGTCGATCCATACACACAGAAAAGCATTCTCAAAGGCGACCTAATCGATGTCTATTACAACGTTTCCAAAAAAAGCATCCTTGGTTGATGAGCTGCCAATCAAAAAAATAGCCTCTATCTTAGGGCTAGCGATTTTAATCAATGGTTGTTCTTCAAAGCAGCCAACAGGCCGCTACGATATTGATTCAGATATTGCACCAGACGCACCTATCTCAGTAGAGCATCTCGAGGATGCTCACCCTCAGTATGAACCTTATAGTTTAGGTGGTAACACGGATTACACTTTACGTGGCGAAGACTACAAGATCGTAAAGAAGACCGAAGGGTTTACTGAGAAAGGCAAAGCCTCTTGGTACGGTAAGAAATTTCATGGTCACTTAACGTCTAACGGCGAGATCTATGACATGTATTCGATGTCTGCGGCGCACAAAACATTGCCAATTCCAAGCTATGTAAAAGTGACGAATACCGACAATAACAAAACGACGATTGTTCGTATCAATGACCGCGGCCCATTCCATGAAGGCCGAATCATTGACCTTAGTTATGCGGCAGCTTACAAGCTCGATGTGTTGAGAACCGGCACGGCAAATGTTGAGATTGAAGTCATTACTGTGGCTATGCCAACCGACGCAAATAAAAAGGCTGCTTTACCGCAATTTATTATTCAAGTCGCAACATCTCCACATGAAGATAGAACAGAGAAGTTAGCGAAAGATCTAGCCGAAAAGCTAGAAGTAGCAACGTTCTTGCAGCCAAATGATGACAACTACCGTCTGATGATTGGGCCATTTCATGACTATGCTCTGACTCAAGAGAAATTAGAACAAGTTAAGCTAATGGGTTACCCGTCAGCTTATATAAAAAAACACACCCTAACTCGCTAATTAATCTAACAGTTACTTCTGGTAATCAGCGCTCTGGTGTGACAGAGTGATTCTGTTAATATATGAATAGTTCACCA
The DNA here is from genome assembly GCF_041471665.1 of Vibrio sp. 10N.261.51.F11. Taxonomy (NCBI): domain Bacteria; kingdom Pseudomonadati; phylum Pseudomonadota; class Gammaproteobacteria; order Vibrionales; family Vibrionaceae; genus Vibrio; species Vibrio sp. 10N.261.51.F11. The sequence continues at coordinate 74,389 of NZ_JBFROW010000061.1, read as the reverse complement.
AATAATTGCATTCAAAATGATTAAATCTAATAAACTTGTTAAATCGATTTTTGCTACTTCTGTTGCTCTTTCTGCAACGATAGCTACATCGTCATTCGCCGCTCCTATTGTTGTTCCTGATGCACCTCAAATCGCCGCTAAAGGTTTTGTTCTGATGGATTACCATTCAGGCAAAGTACTAGCAGAGAAAGAGATGAATACTCAGCTTTCTCCAGCAAGTTTAACCAAGATGATGACGAGCTACGTGATCGGCCAAGAGCTCGACCGTGGCAACATCAACCTAAACGACGATGTTGTAATCAGTGAAAATGCTTGGGCTAAAAACTTCCCAGATTCATCTAAGATGTTCGTTGAAGTGGGCACTACGGTTAAAGTTGAAGAATTAAACCGCGGTATCATCATTCAATCAGGTAACGACGCATGTGTTGCTATGGCTGAACACATCGCTGGCTCTGAAGATGCATTCGTTGACCTAATGAACGCTTGGGCAAGCTCTATCGGCATGAAAGACACGCACTTTGCTAACGTGCACGGTCTAGACAACCCGAACCTATACTCAACGCCTTACGATATGGCGCTACTTGGTCAGGCGCTGATTCGCGACGTACCAGACGAGTACCGTATCTACTCAGAGAAGAAATTCACATACAACGGCATCACCCAATACAACCGTAACGGTCTGTTATGGGATAAGAGCATGAACGTTGATGGCATCAAAACGGGCCACACAAGCAATGCAGGTTACAGCCTAGTAAGCTCAGCGACAGAAGGCAAAATGCGCCTAGTTGCTGTAGTTATGGGCACCAAGAATGCGAATGCTCGTAAAACAGAAAGCAAAAAACTGCTTAGCTACGGCTTCCGCTTCTTTGAAACAGTGGCACCACACACAGCCGGTGAAACCTTCGTAGAAGAGAAGATCTGGATGGGTAGCAAGGACACAGTTGCACTGGGTGTCGACGAAGATACGTTCGTTACGCTACCTCGTGGTCAAGCTAAGAACCTGAAGGCAAGCTTCGTTCTTGAGAAAGAGCTAGAAGCGCCAATCAGCAAAGGCGATGTGGTTGGTAAACTATTCTACCAAGTAGACGGTGAAGACGTTGCTGAATACCCACTACTAGCACTTGAAGATGTGGACCAAGGCAGCCTATTCAGCCGTCTATGGGACTACCTAGTTCTTCTGTTCAAGGGTTTATTCTAAACAAGCCAAAGGTTTGTTCTAGGTAAAACCTAAGCTTGTTGTATAGCTAACCTAATGAGTAAGTTCATGATTTACTCATTAGCGAACCCAAAGCCGCCATGTGCGGCTTTTGTTGATCTTGAGTTCGGTGATATTTACACGTAATATTCCGCCTTATTACTCGTGTCTGTTGACCGAACACGCTTTTTATCGACATTTCGCCAATTTGCGAGAGTCTAGCCTTTTGGAGCTAATCATGAACATCAATTCTGATGCAAAACTAAAAGACCTCTTAGAGTTCCCTTGTTCATTCACTTACAAAGTAATGGGCCACGCTAAGCCAGAACTGACTGAGCTAGTACTAGAAGTGATCCAGCGTCATGCTCCTGGTGACTACAGCCCAACGCTAAAACCGAGTGCGAAAGGTAACTACCACTCTGTTTCTATCAATATTACTGCGACTTCAATTGAACAAGTAGAAACTCTTTATAAAGAACTGGGCGAGATCGAAATCGTTCGTATGGTTCTGTAATCTCCGATTACACATGAGAAACAGCGGCTTATTGCCGCTGTTTTTGTTTAAAGCACCCTATCTAGCTCAAATTCATTCAACTTAATTTTCAATAAATACAAAGAAAGTTGAAAAACCTTGCAGTCCGTCTGTAGTTAGAATCATGTTTCGCGTTTATAATGCGTTCACTTTATTAATCCTTGAGGGAGTGCAGCTTTGCAAAATAAGCTAATCGTAAAAAAATTAGGCCGTCAGGATTACGAACCTGTATGGAAAGCCATGCATAAGTTCACAGACGAACGCACGGAAGAAGACGTAGACCAAGTTTGGTTGGTTGAACACAACCCTGTCTTCACTCAAGGACAAGCAGGTAAAGCTGAGCATGTATTAAATGCCGGTGATATCCCTGTAATACAAAGCGATCGCGGTGGCCAAGTGACTTATCACGGCCCAGGCCAATTAGTGGCTTACTTTCTGATTAACATCCGCCGCAAGAAATTCGGAGTGCGTGATTTGGTGACTCATATCGAGAACCTCGTAATCAATACTCTGAAAGCTTACAATATAGATTCAGCTGCCCGACCTGACGCTCCTGGTGTTTATGTCGATGGCAAGAAAATCTGTTCACTCGGATTACGTATTCGACGTGGCTGCTCGTTCCACGGGCTAGCACTCAACGTCGATATGGACCTGTCTCCATTCCTACGTATTAACCCATGTGGTTACCAAGGTATGGAAATGGCGCAGGTAAGCCAACTCGGCGGACCAAGTGAACTAGAAAACGTTGAGCAACAGTTAATACAAGAGCTCGTAGAGCTACTCGGCTATGACCAAGTAGACATTCAAGCCACCAGTAACATTACAGCAGAAGCATAAAATCATGAGCAAACCAATCCAAATGGAAAAAGGCGTTAAATATCGTGACGCTGACAAAATGGCATTAATTCCCGTAAAGAATATGCCTGCTGAACAGAAAGAAGTTCTACGTAAGCCTGAATGGATGAAGATTAAACTTCCTTCAGACAGCCATCGTATTCAAGAAATCAAATCAGCAATGCGTAAAAACAACCTGCACTCAGTTTGTGAAGAAGCGTCTTGCCCTAACCTAGCCGAGTGTTTCAACCACGGTACGGCAACGTTTATGATTCTTGGCGCTATCTGTACTCGTCGCTGCCCGTTCTGTGATGTTGCCCATGGTCGTCCTGTTGCTCCTGAAGCTGAAGAGCCGAAGAAACTGGCTAAAACAATTCAAGACATGAAACTGAAGTACGTTGTAATCACTTCAGTTGACCGTGATGACTTGCGTGACGGCGGTGCTCAGCACTTTGCTGACTGTAACCGTGAGATTCGCGAACTCAACCCAAATATTCGTATCGAAACACTGGTTCCAGACTTCCGCGGTCGTATGGACGTTGCGCTTGACCTAATGAAAGACAACCCGCCAGATGTTTTCAACCACAACCTAGAGACAGCGCCACGTCTATACCGTAAAGCGCGTCCAGGTGCGAACTACAAGTGGTCTCTTGATCTACTGAAGAAATTCAAAGAGCAGCACCCTGATATCCCAACAAAATCAGGTGTGATGATGGGTCTTGGTGAGACAAAAGAAGAGATCGTTCAAGTACTGAAAGACCTTCGCGAACATGGTGTGACTATGCTGACACTAGGCCAATACCTAGCACCAAGCCGTCACCACTTACCAGTAGAACGCTACGTGCCGCCTTCTGAGTTCGATGAGCTGAAAGAGATTGCTCTAGAGCTAGGCTTTACTCACGCAGCGTGTGGCCCGTTTGTACGTTCTTCTTACCATGCGGACTTGCAAGCTCAAGGTATGGAAATTAAGTAATCACGATTGCTTAACGAACAATGCAAAGGCGCTGAATATTATGTTCAGCGCCTTTTTTCTATCTTGTTCGTGCCGCTATAGCTTTATATTTCGTGCCACTAAGCTTTATATAAAAACAACAAAGCCACTCTTTATGAGTGGCTTTGTGCTTAATATTTCAAGTTCAGAGGAGGTAATTTCAAAAAGCCCAGATAGGGTTCTGCATTAACCGAAAGATGCCCAGATAACCGTTGCTACCAAAATTGGGCACACAAACTTCACATACATTGGCCAAACCTTACCAAACCAACCAAGTTGAAAATCAGGACTGCCTTGTTCAAGCTCTTTCACTTTTGAAGCTCGGCTCCATACCCAACCACCAAACACACAGAACATCAGTGCAGCGACTGGTTGAAGATACTGAGTTGCAATCATCGCTACCATGCCAAACATCGCAGCAAAGTTGTAAACAATCACCACACTAAACAGCGCGATAGCACCACCAATCACCCAGCTTGTTGGCGTTCGTCTAGTATTGAAACGCTCACTCACTAGCGCAACCGGGCCTTCAAGCATCGAAATCGAAGAAGTCAGTGCAGCAATCGTTAGTAGTAAAAAGAACACAATCGCAAAGATCTGTCCAAGCACACCTAAGCTATCAAACATCAAAGGCAGAACCGTGAACACTAGCGTGTCTGAGCTTAACAGCGAGCCATCTTCCGCGTAGATTTGAACGCCTTTTTGCATCGCAACAAACATCGCAGGCATAACGACTAAGCCCGCAATAAAGGCAACAGCAGTATCAACCAAGGTTACGTTCATCGCCATTTTTGGCAGGTTCTCTTTCTTACTTAAGTAAGAGCCATAAACCAACATTGAACAGCCACCAATGGTGAGCGAGAAGAAGCCTTGTCCCATCGCTGCTAGAATCAGCTTTCTATCCCACACTTTCTCAAAGTCTGGAACTAGGTAATGTTTTAAGCCTTCCATCGCGCCAGCTTGCGTCATGATGTAGACAAACAATAGGCCGAACAACACAAACAGTGCGGGCATTAAACGCGTCGACCATTTCTCGATACCTTGTTTAACACCACCCTGTACAATCAAAATCGTCAGTACGTAGAACGCAACAGTACCAAAGACATTACGCTCAACGCTGAAGCCTTTAAACCAATCAGCAATCGCTTCTAGGCCGATAAGATCCGCGACCGCACCAATTAGGAAACAGATCAACCAGCCACCAACAATACTGTAAAACGCCAACACTGCGCTTGGTACACTCAGTCCAACCCAACCGACAAACTCACCGACTTTCTTACCCAAAGGGTTTGTCGTCAAAGATCGCATGCTATCAACTGGGTTTGCTTGGCCGTGACGGCCGATAGCCATCTCTACCACCAGCATAGGGAAAGCAACCACGAAGATCATGATCAAATAGACCAAAAGGAAAGCACCGCCACCGTTGCTGGCAACTTGAGTCGGGAAACCCCAAATATTACCCAAGCCAACCGCTGCACCAGCCGCTGCTAAAATAAAACCTAAACGAGAGCTAAAGTGCTCTCTTGAAGAGGAAGATTGTTGGTCCATATCGCCCGCATTAAAAATCAGTGAACTAGTTGAGAAGTACAGTAATAAAAAGCAATGATAGGCACAACCAATAAATGAACAATTCTCTGATTTTTACAATCAATGCACTATTTAGAACAACAAAATTAACAAACAACCAGTCTTATCGTTCAATTATAAGCAACAAAGCGAAGCAGTAGGCTTAAGAAGGAAATGGATTGAATTGAGATAAATACTCGCCGTGTGGTTCCATTTATACAAACAAAAAGAGCACCGACCGGTGCTCTTACTATTCATCACTAGACTCGAATTAAATTGTGAAGACTTGGTAATCTTTTAAGTTCGGAATGATTTCATGCAGTTCTTGCTCTTGTTCTGCCATCTCATCAAGTGAATCACAGAACTCATTCGCTTCCTCCTGTACTTGTTGAGAGTGTTCTTTCATTCGCTCTTCAACTTTCAGCTTTAATTCAGCCATACTGTCAGCCAGTTCAGTCAGGTTTAGGCCACCGTCTTGTTTCATTTTTTCTGACATCGCATTAAAAGCGCTAGAGATAAATTCTTGGTTAAAGATTTCTTTCGCCTTCTCGAAATCTTCAGACCAGCCATTGGCCATCGAATCAAAGCTTTCTGCAGGCAACACTAATTCGCCATCTTTGTAATAACGCGCTTCCAGTTCTGCAAAGTAGGTTTTCATTGATTCTTTTACATTATCAAATGACTCAGGTGAATCCAGGCTAGCCGCGATATCATCAATCACGTCATTGGCTAACGCTAAGCTATCGTTGGCCATTTGTTTCGCTCGAGGTAAGTACTCACTCATGTTTTCGCGATATTTCTCAATCGCCGCTTGTTGGTCGGCATCAAGCTCAACCTTCTCACCATGAATATAGAGGTCGTTGTTATCATCAAAAACGGCCGTATCACCATTCACTTGATGGATTTCGACTTTTTGGTCATCAATTCGTAGTTCATTCTTCAAATCAACTCGACACTGAGCAGCAAACGTTGGCAAGCTCACAACAACGATAACCGCTGTTAGTGATGCAATTAATACATTGTTTTTCATAACATCCTCTCATCAATCTGACAGATTACTATACCCTTGGTATATGCTCCTTTGTCAGAGAAACGTTTTATATCTATTAGTCAGTTAGTTAGTCGATAGAGATAACTTCGTAGCAAAACTGTTTATCTGCGACCTTAAACTCAATCTCATCACCAACTTCTTTACCCATTAGAGCCTGGCCAAAAGGTGCATTTGCCGTCACGATGGCAATCTCATTCTCATTCCACGTGACAGAAAGTCCGCCGACTCTCGGCCCCATAAAAAAGTGTTTATATTGATCATGCTCGTCAATGACCACAACGTAACTGCTCACCGTAACCTTCTCACTATCACGCAACACTAAGTTACGATAACACTGAATATCGTCTTCACACTCTTGTACCCTCACCGCTTGACCATGGGCGAGATACGAAGCTTCTAATGCCAATGTATCGTACTTATGTTCAGGCACTGTCTCTTCATCTGTCGCAGCATCAATAGCGCGTTGAGTAGCAGATTGTGCGATACGTAATCGGGATTCAAGTTGCTCTATGATTATTTGGCGAAGCTCAGACTTATTCATACTATTGGGGTGCTTTTCTATAGGAGCTACAGAATAGAATTAGGTACAATCAGGTGCAAGACATTTGATTCATCAAGCGACGCTATCATGAATAGGCGCCCGCTTTAGCATCAATACGACACTTAATAACTCAGGTAGAACATAAATGATTGAGCAGAAGCTAAAACAAGTATTCGGATTCGACTCACTGCGCAATGGGCAAAAGCAAGTCATTGATAACGTTCTATCTGGTCACTCGACTGCCGCGATATTCCCGACAGGCTCAGGTAAATCGCTGTGCTATCAATTACCAGCATTAGAGTTACCGCACTTAACCTTGGTGATATCGCCACTGTTAGCCTTGATGAAAGACCAACTCGCTTTCCTGCACAGTAAAGGCATTAGCGCAGCGGCAATCGAATCAAGCCAAGACCGACAAACCACACAACAGGTTATGCAGTCAGTGCGTAACGGTGACACCAAGATCCTCATGATCTCCGTCGAGCGCTTGAAGAACGAACGCTTTCGTCAGTTTATCTCCCAAGTGTCGATCTCACTGCTTGTGGTCGATGAAGCGCACTGTATTTCAGAATGGGGACACAACTTCAGACCCGACTACCTGAAGCTTCCTCAATACCAAAAACAGCTCAATATTCCTCAGGTTCTACTACTGACAGCCACTGCGACTACAGCGGTTATCCAAGATATGAAGTCAAAGTTTGAAATTGATGAGGAGCGCGTTGTGGTTACGGGTTTCTATCGTCAAAATCTCGATCTGTCGATTCAACCTTGTGAACAAACCAGTAAGCTAGAAACCTTGTGCAATGTGGTTAACCAAGCTTCTCTCGCTCCGACTATTGTTTATGTCACCCTTCAACAAACGGCAGAGATGGTGGCTCAGCAGCTTCGCAATGCTGGCGTTAATGCAGTGGCTTACCATGCGGGTCTTAAGCCTGAAAATAGAGATGCTATTCAACACCAATTCATGAATGATGACGTGAGCTGTATCGTCGCAACTATCGCGTTTGGTATGGGCGTGGATAAGTCCAACATTCGCCGAGTGATTCACTTTGACTTACCAAAATCGATCGAAAACTACTCACAAGAGATCGGCAGAGCTGGTCGAGATGGGCAAGCGTCTGAATGTATTTTACTGGCTAACAAACACGGTTTAAGCACACTCGAGAACTTCGTTTTTGGTGATACGCCAGACAACATATCGATCCAAGCGGTATTAAAAGAGATCTACGAAAATCAAAACATTGGCGCTTCTGGCTCGAATCAATGGGAGATCATGCTTAATCAACTATCACGTGAATCCAACATTCGTCAGTTACCGCTAAAAACACTACTGGTGTATCTCGAAATTGAAGGTGTGATTGAGCCCAAGTACAGCTACTTCGCAGACTACAAATTTAAGTTCATTCGTCCGAAACAGCAGATCACAGAGCAATTTCAAAGTGAACGTCGTCAATTTGTCGAAGCGATTTTCCAATGCTCTCCTCAAGCAAGAGTGTGGTGCCAAGTCGACTTCGATGCGCTTTGGACACACTTCCAAGCCGATCGTCAGCGTGTGATTGCGGCTATCGACTACTTCAATGAACAAGGTTGGATTGAACTAGAAAGCAAGCAGATCACCGATGTCTACGCGATCCACAATACTTCTGAAGATATGATGCAACTGTCAGAGCGTCTAACTGAGTTGTTTAAAGCAAAAGAAAACAGCGAGATAAACCGCCTTAACCAAATGCTGAATTTCTTTGAGGCGGATACTTGCCTAAGCTCACGCCTTGCGAGTTATTTTGCCGATGATAAAGCACCAACAAACTGCGGTCACTGCTCTGTATGTCGAGGAGAAGTGGCAATCTTACCAACCGTTGATGTTGAACCTATCGATGATGAGACGGTGATGACATGGATACATGAGTTTATTTCGGCTAGCCAACAACTGATTACCGACGAGGCAATTACTCGCTTCTTATGTGGAATCGCCACCCCGCTTTCAACCAAACTCAAAGCCAGTAAAATGGTCGGTTACGGCAAGCTAGAGCAGCAACCGTTCAGTGATACCTTAGCGCGAGTAAAACAACTTCCTAGGTAATTCTTACTTATAAAAAACCGACTAGGCTATGAAGCGTAGTCGGTATTCATCTCACTCATTATCTTTAAAAGAAGCTCAACTGACGCATTTGGTCTTTAGGTTGCAGCATTACGCTTAAACCAAGCAGGCGTATTTCTCGCCCCTGTTGTCTTTTCAGTATTTCACTAAGCAGCTCTTTGAAGTGTTCACGATCGAGAGAGGCATGGATGTGTTCAATCGTGGTTTGTTGAAAGTCGGCGAACTTGAGCTTAATGCCCTGCTTGATGATCGCTTTGCTTGGGCTAGCCTTTTCTAAGCGAGTCTCGAGTTCAGGAAATAGCTTATCTTCGATTACCTGCCAACATTCTGCGTAGCTTGAAATGTTTTGGGTAAAGGTGCGCTCTACACCTACCGATTTTCGCTCGCGCTCGATGATAACTTCTCGATCATCAATGCCATGACTGCGCTTCCAGAGTGATGCACCTTGACGGCCAAACTTGAGTAGGAGGTCTCGATAGTCAGACTCTTTGATATCCTTACAAGTAAAGAAACCCGCTTGGTGCAGCTTTTCTATGCTCACTTTGCCGACACCGGGAATCTTTTCAAGTGGTAGCTCATCGATCACTGATTGCACGTCTTGTGGAGGGATAACAAACTGACCATTGGGCTTATTCAGATCTGAGGCCACTTTCGCCAAGAATTTAATCGGTGCAATTCCTGCAGAAGCTGTCAGGTTCAGTTCGTTCCAAATATCACGGCGAATAGACTCGGCAATAAGTGTTGCTGAACCGTGACACCGCTTAGAATCGGTGACATCAAGGAAAGCTTCATCCAAGGAAAGTGGTTCAATGATTGATGTGTATCGAGAGAAGATTTCACGGATCTTTTTAGATATCTCGACATAGACCGACATTCTTCCCGGCACAACCAATAGATTAGGACAAAGCTGTAGGGCCTTTCCGGTAGGCATTGCAGAGCGAACACCAAACTTGCGGGCTTCATAATTACAGGTGCTCAAAACGCCGCGTTGCTTTTCATGCCCACCAACAGCTAACGGGCGATTTCGGTAAGCAGGGTTATCACGCATTTCTACAGCCGCGTAAAAACAATCCATATCGACATGGATTATTTTTCTGACTTTCTTTTGGTCCGAACTGCACATTTGGAAATAACTCAACCTTACAACTGTATCTATGAACAGTATAATCAATTATTCTCAGATTTAAAATGATCTGGAGTCCAGCTCAACAGGTTTCACTTCATTCGCCGCCCACTATTCTGATAGTATTGTTAGGAGTATTTAGTCTATAAGTAGGGATAGCTTTTGAGTGAAAAAATACTAGTGGTAGAGGATAGTCGCGCATTCAGAAACTATCTTTACCAACAATTTAAGAACGATGGCTATGAAGTTGCGTTGGCGGAATCTGTAGAAGAAGCCAAAGCGATCTTAGAGCAAGAAACGGATTTCTTGTGTGCAGTCCTCGACTACTGTTTACCTGACGGCCAAGACGGCGAGATCATTGATCTCGTCTTAGGCTATCAACAGAAAATCATTGTCCTGACCGGGATGTTCGACAATCAACTGCGAGAGCAAGTCCTAGCCAAAGGCGTTATCGATTACATACTTAAAGACAGTATGTCATCAGTAAGCTACCTACTTCCCCTGGTTCAAAGAATTTCGAATAATCGCCATCACAAAGCATTGGTTGTCGATGATTCAGCGGTCGTTCGCCGTTACATAGCTCAACTTCTAGAACACCAATATATCCAAACTATCCAAGCCGAAGATGGCGAACAAGCATTAAAGCTCCTTCATAACGATCCCGATATTACGTTCGTTGTTACAGACCATGATATGCCGAAGAAAGACGGTATAGCGATGATCCGTGAGATACGACGCGATCACGACAGAAACCAGTTGGCTATTCTAGGGTTATCAGGCAGCGATGATCGCACCATGACAGCTCGATTCCTTAAAGCGGGGGCTAACGACTTCCTTTACAAGCCTTTTAACCAAGAAGAATTTTTTTGCCGTATCCATCAACTGCTTGATATGAAAGAAGCGGCCAACGAGCTATTTCGACATGCCAACGAGGATGCTCTTACTGGCTTATGGAACCGTCGTTACCTGTTCAATCAAACATGTAAAGGTTGTGAGCAGCGCAGTATAGCCATGATGGATATCGACTTCTTCAAGAAAGTGAACGACACCTACGGTCACGATGGTGGTGATGCAGTCCTCGTGGAAGTCGGCAAGATCATCAAAGACCATTTTAAAGATGATGTTGCTGTACGCTTCGGTGGCGAAGAATTTTGTATTCAGTCGTGTGGTTCGTTTGAGAGCTTTGTTGACAACTTAGAGTCCATGAGAGAAGCCATTGAAAGCCATGTTGTTGAGCATGACTCTCAAAGAATCAAGGTCAGTATCAGTATCGGCGTAACCGATTTAGACGCGAAGCTAGATGAGCAGATCAAAGCCGCTGATGAGCTTCTTTATACGGCAAAAGAGCAAGGTAGAAACCAACTAGTGTTTGCGCGTAACAGCATGCAAATCGAACAATAGTCATTCGCCTCTGTTTCCATTTTTGGTATACCAAGATTAATTGCTAGACCTCAAAACTAAAAAAGCTCAAGACGATAATCTTGAGCTTTTCAATTTGAGGGCATAGATAACTCTATCCCCTATGACTGTCACCAATTAAGCGATACGGTCTTTACTCCAAGCCGCTTCTTTTTGTTGACGCTCAGCCAGCTTCTCTTCACGGTATGCTTCACGTGCTTCACGCTTCTTACGCGCGTCACAAGGTTCAGGGCAGTTACATACTTTATCAATACCAACAGCACCCAAACCGCCACAGCTACCTTTCACAACTTTCTTTTGGATAATGTAGCCAATTGACATCGCTGCGATTACTGCAAGAAAAACACCAAATGTAATCAGAAATGTATTCATAATTATCTCGCTTACCTTATTTACCTAAGTATGGCTTAAATGCTTCAGAAGCAATTTCTTTAAAGCCATCTGCTGTTTTTACCACCATGAACACTGGGATGTTATGTTGGTTTGCGACTTCCATTCCTTTTTCCTCACCTAAGACCATAAGGCCCGTAGATAAGCCGTCTGCAGTCATTGAAGACGGGTTTAAAACAGTCACAGAAACCACTTTATGGTGAAGAGGCTTTCCTGTTTCAGGGTTGATGATGTGTGAGTAACGAACACCATCACGTTCAAAATAGTTACGGTAATCACCAGAGGTTGCGATAGCCATATCACCCGGCTCGATGATCTCTTGGATATTACGCTCATCAACGCTTGGTTTCTCAATCGCGATACGCCAGCCCACGTTCTCACGGTTTAAACCTTTCAGACGAATTTCGCCACCGACTTCAACCATGTAGTTGTGAATACCGATAGAATCAAGGTAGTCAGCGACGACGTCAACACCCCAACCTTTTGCAATCGTGGATAGATCGACATACAGGTTAGGTAGGTCTTTCTTCAACATGTTGCCTTCAACGCTAAGATGATGAATACCAACCTTAGCCTTGCGAGCCGCCAGCTCTTCATCTGATGGCACAACTTCAGGACGAGCTTCAGGACCAAAACCCCATAAGTTAACTAACGGACCAACCGTTACATCCAGAGCTCCTTCAGTAAGACCGTTCAAACGAATCGCTTCTTTCACAACCGTCGCTGTTTGCTCAGATACTTCGAACGCATCCGCACCTTTATGCTGGTTGAAACGGCTTAATTCGGAATCTTCACGGTAAGTCGACATCTGGTCGTTTACTTCTTCAAGTAGACGATCGATCTCTGTATGAACTTCATTAGACTCAGGAAATTCATCACCATTGATGTATTTAATATTGTAACTCGTGCCCATCGTTGGGCCACTCAAATGCACTTGCTCTCTTGACTGCTCACAGCCCGCAAGAAAAATCAAAGAAGTTAATGCAACAAGCCAAATTCTCACTTGCTTACTCCTGTCTAATGTTGAGGATTTATATAAGGAAAAATAAGAGTAAAAAATAGGTATTTTGAATGCCTTACTCTTTCTTATATAAGCCAGTATGTTGTCAAAAGCTGTCTTAGAAAAACAAATGGCTGACTCGTAGGAGTCAGCCATAATATCAATCACTTAAGTGGATTAACCACCGAAGTCATCTAGTAGGATGTTTTCATCTTCTACACCAAGATCTTTCAGCATGCCGATAACAGCAGCGTTCATCATCGGTGGACCACACATGTAGTACTCACAATCTTCAGGAGCTTCGTGATCCTTCAGGTAGTTTTCGTACAGTACATTGTGGATGAAACCAGTGTAACCGTCCCAGTTGTCCTCTGGTTGAGGATCAGACAGTGCACAGTGCCACACGAAGTTTTCGTTTGCAGCCGCTAGGCCATCGAAATCTTCAATGTAGAACATCTCACGCTTAGAACGTGCGCCATACCAGTAAGACATCTTACGAGTAGACTTAAGACGCTTAAGTTGGTCGAAGATATGAGAACGCATAGGCGCCATACCTGCACCACCACCGATGAATACCATTTCATTGTCTGTGTCTTTAGCAAAGAACTCACCAAATGGACCAGAAATAGTACACTTGTCGCCTTCTTTAAGAGACCAGATGTATGAAGACATCACACCAGGAGCAACATCAGGGTTGTTTGGCGGCGGAGTCGCGATACGAACGTTCAACTTGATGATGCCTTTCTCTTCTGGGTATGAAGCCATTGAGTAAGCACGGATTGAATGTTCTTTAACGATAGACTCGTAACGGAATAGGTTGAACTTATCCCAGTCACCACGGTATTCCTCAGGAATATCGTAATCTGCGTATTTCACGTGATGTGGTTCAGCTTCAATCTGAATGTAACCACCCGCGCGGAACGGTACTTCTTCACCTTCAGGGATTGCTAGCGCAAGTTCTTTGATGAAAGTAGCTTCGTTGTTATTCGAGATAACAGTACATTCCCACTTTTTAACACCAAAGATATCTTCGTCTAGTTCAATCTCCATGTCAGTTTTCATAGCAACTTGACATGCAAGACGTTCGCCTTCGCGAGCTTCACCTTTTGTGATGTGATCAAGTTCAGTAGGTAAGATGTCGCCACCACCAGACTTAACTTTTACACGACACTGACCACAAGAGCCACCGCCACCACAAGCAGAAGATACGAAGATACCAGCGCCAGCCAGGGCACCAAGTAGCTTGCTACCAGGTTGAGTAACGATCGCCTTTTCAGGGTCGCCGTTTACTGAAATAGTGATGTCACCTGATGGTACTAACTTAGACTTAGCGAAAAGAATCACTAGTACTAGAGCCAGTACAATAATGGTAAACATCGCTACGCCAAGAATAATACTAAACATTTGTTATTCCTTATTACTGGGTGCTTACCCTACAGTTGAACACCAGAGAAAGACATAAAGCCTAACGCCATCAGACCAACAGTAATGAACGTGATACCAAGGCCACGAAGACCTGGAGGTACGTCAGAGTACTTCATCTTCTCACGGATACCCGCAAGAGCAACGATAGCTAACATCCAACCCACACCAGAACCGAAGCCGTAAACAACAGATTCAGCAAAGTTGTAGTCACGAGTTACCATGAAAGATACACCACCAAAGATTGCACAGTTAACTGTGATCAGTGGAAGGAAGATACCTAGTGCGTTGTACAAAGGTGGGAAGAAACGGTCTAGAACCATCTCTAGGATTTGTACAAGTGCCGCGATAACACCGATGAATGCGATGAAGTTAAGGAAACTTAAATCGACACCTTCAACAAGCGCGTTTTCTTTCAGGATGTGTGTGTAAACAAGGTTGTTTACAGGAACAGCGATTGTAAGTACTACAACTACCGCAACACCAAGACCAAAAGAAGTTTTAACTTTCTTAGATACCGCTAGGAATGTACACATACCTAGGAAGAAAGAAAGCGCCATGTTTTCGATGAAAATCGATTTAACTAGCAGACTAATATAATGTTCCATGACTACCTTACCCCTTCGCTTCTACTTGTTCTGGTTTGAACACACGAATTGCCCAAATCAAGAAACCAATTAGGAAGAATGCAGAAGGTGCTAGAAGCATCAAGCCGTTTGGCTGATACCAACCACCGTTGCTCACTAGAGGTAGTACTTCCATACCAAATAGTTTGCCAGAGCCTAGAAGCTCACGGAAGAAACCAACAGTGATAAGAACGAAACCGTAACCAAGACCGTTACCAAGACCATCGATTAGAGATGGGATTGGCGCAGACTTCATTGCGAATGCTTCAGCACGACCCATTACAATACAGTTAGTAATGATTAGGCCTACGAATACAGATAGCTGCTTAGAGATATCGTATAGGTATGCTTTAAGCACTTGGTCTACCACGATTACTAGTGATGCGATAATTGCCATCTGAACGATGATACGCACACTGTTAGGAATGTGGTTACGGATCAAAGAAACGAAGAAGTTAGACAGAGCAGTAACGAACATTACCGCGATAGTCATAACAAATGCTGTTTCTAGCTTAGTGGTTACCGCAAGAGCAGAACACACACCAAGAACCTGTAGCGCGATTGGGTTGTTGTCCAACACCGGCGCTAAGATGCTCTTTTTAATTTCTTTTGCACTAGACATTAGTTCAGACCTCCGTCACGAACTTTTGCTAGGAACGGACCAAAGCCCATATCACCTAACCAGAAGTCAAATGTATGTTGAACACCAACGCTAGTCAGTGTTGCACCAGAAAGGCCATCTACACCGTGCTCAGAACCTTGAGGAGCGCCACCTTTAACAACCTGAATAGCAGGTTTGTGGTTTTCGTCGAATAATTTCTTACCAACGAATTGAGCGCGCCAAGATGGGTTCTCAACTTCACCACCAAGTCCAGGAGTTTCACCTTGCTCGTAGTAAGTGATACCAGAAACTGTGTTGCCATCAGTTTCTACCGCAACGAATGCGTACATCATTGACCATAGACCGTTACCGTGAACAGGGATGATAACTTTAGAAGTTTCAGCGCCATCTTTCACAAGGTATACAGTACCCGTGTTAGCACGACGAAGGATCTTAGCGATGTCATCTTCAGCTGAAAGCTTGATTGACTGAGCTGGATCTTTTGCCGCTTTACGTTGGTCGTATGCAGCAGCATCGCCGTCAACGAAATCGCCAGTAGCGAAATCAACTAGACGAGGTTCAATGTTCTCTGCGTACAGTTCAGGGATATTACCCGCAAGTTCAATGCCCGCAACTTCAAGGATCTTAGTTTGCTGATCTAGAACCGCGTTAGCTTGTTGCTTAGGTTTAAGAACAACTGCAGCTGTTGAAACGATGATTGAGCACACTAGGCTCAATGCGATAACAACAAACAGCGTCTTTTTAATGCTATCGTTATTACTTGCCATAGCGCGCTAGTCTCCGCTTAATGTTCTTCTCGATTACAACGTGGTCAAACAGAGGAGCAAATAGGTTTGCGAATAGAATCGCAAGCATCATGCCTTCTGGGTATGCAGGGTTAACTACACGAATCATTACACACATTGCGCCGATTAGGATGCCGTACCACCACTTACCACCATTGGTAAATGACGCTGATACAGGGTCTGTTGCCATGAAGAACATACCAAATGCGAAGCCACCTAGAACTAGGTGCCAGTGCCAAGGCATGCTGAACATTGCGTTAGTGTCAGAACCGATCACATTAAACAATGTTGATACAGCAATCATACCGATCATAACACCAGCAATGATGCGCCATGAAGCAATGCCCATGTATACGATCATTGCAGCACCGATCATAAGTGCAAGCGTTGATACTTCACCGATAGAACCTGGAATGTTACCAATGAATGCGTCCATCCAAGTGATCGTCTCACCAGATACCGTGTTCATTAGCGCGCTACCACCGCCTTGAGCCCATTGGCTAAGCGCTGTTGCACCAGAGAAACCATCAGCTGCAGTCCAAACTACGTCACCAGAAATCTGAGCAGGGTATGCAAAGAATAGGAACGCACGGCCAGCAAGTGCAGGGTTTAGGAAGTTACGACCCGTACCACCAAAAATCTCTTTAGCAACAACAACACCGAAGGTAATACCTAGTGCAGCTTGCCATAGAGGAAGTGTTGGCGGAACAATAAGCGCGAACAAGATAGAAGTAACAAAGAAACCTTCGTTAACTTCGTGCTTACGCACCATACAGAACAGTACTTCCCAGAAACCACCAACGATAAAGACCGTCGCGTAGATAGGTAAGAAGTAAGTCGCACCCAAGAGCATCTTACTGCCCCAACCTGCATCGGCTCCTAAGGAGGCTCCAAGCATTTCGGTTAGCCAGTAGTGCCAGTTACCATCAATGATAGAAACTAGTTCTGCACCTGAATACATGTGGTTTAGTGCTGCAATAGCTTGACCACCTGCGTTGTACATACCCCAGAACATTGCTGGGAATACCGCAAGCCAAACCATGATCATGATACGTTTTAAGTCAACGCTATCACGGACATGCGAGCTTTTCTTTGTAACTGTACCTGGTGTGTAGAAAAGTGTTGCTGCAGCTTCGTAAAGCGCAAACCACGTTTCGTGTTTACCACCTGGTTCAAAATGATGCTCGATGTCTTCAATAAACTTTTTAAGGCCCATGAAAATTACCCTTCCTTCACAATTGTATCTAGGCATTCACGAAGTAACTGACCGTACTCGTACTTACCAGGACATACAAAGGTACACAGTGCTAAATCTTCTTCATCTAGCTCTAGCGCACCAAGTGCTTGTGCACTATCAACGTCGCCAGCACATAGATCGCGAAGCAGCAAAGTAGGCTCCATATCTAATGGCATTACTTTCTCGTAGTTACCAATTGGAACCATAGAGCGATCACTACCGTTTGTTGTCGTTGTCATGTTGAACAACTGACCTTTAAACACGTGACCAAGGAATGAACGAGTAACAGAGAACTTGTTCTTACCAGGCATAGCCCAGCCAAATAGCTCTTTATCACGACCTTCACGAAGAACCGAAACCTGTTGATGGTAACGGCCAAGGTAAGCATGTGGACCTGAAGCGTGAACACCAGATAATACTGAACCTGAGATCAGGCGAACTTCACCTGGCATCAACTCGCTGTCCGTCAACTCTTCAAGGCTAGCACCAATTTGAGTACGAACTAGGCGTGGGTTATTAACTACTGGACCAGCCAGAGAAACAACACGCTCAGAGTAAATCTCACCAGTAAGGAACAACTTACCGAATGCGATAACGTCTTGGTAGTTAATGCTCCACGCTACATTTTGTGCATTTACCGGGTATAGGTAATGCATATGCGTGCCTGCAAGACCTGCAGGGTGTGGGCCATCAAAAACATGTTCTTCAACGTTAGACTGAGCTGAACGAGGTAAGCTAGTACCTTTTTTACAAACGTACACTTTACCGTTAGTCAGAGTTGAAAGAAGATCTAAACCAGCAACGAAAGCATCAGACTGCTCGTTAATGATTAATTCTGGCTCAGCTGCTAGCGGATTAGTATCCATAGCAGTAACGAAAATAGCCTGAGTTTCAGAATCAACTGCTGGAACCTTGCTGAACGGACGAGTTCGCAAAGCGGTCCATGCGCCAGACTCAACTAACTGAGCTTTAACCGTTTCACGGTCAAGGCCTACTAGTTGGTTAGCTTCATAGCTATTGAACGTGATTTGCTCATTGCCTGCTACTTCAATCACTACTGATTGAAGAACACGCTTAGCACCACGGTTCACTTCAATAACTTTACCGCTTGCTGGAGAAGTAAATACAACACCTGGGTTCTTTTTATCTGCAAAAAGAACTTGGCCTTTCTTCACTTCATCACCAACGCGAGCATGCATCGTAGGACGCATACCAACGTACTCTTCGCCAAGCAAGGCGACTTTAGTGATGGACTTACCATCATTAATCACCTGGGATGGAGTTCCTGCGATAGGAAGATCCAAACCCTTCTTTATTGTAATCATACGCACTTGCACTACTTTATCGGGAAAAAGATTCTTTTAATTGCGTAAATTCAGGACGTTTTAAAATCGCCCTTAGACACGACATTACAGTGTCCGGTTTTGGTAAATTTGAGATACCAAAATCGCAACATTACATTAATAAATTCACCACAAAGATTATGTGAGATTTATCAGGTGCCGTATTCTAGCATTTTTTGACAACTTGATGCCATGACCAATAACTTGAATACGGCCTATATTTGGTGAGATTTGAAGCATATGGACTCTGAAATATGTATAAATTTGACGAGCCGCACAGATAAAATGGCTTTTGAATCGTGTTTTAAACAAGAGGTTAATACTCTGTCACAAACTCATATTTTTCGAGTTATGTTGAAACACTGTTAATAAAAACACTACTCGTTGTGGGTATTTTCAACCGCTCGATTTACCATCAGTTTGAGTGATATAACAACGAAAAACAGATGTATTTGGCAACAAAAAAGGTGGCATCGCCACCTCTTCTATATTCGATTACTCTACTATTTCCCACCGCCCATACACATTGGGCTATCTGGCACGTTATCTAGCTGCTTCAACCATTCATCTTTTGTATAAGTGTGAATGGACAGTGCGTGAATATTGTTCGCAAGCTCTTCTGAAAGAGCTTTATTTACCGCTCGATGACGAGCAATAAGGCGTAAACCTTCAAACGCATCGCTGACAACAATCACTTTAAAATGACTCTCAGAACCGGCCGGAACATTGTGCATATAGCTCTCATTGATCACGTTTAAATGACTTGGTGAAAACTCATTGTGCAATTTTGTTTCGATAACTTCTTGGATCATTGTGATTCCTTTATAACGTATTGGCATTATCCGTGGGGTGAGTATAAACCCTAATAGGTCGAGTGTCCGAGTATTTAATAGCGAATGGCATAGGTTTGGTTGAGTTTTATCTATCTTGTTCAGGCCGCATTTGAGACAATATCTTTGTTATTTCTTACATAAGTATCTCAAGCAATGAAAACCGAACTTACCCTTCACGATAGAACTTTAACCTTACATCGTTTCCCGAAACGTTCAAATGAAACCCTTCAAGCTTGGGATGCGGGCGACGAATACCTGATCAGTCATGTTGAAGAGATGAACCTCGAACCTGGCAAACACATCCTGATCATGAACGACAGCTTCGGTGCCCTATCCGCTTGGTTCTCGAAAGATCATGATGTCACTATGATGAGCGACTCATTTATCTCTCACCGTGGTGCCCTGAAAAACTTGCAGCGCAATCAAAGTAACCGAGTGAACTTCTTGAACACGATGGATGATATCCCACACGGTATCGATCTTGTGATCATGCAGCTGCCAAAAACAAATCGTCACCTAATCTGGCAATTGAGTCAGCTACGCCAAGCATTGCCTGAAGGCTGCCAAGTGATCGGCGTCAACAAGGTAAAAGAGATTCACACCTCTACGCTTAACCTGTTCGAAAAATACCTAGGCGAAACCAAAACATCACTAGCGAAGAAAAAACACCGCTTAGTCTTCTCATCTCCAAACTGCCAACCAATTCAAACGGTAGAGCCTTTTGTTGAATGGGATGTAGACGGTGAAGATATCCGCCTGAAAAATTTACCAAATGTTTACTCAGGGGAAGCACTCGATCAAGGCGCTCGCTATATGCTAGAGCACATCCCTCAAGATCCTGAGCTACGTCATATCATCGATCTTGGTTGTGGCAACGGTGTATTGAGTGTAAAAGCAGGGCAATTGAACCCACAAGCCCGTATCACCTGTGTGGATGAAAGCTTTATGGCGGTGGAATCGGCGCGCCAAAACGTCAAAGATAACCTTGGTGAAGAAGGCAACTTCCAGTTCATCGCCAACAACTGTTTAGATGGCTTCAAGAAAAACAGCACCTACTTAGTGATGTGTAATCCTCCATTCCATCAGCAACAAGCGATTACGGATCACATTGCGTGGCAAATGTTCTGTGATGCAAAGCATGTTCTAAGCAATGGAGGCAAATTAATTGTTATTGGCAACCGACACCTCGGATACGATGTCAAACTAGCAAGACTATTTGGTGAAGCTAACGTTGAAACGCTTGAACTAAACCAAAAATTTGAGATATTACAAGCAACAAGAGAACCTGCGAATTTTAATAAATAAGCAGAAACGGCTTCACAAGAATTTAAGATACCGAGCTTCTGGTGTGAATTTAGAAAGGATAAAGGAATGAAAAAACTGATTTTGGCTGCTTCTATTATGGCTTTGACAGCATGTTCAGCCCCTCAGCAAGAACAGATCAATGTAATGCCAGAAGCTTCACTAAGCTCAAGCAACCTTGTACAAGGCAAAACATACACACTAACCAGTAAAGATGTTCGTGCCGCTCAATATGTTGCATTGGTTGATAGTGGCCGTTCAAACATTCAGCCAATTCACGCTAAGCAAAACATGCGTATTTCTCTAGAAAATGCTGTTGCACAGCAGTTAGAGTCTCAAGGTTTTCGTGCGAGCGTAAACAGTGAAAACTCGATTGTTTTAGAGATTCAAGAAGCACTCGTTACCGTAGAGCACACCATTATGGAAAACAAAATGGACGGTAAAGTAACGCTTGAAGTTACCGCTGAAACGCCTGAAGGCAAACTAGTTAAAACATTCAACGGCACTGCAACACGCACTGGTGCATTGAGTGCATCTAACGACGACATCTCTATGGTTCTTAATGACGTGATCAACTTGGTTCTTACTGAGATCGCTAACGACCAAGAGCTACAAACTTACATGAAGGAACGTTTCTAATGGGTCGTATTTTATCTTCTATCGCATTAATGCTAGTGAGCGTGAGCGTTTGGGCTGGTCCTAAAGTAAACGTGGAAACAACATTAGGCGACTTCACTATTGAGCTTAACCAAGAACAAGCACCGGTTAGTGCGGAGAACTTCCTAAAATACGTTGCTGACGGCAGCTACGAAGGCACTATCTTCCACCGTGTTATTCCTGGCTTTATGGCTCAAGGTGGCGGCTTCGATCAAGAGATGAATCAACAAGCAACTTACGCTCCTATCAAGAATGAAGGCAGCAATGGCTTGAAGAACGATACAGCAACAATCGCGATGGCTCGTACTAATGCGCCAGATTCTGCAACTCGTCAGTTCTTCATTAACTTCTCTGATAATGACTTCTTGAACGCAAAAGGTAGCAACCCAGGCTACGCTGTATTCGGCAAAGTAACTGAAGGTTTTGATGTTGTTCAAAAGATGGCAACGATTCCAACCAAGCGAATGGGCCGCATGTCAGACATACCAGTTGACCCAATCGTCATCACTAAAGTGACCATTCTTAAGTAATCCAATCTAACGCCCTTATTTCTTAAGGGCGTTTTTCTACACAAGGACGCCCTATGTCATCAGGCACTCCCTCTCTTTCTTGGATGCAGACTTTCCGCAGCTACCTAGATAAACGCCTACTTTGGGTGTTTATGCTCGGCTGTTCGAGTGGCTTCCCATGGGTTCTTATTGGATCCAATATGTCTGGTTGGCTAAAAGATGCAGGTTTAACGCGTGCTGCCATCGGCTACTTTGGCAGTGTGTTTGCCGTGTATGCGATTAACTTTCTATGGGCACCATTGGTAGACCGAGTAAAACTGCCGGTGCTTCACGCAATACTCGGCCAGCGACGCAGTTGGATCTTTTTCTGCCAATCCATTGTTTTAATCGGTACCTTATTCATCGCAGGCGTCAATCC
Organism: Vibrio sp. 10N.261.51.F11; assembly: GCF_041471665.1. NCBI lineage: Bacteria > Pseudomonadati > Pseudomonadota > Gammaproteobacteria > Vibrionales > Vibrionaceae > Vibrio > Vibrio sp. 10N.261.51.F11. Next base: position 51,895 of record NZ_JBFROW010000061.1, on the reverse strand, counting down.
CGCAGAGAACTTGGCGTTTACTTCAATGTTGGCGCTCGCTATTGCCATTGCCTCAGCCACGCAAGACATCGCGATTGATGCATTTCGTATTGATACCTTCCCAAAATCCGAAGCATCAAAACTGCCGCAAGCTTCTGCAATGGCCGTAATTGGTTGGTGGACGGGGTATTCTCTACCAGGCTACCTTGCCTTTATTAACGCAGACTCAATCGGTTGGAATGGCGTGTATTACGGAATGGCAGGCGTCGTTATCGTACTAATGCTGTTTACTCTTTTTGTCGGAGAGCCAAATACACAACGCGAAGCCCTGCAAGAACAGGCTCAGCAACGCCACAATAAGGTTGTCGGTTCGAAAGTCGTGGCTTGGTTCAGTGTTACCGTGTTAGAACCGTTTTATGACTTCTTCAAACGAAACGGAGTTCAAGTTGCCATCACCCTACTGCTGTTCGTATTCCTGTTTAAGATAGGTGAGGCCTTCTTAGGCAGAATGTCGATTCCCTTCTATAAAGAGATCGGCTTTAGCAATGAACAAATCGGCCACTACTCCAAATTAATTGGTTGGGGTGCAACCATATTCTTCACCTTGCTTGGCAGTGTCTTCAATGTGAAATTTGGTATTGTACGTGGGCTAATGATTGGCGGCGTAGCCATGGCAGCCAGCAACCTAATGTTTGCATGGATTGCTCAAGTAGGACCCAATGAAAACTTATTCTTGGCAACGATTATTGTCGATAATTTCACGACTGCCTTTTCGACCGTCGCATTTGTCTCTTTCTTAACGCTATTAACTGGGCAAGCTTTCTCGGCAACGCAATACGCCTTGCTAGCATCATTGGGAAATTTCGGTCGTACAACTCTGGCTTCATTTAGCGGTGAGCTGGTCGACTTCCTCAATGATTGGTCAACCTTCTTTATACTAACGTCATTAATGGTGATTCCAAGTTTGATCATGCTCTACTCGTTACGCCACTTTTTCACTGATTTATTAGAAAAAGCCAAAAACAACCACGAATAAGAGTAAAAGAAAACAAAAGAGAAGAGGGTAGCCCAGTGCTACCCTCTTTTACTTTCTGCCAGCAGAGACTTAAACGCTAATCTGTTGTATCACTTACGATTAAGTTAAAGCCTGTTCCCATCGAATCATCAATCGCGACGACTTGATAAACAACACCGTCAGCCAAAGTTGCAGGCGCAGAGTCAATGGCAACAGTAGTTGGGTCTCCTGCGACAGTAATTGTCACGTAGTAAGATCCCGCTGCAACATAAATACCATTCGCGTAATCTTTGAACTTCACATCACTTAGTGCCGGAGTGCTACCAGAGATTCCCACGTTCTCAGTCAAGTAGATATCAACAGATGCTGCGACTGGGTTTGCCGCCGCATGAGTAATATTTAACACCGCACTGGTTGCAACTGGGCGTCGACTTTCAGGAACAACGAGTGCTTCCAAATTGAGTGGACTTACCGTACCCACGGCATAAATGCTGTAATCCATTCCGGCAAATACAGCCACCCCGTCAGCATCAATCAATGCATTGGTCGTTGTGCCATCGGCAAAGATGTCAATATCATAAGTCCCTGCTGCTAAATCTAAGAATCCACGGATCTCTTTAAACATTAAATCAGCAAGTGGAGCAAATGCAGAACCGTTGACAAATGGGTCGACATCCGGCGCACCATCAACCAAATGCCCCACTCTCACTTCTGCCTTTTCTGCCATATCGTAGATTAAAGATGAACCCTGACCATCCATCACCATCAACTTCACCGGAGATGCACTGTTTGAATCAGCTCTTGGCACCGCCGCAATCGTTAGCTCGCTACCGCCAGAAAGAGTGATTTCTCCAGAGTCAAAAGCAATAGCACTACCGCTCACGGTTTCTAATCTCACTCGGTATTGCCCTGCTGGAATATTGAGTACGTCAGTAAAGTCTTTATAACCGAGAGTGCCAAGCGGAGCGCCCAATGGATCATTCGGTGCCGTTACGTATAAGTTCACATCCCCAACCCCTGTTGCCGCGTGAACAACTTGCACATCTAAGCTTGAACTCGTTGCCGTTCCCTCAGCAGGCCTTGTAACAACTAAAGCCTCAACCGGGTTATTCGAACCATCAGCATCGCCGACCACCATTACGGTGTAATCTAGATCACCGCTCAAATCGAATTGGCTTGGCGGAATCACAGTCGCTACTGCGTCACCTGGGAGGCGGACATCGACTTGCAGGGTTGTCTGTCCTTGATCTACTGAGGCATATCCGGATGCTTGAGCATAATCGACACCGCTCCAACGAGCCTGACTATTGACTAACACATTAGCCAACGGAGCATCTGGCGATGCATGTACAGCTTGCAGTTGAGTTGTTGGTTCGTCGTCATCATCACACCCAACAATGAAAAGGGCTGATATCGCTACAGCGAGTATAGGTGAATATTTCATCGGTCTTCTCTCCAAAAAAGTTAGACCAGTTCGTCACACAAATGATTAGTCCAATAACTAATCTTTAAAAAGTATTTCAAAATCTAGTGCAGTGAACTGTCTTTAATTCTCCGTGATTCAAAAAGTAGCTAGGTTCAAATCCCTAGGCAGTCATCACATGAGTTGTCCATCAATTGATTCCAACTCCACTACGCTGTTGGTCAAAAATAGATCAAAGACGAGGTTAAGAGGTGGTTTGAATGAGTCATTTTTTAAGAGAAAACGCTTAGAAAAGAATACTGTTGATTTTGATATGCATATCACTCTAATTAGTAGAATCGTTTGCTTAGCGCAGTATTCCACCTATTTATCCACAAAATAATCGAATTTCACAAAATCAATAGAATTAGAGGTGCATCAGGATGCATTGCCACCGTAAAGTTCCATCATTTAGATCATTAGTGTGATCGATCTCACTTTAATAATTGCAATTTTCACTCTGTCTCACTTTTATTTGAGAACAAAATCGCTATGATGCTCGGCATTCGGACACACAAACACGCACGGATTAGCGGGTCACTTATTTTAAACATAGAGAGTTCCATTATGCGTAAATCACTTTTAACTCTTGGTCTACTTGCTGCAACTTCAGCTCCTGCAATCGCAGCTGATTATTCAGAGGGTGTTCGTAGTAACGACTATTCATGGATGCAGTTTAATATCATGCATGTGCTTGATGAAAAGCCAGGAGATATCGACCACACTTACCTAGAAATGGAATTTGGCGGTCGTTCTGGAATTTTCGATCTTTATGGCTACGTTGATCTATTTAACCCAACAAATAACTCAACGAGCGCTAAAGATGGTGCTGACCGTCTGTTTATGAAGTTTAACCCACGTATGTCACTGGATGCAGCGACAGGTGTTGATTTATCTTTTGGTCCGCTACAAGAGCTCTACATTGCCAGCGAAAACATCATTGATGGTGGTGATAATGGCTATACAACTAAATGGGGTATCGGTTCTGACATCATGGTGCCTTGGTTTGGCAAAATGCAATTCAACCTATATGCACGCCACGAACTAACATCGCATGAGTGGAATGGTTACCAGATCTCGACTAACTGGTTTAAACCATTTATTAACTTTGAAAACGGTTCTTTCATCTCATACCAAGGCTACCTAGATTACGAATTCGGTATGGACGATACTGCTGATAACCTATCAGGTCACGGCGGTGCAATGTACAATGGTATTTACTGGCACTACAAGAACTACGCAGTAGGTTATGGTCTAAAACTTTACAGCAATGTTTATGGCCTACAAGACGGAGCTTATTTCGATAATGCAGCTCCTGAAAATGGTCGCTTCTCTACGTCTGGCGCAGCTCACTACTTTGCAGCGACGTACAAGTTCTAATCGAACCTCTGACAAAATTTCCTAAATGGCACCCTCGGTGCCATTTTTTATTGCTTTCATTTATGGCCTCGTTATCCTTGCAGCATCATTTTCTTATCTCGGTATTGCTGTGAATATCACGATTGTAGGGCCTGGTGCTATCGGCTCTTTATGGGCAATAAAACTGCTTCAAGCTGGTCATAATGTCTCTTTGTGGAGCCGTTCTTCCGACCACTCCATTGAGCTATCACTTGATGGACAACCCTCTCTCCCTATCAGTAACAACAATATCGAACGATTAGCCGCGAGTGATCTGGTTATCTTCACCGTCAAGGCTTGGCAAGTCGAAACCGCAACCACTCCGCTCCTCCAACATCTCGACCCAGACACCATTCTAATGTTCATGCACAATGGAATGGGCGCGGTCGATAATATTGCTACTCAAGTCGATGGTTACCCCGTTGTATTGGCGACCACGACTCAAGCCGCATTCAAACCCAGCCGTAATCATGTATCTCATACAGGGTTAGGCCACACCCAATTGGGTGCTTTTAACCAAGTCGGTCAGCAATGCACGTTTTTAGTTGATGTCCTCAACCATGCCCTGCCAGAGGTAAGCTGGAACCCTGAAATAAAAACTGCGCTTTGGACTAAGCTCGCGATTAACTGTGCCATAAATCCACTCACTGGGCTCAAGCAGATTAAGAATGGCGAACTTGCTGATCACCAATTTGAGGGGGTGTTGCGTTCGATAGTTCAAGAACTGACAGAAGTGATGCAAGCAGAAGGGATCGCCTGTTCATTCGATGAATTAGCAGCAAGCGTCAAACGCGTCATCCTAGCGACGGCAGAGAACTACTCTTCAATGCAGCAAGATATGTTTTATCAGCGTAAGACAGAGGTCGACTTCATTAGCGGCCATCTAATCAAGACAGCACTTAAGCACGGCATAAAGGTTCCTGTTAACCAAAAGCTGTTTGCTCAAGTCAAAGAGCAAGAAAAGCGCTGGGATCATGAATATTCGTCAGCAACGCTTAACAAGTCGCGATAAAATAACAAGACCGCTCAGCATAATGCTAGCACCCACTTTCAAGATTTAGGTAAGAACAGATGTTTGATATCAATCACATCCGAGAGCAGTTTCCTGCGCTATCCCAAACCATCAATCAACAACCGTTGATTTACTTAGACAGCGCGGCGACGACACAGAAGCCTCAGGTGGTTATTGATGCCATTAGCCAATATTACTCGAAGCAGAATGCCAATGTGCACCGTGGTAGCCATAGCTTAACTGCCCATGCTACCAGTCAATTTGAAGCCGCTAGAGACAAGGTCGCCCAGTTTATTGGTGCTTCGTCTTCAAAAGAGATCATCTGGACTCGCGGTGCTACCGAAGCGCTTAATCTTATCGCTCAAACCTACGCCAGAAGCACCCTTAAGCCCGGCGATGAGATCTTAGTCAGCGAAATGGAGCATCACGCCAACATCGTGCCTTGGCAAATTGTGGCAGAACAAACCGGGGCTAAAGTCGTTAAAGTACCGATGACATCGGATTGTGAATTTGACCTAGTCGCGTTTGATACGCTTTTAAATGAACGAACCAAGATTGTTGCATTAGCTCAGATAACCAACGTGACGGGTTCTCGTCAGCCGATTGAAGCCGTCATAGAAAAAGCACACAAGATGAATGCGATTGTTGTGGTCGATGGTGCGCAAGGCATCGTTCATGAGTCAGTTGATGTTGCTGCTTTAGGTGCAGATTTCTACGTTTTCTCAGGTCACAAGCTCTATGCCCCTGCGGGTATCGGTGTGCTTTACGGCAAGCTTGAATTGCTCAAAGCGATGCCACCTTGGCATGGCGGTGGCAAAATGGTCGAGCGCGTCTCTTTCTCTGGCACTACTTTTTCAGAACTGCCTGGCAAATTCGAAGCGGGCACGCCAAATGTGGCAGGGGCCATAGCATTAAGCACCGCAATAGAATGGTTAAGTGGTTTTGTACAACAAGATGTCGAAAATCATATCCACCAACTACAACACGAGACTTATCTTGCGCTCAGTAAACTGGATGACATTCAGATTTTAGGGTATCAACCTAACGCAAGTGTGATTACTTTTGTGATGGATGGTGTTCACCATCAAGATATAGCGACTCTACTGGATCAGCAAGGTATCGCAGTACGTGCAGGACATCATTGTGCTCACCCATTAATGGATGCACTTAATGTGAAAGGAACGGTTCGAATTTCATTTGGTATTTACAACACCATGGAGGATGTTGAAAAACTCATCGCGGCAATAGAAAAAGCCGTTGATATGCTTTAGGGAGTAGCGAAATTACTTAGGGTTGGCGTTTAACGTCAACCCTTTTTGCTTCTGTGTATCAAGGAGATATTAAGCACTTAGCTCTTGGATTTGAGCAACAATCGCTTTTAATCCATTACCGCGAGATGGGCTAAGGTGGGTAATTAGACCGATTTGTTCAAAGTAACCATCAATATCGAACGCTTGAACCTGCTCTGATGTTTTTCCATCATACGCAGCCATCACTAATGCAATCAGACCGCGCACAATACGAGCATCAGAATCAGCATAAAAGTGCCAAACACCGTCGATATTTTGAGAAACCAACCACACTTGGCTTTCACAGCCAGAGACAATCACCTGCTCACTTTTCAGTTCATCAGGCATCGTTGGCAGTTTCTTACCCCATTGAATCACTTGGCGATAACGGTCTTCCCAGCCGCTGAATGTCTGCATCTTCGCGACGATATCATCACTGGTAATTTCAGTGCCGAATGGAGAGCTTGGGAATGTGGTCATTTTAATATCCAGTCGATTGTTAATTGAGTAAAAGACGTTACTTAGCGTGCTTTTGAATCAGCTTTTCAACGATACGCGAAACAGCTACAAAACCAAACGTCGCCGTTACAACTGTTGCCGCACCAAAACCCGTCGCACAATCCATACGTTTTGGACCTTCTGCTGTCGCTTTCGCAGCACAGACACTGCCGTCAGCTTGAGGGTATTTCAGCTGTTCAGTTGAGAACACACAATCGATACCAAACTTACGTGCTGGATTCTTAGGGAAATTATGATGACGACGAAGGGTATCTTTTAGCTTCTTCGCGAGCGGATCTTGAATCGTCTTCGTCAGATCAGCCACTTTGATTTGAGTCGGATCGATTTGACCACCCGCACCACCAGTGGTGATCACCTTAATTTTGTTGCTACGACAATATGCCAACAGTGAAGCCTTAGCTTTCATGCTATCAATCGCATCTAACACAAAGTCGAACTCTTTCGATAGGTATTCAGCCTGATTGTCTGGGCCGATGAAGTCGTCAACCAAGTTAACTTTACACTCAGGGTTAATCAGCTTAACGCGCTCTGCCATCACTTCAATTTTGCTTTTACCAACGTTACCCGACATTGCGTGGATCTGACGGTTGATGTTGGTCACACACACATCATCCATATCGATCAAAGTCAGCTCACCTAAACCAGTACGAGCAAGCGCTTCAACCGCCCATGAACCTACACCGCCAATACCGATCACACACACGTGTGCTGCTCTAAGTATGTCGACTTCACTATTGCCATATAGGCGACGGGTGCCACCAAATCGTTGGTCATAGTTTTCTGAAGCTGGAGTGGTCAATTCACGCATTGTTGCCGCCAATTTATTTCTGAGAAAAAGAAAAGAGTGCGTTTTATACGCACTCTTGAATAAAAAGTCTAGGGGATTAGCGATTCGCTTTCAATGCCCTATTTTATTGTAGCTTACTCAACCTTTTCAGGAGGCAAAGCCCAAGGCGCTTCAGTTGCGCTGCCATCTAAACCGAGCTTCCACACACGACCAAAATGCTTGTAATGGCCCGCTTCTGTACCCGCTCGAGGGCCCATGCCGTGGTAAAGGTCCAAATGGTTTTGCTTAACCGCGCCGCCCGTATCCAAAACCAATAGCAGTCTTAGTTGATGAGCGCCGCTCCAAGTACCATCAGCATTCAGTAGTGGAACCTCAGCAAGAATCGGCGTCCCCATAGGCAAGATAGAGCGATCGCCCGCAACCGCCGCCATAGGTAATAGAGGAATGCCCGCGCTACCCATCACAGATAGGTCGTCTCTCGCTTCAAAAAACACGAAAGATGGGTTTTGCTCAAGCAGCTCTTTGACCACTTCAGGATCGTTTGCCAATACCCACTCTTTGATTGCTTTTAGCGACATTTTTTCGCGTGGAACTAAGCCTCGTTCAATCAGAACACGGCCAATGCTCACATAAGCTTTATTGTTCTTACCCGCGTAGGCGAAATACTGCAGCGTGTCATCATCACCGAAGTGTACAAATCCACTGCCCTGTACTTCCATCATAAATGGGTCGATACGGTTTGCTGAGTAACCTAACTCAAGGCCCTGACCTTCTAGTGCGCCGTTGTAAATCTCTTGGCGTGTTGGACACTCTTTACCACACTCAGGAAGCCCGTAAACAGGGTAACGATATTCTTCATTCGCTTCGTGGCGCAGCTCCATCACAGGAGAAAAGTAGCCCGTGAACAAAACATTGCCTTGTTTATCACCACCACCTAGTTGAGCGGTTTGAACGCCAAAATTCGCTAGCTCGCTTGGATCTCCACTCAGCATCGCCCACTCATTGAGTTGTTGATAAAGCGGCTCATAGATTTTAGCCATCGAAGGGGATTTAGAAACCACCATCTCAGCTTGTTCTGCAAATGCGGTGTAGTCTCTTGGTTTATTGGATTCAACCTGATCGACCTTATTCAAGGTGCGAGGAAATTCGTCATCAAGGTGTTGCTGAGCAAGATCAGTGGGTTGAGCACAGCCAAATAACAAAGAGGCAGCGACAAGGGGAAGCCATTTTTTAATCACAAGAGTCATCCTAAAAATTCTATGCATCGAGGATGACAAAAACAGTCAGATAACACAATCTTAGATTGTAAGAGTTTACAAGAAGATAACCTATCGGACGGAGTTATCGATATGGCCCTTAAGGCGGAAGATGGGATTGTAGTGACTGTCAGAATCGAGCACCATTTCTGTATTGTCAGAATTGGTCATGCGGAAGCGATAGGTTTTATCACCCGCCTTGTATTCAAAGTAGTTTCCATCAAAGTCAAAGCTCGTCGAAACAACAGACCCACGAACTGACACACCATTAGCATTCAGAACAAACTCATCGGTCGCATAATGTGCAACATCTTGCTCTATCCAAGTGCCGTATATCAGATTGTCGGGCGTCGCCGCATTTTGCACTCGGGAAAGCACATCGCCGAACAAAGAAACCACCGCAAACGAACCCACTAAGGCTAGAACCATTAAACAACGTTCAATGATCTTACGCTTCAACTTAGATTGATTGCGCTGATCAGCTTCGCTGTAGAGACCTTTGGTTATCTCATCGATTTTGTTCTTTGTTGCTGGAGCTTGTTGCATTCGGTGACTACTCATAAGGATGCTATGCGCATTCTACACTGAGACAGTTTATATATTGAAGCCTAGATAAGAATAGTTTGCGCTTTATTCCAAAAAGGTGTTGTTTACATTTGAATTTAAATGCTAAATTATCGAATAAATAAACAAAATGGACTTGTTCTGTGAAATTAAGAAGTACAGCGCTAGTAAAAGGTTTCAGACAATCAACCCCTTACGTAAATGCTCACCGTGGCAAAACCATGGTCATTATGCTGGGAGGCGAAGCCGTTGCCGACAGGAACTTTGGTAACATTATTAGTGATATAGCCTTGCTCCACAGCCTTGGAGTAAAGATTGTTCTCGTTCACGGGGCAAGACCGCAGATCAACCAATTGCTTGCCAAGCAAGATTGCCATACGCCTTATCACAAGAATATTAGGGTCACTGATGAATATTCTTTGGGCGTCGCTATGCAGGCTGCTGGACAGCTTCAACTTGCCATCACCGCACGCCTCTCAATGAGCTTAAACAACACGCCGATGGCAGGCACTCAACTCAATGTTATGAGTGGCAACTTCATTACGGCTCAACCGCTTGGCGTGGATGACGGTACGGATTATTGCCACAGCGGGCGTATTCGTCGAATCGATATCGAAGGGATCAATCGCACGCTTGACCAAGGTTCAATTGTACTGCTTGGCCCTATTGCCAGCTCCGTGACAGGCGAAAGCTTTAACCTACTTTCTGAAGAGGTCGCTACCCAAGTTGCTATTCGTCTAAAGGCCGACAAGCTGATTGGCTTCTGCTCCGAACAAGGGGTAACAGATGAACGCGGTAACGTGCTCGCCGAACTCTTCCCTAAAGATGCCAAGCAAATTCTGGAACGATTAACGGAATCTCAAAATCCTGCCGAAGACATGAGCACAGGAACACTGCGCTTCTTGAAAGGAGCGATCTCCGCTTGTCGAGCTGGTGTGCCTCGTTGTCATCTAATCAGCTACAAGGTAGATGGCGCATTAATCCAAGAGTTGTTCTCTTTTGACGGTATTGGAACCCAAGTGGTCATGGCTAGTGCCGAGCAAGTAAGACAAGCTCAGATTGACGATATTGGTGGCATATTTGACCTTATTCGTCCTTTGGAAGAACAAGGCATTCTCGTTCGTCGCTCAAGAGAACAATTGGAACAAGAGATTCACCGCTTTACGATTATCGAAAAAGACGGACTGATTATTGGTTGCGCTGCACTATATGCGTATCCGGAAGATCACATGGCAGAGATGGCGTGTGTGGCGATTCATCCTGATTATCGTGATGGCAACCGCGGGCAAATATTACTGGACTACATGCGTCATCAATCGAAGTCTCGTGATATCGACCAAATTTTCGTTTTAACCACACATAGCCTGCATTGGTTCCGTGAACAAGGGTTTTACGAGATCGGAGTTGATGAGCTACCGATGGAAAAACAGGGGCTGTACAACTATCAACGTAACTCAAAAATCTTAGCGTTAAATGTGTAAATAAAGTTTTGGACTAAAATCTCACTTCAAAGGAAAAACAATTGCAAATGTAATCGTTTTCTATATGAGATTTATTAACTATGCACTTTCACTCACACGTATAATTGTATAGAATTTAGACGCTTTAATAATCTTAACAAATGTTTTTATTGGAATTGCCATCTCGATAGTCATGTCGAACTCATTGAGGTGGTCACTGCACGGATTGCTATACCCGTTGACGGCCAGCACGCTAACATTAGCTCTGCTCGTTAATATAAACAGCAAAAAGAGCAATATTGATATGAGAACCATTGTTTGTAACTCGCTGCAAAGTTTTTGGGATATGGCTGATAACCAATTCTTAGAAGGGCTAGACGTACACTGCGTGTTCCCTGTTAGCGAGAATCTAAAAGAGTTTATTTTGAATTGCCAAGCAAAGTACAAGATAAACCACATATCGTTTACTCGAGCGTTTTTAGGCTCTGATTCCTAATAACGCACAAAGCAACCAAGGATGGTTGCTTTGTGTTTATCTAGCCCTAAGTTCAAAACCTTCTCTAGCCGTCCATAACGACTAATTCGTTAAGCGACTGCCTAAACCACTCACTCGCTCTGTTTTCACCTTAATCCCACGCTTCAACACATTTGTATCGCTGAACATCATCAGTCGTTTCTTCGCACGTGTAATACCTGTATAGATAAGCTCCCGCGTTAAAATAGGGCTGAAATCTGGCGGCAAGATCATTAAGGTCAGATCAAATTCACTACCCTGAGATTTGTGTATTGTCATTGCATAAGCCGTTTCATGATCGGGCACTCGGCTTGGTAGCACAGCTTTTACGCTGCCATCGGGCAACTCAAAATAGACCTTCAAACGAGGGGTTAAGTCAGGTTGACTAGAACCCGCCTCAAGCATACAGATACCAATATCACCATTGTACAAACCCAAGCCATGATCATTTCGCGTCACCATAACAGGACGTCCGTGATACCACAGCTCATCATTATGAGGGCTCACCAAACGCCTTGCGGCCAGTGCTCTTTCAATTCTGTGGTTGAGGCCTTTAACACCAAAATCCCCTTCACGAATGGAACACAACAGTCGGCATTGGCTGAACAAATCGAGTACCGATTTCGCTCTCGCTTCTTGAGTTTCTAACTCTTCCAACGGCACATTCATTCTATTGAGGTACGCACCATACTCGTTAACCAAAGTACGCAGCATCAGGTTATAGCTGTCACTCGACAGAGGGTGGTTTTCGATATCGCCAAAATCTTTGGCAAACACTTGGTCTACTTGATTCGCAGAACCATTATTGATTGCTTTTGCCAGCTGACCGATACCGGAGCGCGCATCGAAACGATAACTCTTCTGCAGCATACACAAGCTATCCGCAATCGCAGGCGGATTCACCGCTCCAGCTTTGTCTTGTCTTGGTTTAGCTATCGCATCAAAACCTGTCATCTCTGCAATCAAATTGCCTTGCGCTGTGCTGTACCCTGCAGAGTTGAATGAACAGATATCACCGAGCACAGCACCTGCCTCTACTGAAGCGAGTTGGTCTTTATCACCCAATAAGATGAGCCTTGCGTGCTCAGGAAGTGCATCCACCAGCTTATACATCATCGACAGATCAACCATTGAAGCTTCATCCACTACCAAGATATCAAGGTGGAGTGGATTGCGTCGGTTATGTCTAAACTCAGCACGGTTAGGAATCGCGCCGAGTAATCGATGTAACGTGCTCGATTCAGTTGGTATGTTGGCCTTCACTTCAGGCGCTAATGGCAGCTGCTCAATCGCTTTACCAATCGACTCGGTTAAACGCGCCGCCGCTTTACCTGTCGGTGCCACCAGCTTAATCGTTGGCGTTTTACCTTGGCTGAGCGATTGCTCGATCATCGCCGACAGTAATTTGGTTACTGTGGTCGTTTTACCGGTACCCGGCCCACCGGAAATCACCGCAAAGCGACGACTCAGCGCCACCGCTGCCGCGACTTTTTGCCAGTTCAAACATGCCGATAACGGCACCAAGTCGTCCAACACATCTAAGTCCGTCACCTGCTTAGCTTGTACAATCGCTTGGTCGATTGATCCCCAATCTAAAGCCTGCTCATTCACAATATCAAGATGGTCACACACCAATTGTTGGCGTAATACCTGAGACGTCTGCTGATTTGCTTCAGCCCTGGCTAAGGCGTTAAACAGAAAATGATAGCTACGTGCAAAAAGCAGATTGAGCGTTTCAGTCAGCGCTTTTTTCTGCTCAGTATTGAACTCTACCGGCTTACTTAAACGGTTTAAGGTCTCAGCCAACACAACTTCGTAGTTCCAATAACGCTGTAAATAGACACGCTGCCCATCGAACATTAGAGGCTTAACACAATCGTTGGTCGTTCCCACTAAGTTTGATGATTGAAGCACAGCCACCCAATCAATACCCAACAGTTTTTGGTTCAATTGCAGTGCAGTTTCACCGTATAACCCAAGTAACTGAGCAAGATCTGCCGCTAGTTCAGGGCCTGTCGTATGCTGCTGTATAAGCTGAGTACAAATGTGTCCTTTGCCTAATTCATGGCTCACTACCCCCGCGAGAAAGCCGATCTCTTGAGGGTAGCTCGTGGCTTGCTGAGCAAGAAAACGGGCAAATTGATAATCCAACTGACGAATAGAACCCTTATCCGCAAGAAACTGGAGTACATCCATCAGTTGCTCAGGAATAAGTGAAACTGGCTTTGCTGTGTTCGCAGTATCTATGCCGGTATTAGTGGTCGTTGTTGTCATTATAAAAGCCCCATCTGTCCAGTTTCATCGTCATTCAATTGTGCCGAACGTCTGTCTATCACTTTACCGTCAATCAATTGATCCATTTCATCAAGTAAAGCCAGTGTTGGTTTGGCCGAGAAAATACCTTGCTGAGATTGGCCGTCCATTCCTCGTAAGAACAAGTAGTACACGCCACCAAAATGTTGTTCGTAGCTGTAATTGGCAACGCGGCTGCGTAAGAAACGGTGCAACGCCAATGCATAGATTTGATATTGCAAATCATAGCGATGGTCGGCCATCGCCGATTTCAATGCCTCGCCATGGTAGACAGCAACATCATCTCCTAAGTGATTCGATTTCCAGTCGAGTACATAGTATTTACCTTGGTGCTCAAACACCAAATCGATGAAGCCTTTCAACATACCTTGCACGGTTTGGAAACCTAGATCGCCCGCTTTGGCTGACAATGGATCGTGATATTGAATGGTTTGATTCAGTTCAGATGCAGCCAATACTTCGATCGGCAGTAAGAATTCCATCTCAACTAAACGTTGCGTCGAGTCTTTCTCGCTTAGCTTTAAGTTCTTGCCGTCTAATGCGGTGTTCAGCACTGTATCGACCAGTTGCTGAAGCACAGGTAGCCACTCTAATTCATATTGCTCTGATTCTAATAAGTGAGTGATTACTTGCGTGTTATGTTCACTGGTTGCTGGCTCGGTAAATTCAACCTCCTCAAACAAGGTGTGTAAGAAAGTACCTGGGCGAGCACCACGAGGGAACGTAAAGATAGAGCGTTCAGGCTCAATCAACTCAGACTCATCCTGCTCATCAGCCGAGTCAATATCAAAACCAGACACCTCAATGGTCGCGTCATGGCTCGCGCCGTGACTGCCTTGCTTTACAAGCCCCGAGTAACTGGTGATACGCCAAGCTCGGTCGATTGAAGCCTTGAGTTCATTAGCATGTAAGTCGTCACTCACTTGCTCTGTTTGTACAAACACCTGTTCATGAGCGGTTGGTGTTTCGGCTAACAGCACACTTGAATTTTTGCCTTCAATTGCCGTTAGAGCTTGATGCAATTCGGTAATACCCTGCTCTTGTCCGTTTTGAACCAAGTAGCCCATCGCACTCAAATGCACGCCTGTCGGTTCTTTGGTTGAACGCCCTTTACGCAGTGGCGCTATACCAATAAAACAGCCATAAACCGCACGAGTCAGCGCTACATAAACCAGGCGCAAATCTTCCGCTAGTCGTTCTTTATCGGCTTGCGCTAAGGCACTGTCGCTGCCAGTAATATCGAGTACTGTGGTGTCTGAATCATGGTCGTAGAACTTACCTTCACTCGCTTCACGATAGCTTGCAACGAACGGTAAAAATACTAAGTCATATTCCAAGCCTTTCGATTTATGAATGGTAACGATTTGAACCAAGTTTCTTTCTGATTCAAGGCGTTGAATGTCGTCGTCACTGCCACCTAAACCATTTTGTGCATCTGAGATTGCTTCAGCCAGCCAACGCAACAAGCCATAGTCACTGTCGAGTTCTTGTCTTGCTTGTTGCAACAATTCGCCAATGTGCATTAAATCAGTGAGTGAGCGCTCACCATTTTCTTCTTCCAGTAAGCGTTCCGCGATATGTCGTTTACTGATCACGCTGCGAAGCATTGGCAACACGCCGCGCTGAAGCCACAACTTACGATATTCTCTAAACTCGTTAACGACGTTTTCCCACACCACTTCATCGTTGTTGAGTTCATCCAATGATGCGGCATCCAGAGCAAACAATTCAGACGCTAAACTGGCACGTAATGCTCGGTCATTTTCAGGTGTCAGCACCGCCTGCAACAAACGTTGAATATCTTGTGCGACCAAGCTGGTGAATACACTGTCTCGGTTGGATAAATACACGCTCGCAATGCCTTGTTCCGACAACGCGTTCTTAATCAGACGACCTTCACTACCGGTTCGAACCAAAACAGCAATATCACCCGCATTCACGGCATGTTGTTTTTTGCCGTTATCAAAATAGGCTTGTTGATTTTGAGAAGCGGTCAGAATAGTTTGAATTTGACTCGCTGTCGCTTCTGCCATGGCCTTGTGATATTCACCCTTTGGTAACGGCTTATCTTCAGCCTCTTGCAGCCAAAAGGTAAGTGCGTGCTGAGTTTCTCCGTTCATCACCCATTGGCGTTTGTCGGCTGATGGACTGGCAGCAACGGGCAAAAATGGAATGTCTTGATCGTAGATAAACGGGCTGTCCGAATTCATAAACACTTGGTTTACTGCACTGACCATATCGGCACTTGAGCGCCAGTTAGTGCCTAAGGTGTAGTGAGCACTAACTTGGTTTCTCGCCTTGATATAGGTAAAGATATCTGCGCCACGAAAGCCATAAATCGCCTGCTTTGGGTCACCGATCATAAACAAGCCGCACTGCGGATTATCAAGATAGATTCGGCTAAAAATACTGTATTGCAGTGGGTCGGTATCCTGAAATTCATCGATCATCGCCACCGGGTAGAGCGTGCGAATCCTTTCCACCAGCAGTGACTGCTCATCGACATCGATCGACGCAGATAACTGGGTCAGTAGGTCATCAAACGATAACCACTGCTTCTGCTGTTTAGCCTTAGCTAACATGATTCGACAATGAGTAATCGCATGCGCCAGCAATGGAGCTTTTAGATCTACAGGAGAATTTAAGAAATTCTCAATAGCCTCAAACACCGCGTGCTGAGGCGCGGTGCCTTTTGGTGTTTTTTCAATTAGCGTTGCTTGTGAGAACTTCTCTAGTTTATCTGGAAACTGGTAATCATGAGTGTCGCTCTGCGCCCATGCTGTCACAGCTTCTAACCATGTCGGCAGAGATTTCTTAGTGTAGCTACGCTTGTTCACATCCGAAGCAGAGATCAAAGCCAAAAAGTCCGCTTCGGATTCACACCACAGCGCTTTAAGTTGCTTCACTTTATCTAGGTTTTGGTTGTGCAGAGTTTGCAAGTCGCCCGACATCGCATCTACCGTCAATTTCAGCGGAGATCCTGTCAGATAACGATTTACGTCTGCTAATAATGCAGCCGGTGAACCCCAGATATTACGAACCTCACCAGCCAGTTGAATGGGCAGCGGGTAAAACTGTTTACGCCAATAGTCAGCAACTACTTGTGCTTTTAGGTGGCTTTCATCGGTCACAAATTCGTTATCAAAGCGGCTTCCAGACTCAAAAGCATTTTGAGTCAACATTCGCTGACAGAAACCGTGAATGGTGTATACCGCAGCCTCATCCATTTGTCTTTCAGCGTTAAGCAGAGTTTTAGCCGCGCCAGCATGATCATCGATGGCTTGTAACAAAGGCGCAATCACTGGGTCGTCACTTTGCCCACGTGCAAACGCAATGCGTGCATCATGAATACGAGCACGAATACGATCTCGCAGCTCAGCCGTAGCTGCTTCAGTAAAGGTCACCACCAGAATTTGGTCTACGGTTAGCGGCTCATGGTGTCGAGTGGCTTCAGTCAGATCACCTTGTGGAGCGGCCGTGCCATGCCCGAGCAGTAGGCGTAAGTACAAGCCAGCGATGGTAAATGTTTTACCTGTACCCGCTGATGCTTCAATTAAACGCGCGCCATGAAGTGGAAACGTCATGGTATCGAGTGTCTGTGGAGCGATTACCTGAACACTGCTTGTGGTCGTCATGCCTTACTGCCTTCTGATAAATGTGTTGTTACAAATGTGACCTAGCGTGGAAAACGTCATTCAATTTACGTCCTACGCTAATTTGTTAATAGTTAGTGCGATCTCTCTCACGGATCAATTCGGATCGCCTCGCTACTATGCGCCCACGAGTTCAGGAGCACGTACGAGTTTTGTACTTTACGGCGTTACTTTGAACCACAGAATAATGGTCCCTCTGACCTGTGGCCGTACAGCGAACGCCCTACACTAATAATGATTTACTGGCGGCCACTTTATTTCCTGTACCTTGCTTCTATTCACCTTGATTCCCTTCATCTTGAAAGCAAGCGTACCAAACGCTTACCAGCGACTCTCTTTTGTCTTTCATTAATTCAGCGCACTCGCTATTGATCTTGTCGATCACAGCCACCTACTCCTGATCTTCCAGATCGGCAGCAGCCAACCTTGCCGCCTGTAGCACAAGCGTTGAATACATACGCGACTCAGTAGCCAATTCATCGTCCCATTTAGACCAGATTCGTGAGATGTAGGTATCTCTACCCTCGCCCGTGAAGGCGAAGCTGTCATTAAAGGTATCGGCCATTTTCTTGAGTGACTTTTCTTCATCATCGACCCACTTACCACGGCTAAAGCCCGCTTCAACACCAGCTAATGCCGTTTTCGGGAAGTATGGCAATGGTGCAGTCATACCTTGATAAAACAGTCGTACTAACTCAGCTAATATACTCTTCGCTTGCTGCGCATCGCCGATAGGTTGTAGCGTTTGGTGAACCACGCCCTCTTTTCTGTCATAGCCAATAATATGGGTCGTTTTTCCGTGTCCCATAACAGCGCAGGATAGATGATCAATCCACGCAGCCAAATAATCTTGAGAGCGTATTTTGCCGCTACGGAAACGCACTAGACCTGATTGATAGTTTTGAGTTAACCACCCCATCAAGCGAACAGGCTTACCTTCGCCTAACACGTCAAACTCGATATTCACTTCGAGATCTTGCTGCGGTGATCCGCTCACAAATCTAATCTCTTTGGCTAAGTCTTCCGCTTGAACACGGTTGGTTTCAAATTCGATGTCACCGAAGGCGCCGACCGGTAATCGACCTTGGGCTTTTTGCTCAGAGACAAACAGTCGCACCGCTTCGTCTGCGCCTTCTGGGTGGTCCTGCAACACTTGCAGCAGCGCATCTTTAAGCTGGAAGCTTTCTAAGCCATTAAGCACGAACGGCTCGTCGTCTTCCATTACCGGAAGCGGTGGCTCAAACACGACTTTTAGACGGCGATTAAAGAAGTATTGCACCGGCAAACGCCAGAAACGCTGTAGCTCAACCAAATCGAGTTCTAACGGATAGCTCGCACCAAGCAAATAGTCATCCAAAGCGCGATTGAATTCACCACTGCGCTCACCAGAACGATTTGCCGCAGGAAGCCATTCTTTGGCGTAGCTCAATACATGACCTGCATCACCTTGCGTAAAGGCTGCTGGGCTAAATGGTGTCATGGTGTGTTCAAAGCTGATTGCTTGAGTCAGTTTGATACCAGAATCATCACTTGGTAACGCTTGATCTGCACTTAGGCAGTAGTTCTGGTGGCAGTACTCAATCAACTCAGAAACCAATACCGACGGTACTCGCTCAGTATTATCTTGAATCGAACGGCCGACATAGCTGATGTATAAACACTCTTGTGCTGACAGCATTGCTTCTAGGAATAGATAACGGTCATCATCACGACGAGAACGATCACCAGGTCGAGTGCGCCCGTTCATCAGGTCAAAACCTTCTGGCGGCATTGAGCGAGGGTAAACCCCATCATTCATGCCTAACAAACAGACGGTTTTGAACGGAATAGAACGCATCGGCATCAAGGTACAAAAGTTAACTTGTCCCGCTAAGAAACGCTGACTGATACGGGCGCCCGACAGTTTATTATTTAAGTACTGATAGATGATACTCGGCGACAACTCTTGCTCATACAAGGCATCATCAAGCTGTTCATTCAGTTGTGAAAGTGCATCACGAATCGACTTAAGCACCACCTCACCTTCCAGCTCAACCGCAAAAAAATCATCAATCATTTGCAGCAAGGTTTCACGCCAAATATCGATGGATTGCGTCTCAGCAAGGCGTTGACGGTAATGGGCAATACGATCAATAAAGTGCGCTAACTTACCAGCAAGTTCGGCGTTAATGCCCTGAACTTCGTTATAAGATGCAATTGGAGAGTGTCCAGTTTCAAACAAACCTGCGGAATCCGACATCGCATAACCCAGTAACATACGCTGGATACCAAATAGCCAGGTATTTTGCTCGGTGGCAGGCAAATCAAACTCTGTTGCCGTAGAAGAATCGACGCCCCAGCGGATACCCGCTTCTTCAACCCACTGCTTAGCTTGTTCAAATTGAAATTCATCAATACCGAAGCGTGCCATCATCGCTGGGATTTCTAATAGCTCTAGAAGTTCAGAAGCTAGACAACGCGTGTTCGGTAACGCGACCAACTGCATGAACGCGGTCAGAATTGGGCTCTCTTGGTCTGCCGTTCTATCCGAGATCGAGTAAGGGATATAACGCTCACCCGGAGCATTACCAAATACCGCCTGAATAGCAGGGCTGTAAGCATTGATGTCTGCCACCATCACAATGATATCGCGTGGTTTTAAGCTTGGATCAGCATCAAACATCGCTAACAACTGGTCATGGAGAACCTCCACCTCGCGCATTGGGCTGTGACAAGCGTGTACCGTCAACGAACGATCGCCCAGCTCAACCACTTGTTTGTGGTTGCTGGAGTCTAAGATGTGATCGTCTTGGTGCTCTTCTAACTCAAGAATATCGGCTTGCAGTTGATGCAGCAGGCTGTCTCTCTCGACATCAATAAAGAACTCATGCTCTTCGCTGTCTGATTGAGACAGCAAGAACAGGTTATCTCTGCCCAGTTTACCCATAGACGCCAGTAAGCTATTACCGACCGCTTGGCTGGTATGCAGTTCGTCTTCAATATTGGCTTCAATGCCATCTTTTAATGGTGAGACTTCGCCTTCTAGCTGAGGTAAACCATCAACCAAAGCAAACTGCTTACGACGCTGCGCTTCCACTCTCGCCAAGTATTTACGGTCACGAATATCGCCCCAGTAATGTTGGCAAGGGTTGGTAAACATCAGGTGGACATCAATCTGCTCGCCAAGCGCTTTCAAGGCATCCATGTAGCGAGGAGGCAGTGACGAAATACCAAACACAAACAGACGTTTCGGCAGGTGTTGTAACTGGCCTTGTTGATTAGCTAACGCTTCAATGAAGTCGTGATACAAGTTACCACGGTGATATTTCGATTGGCCTTGAGAGAGCGTTTGATCGTAGAGTGCCTTCCACAAAATCGGCTGCCAAGGGTGCTCTTGTTGTCCTTCACTATCAATCAATTCTGCAACGGGTTCTCCCGCTTCCCACATCGCCATCCACTCAGGTCGATACACCAAGTAGCCATCGAAGATATCGGCAATTTTCTCGGCTAATTGATACAACTTAGAGCCGTCTTCGTCGTTTTCAAGATAGCGCTGTAGGGGTAAGAAATCAGGGTGGTCAAGTTTCGCGGGTAGCAAACTCATCAGCTTCCACGTCATCGCTTCTTTGTTAAAAGCACTGCGTTTAGGTACGTCAGGAAGCACTTGGGTAAACATATCCCAAATGAAGGTCGCTGGAAGAGGAAAATCGATATTTGCTGCTACACCAAACTCTTTGGCGAGTTCCATCTTAAGCCATTGAGACATACCCGGGCTCTGAACCAAGATCTGCTCTTTTTCGAAAGGATTGGCTAAAGGGTCACTTTTGATTAAGTGAACGAGAAGAATTTTTAAAGTATCAACTTTATTGGAATGGTAAACAGTAAACAAAGTGCACTCACGCTAATCTTGCCACAATATAAAGCCAGATTAGCATAAGTGCCGAGTTTGGATTAGGAATATAAGCTTATGAAATACTGAAAACTTAAGCTCCGTTTATCTTTTGAACTATTGCTTCTTACAATCTACTGCCTACCGCGCTTAGAACACGGTGAGGTTTGTAATTCATGTAATAACGAACCGCCACATAACCCACTACAAACGTTGCCACAATCAATTCTAGATACGCTAGGCCAAACACTTGATTGATGTAATGCGCTTCAATACCTTGTGCTTGCATCCACGCAGCCAGTTTGAACAAGGCTGTTGCACCAATCACGATTGGGAAGGTAAACGCTGCATAACCAGGGCTAAATGGAAGACGAAGTAGTTTGAAAAACGCCATATAGATAATGAACGTCATCAACACTGCAATACCAAATAGTAAACCAATGATCACAGGTGAAGGGTTAGCAGTAACGGTTAAGTAACCCGCCAAAGATAGGCTTGCCGGTGCTGCCATAATCGCAATCGTTGGTTTTGCAGCATCTGGCACTTCGTGAGAGAAGATCAAACGGTAAACCATGATTGGTAGCATTACTGCGTAAACCAATAAGCCGAATACCAAAGTCGCGTTAGCTACTGGCTCTAAAACTGGATTACCTGAGAAAGAGACGTCAGCGACGATAATACCGATCGGTGGCACAAACCAGCTTGGCACCATGTGGTGAATCTCAAAGTTTTTAGCTCTGTGGTACAAAAAGCTCGTTAGAAACACAACATGCAAAGCCACAGAAGCCAACCACATAGCTTCTTGTAAGAATTGAGAGATTGGCGCCAAAGACGCTGACACCACCATGCACCCCATTGCAAATGTTGGTACCACACTGCCGACAACAGGGTGAGCAAGATCTTCACGCAATAGGTGACCATGAATCAAAAATTTCACAGCTAAAACAAGAAGTAATACCGCCGCAATGCCAGCACTGATCCACTGCACCAAACCCGGTGTGTGTAAGATACCTTGTGCGACTAGAACACCATCCCAACACCAGCCTAAGCTTGCAATTGCGAGTGCTAACCCTGCCATGGGTGTTGGAGCTCCTGTTAATCTATATTTAATACGTTGAATCATGTCAGCCTCTCTTAAACCTAATTCACTAAACTTGTGAACTCATCAGCTTGTTGAAGCCATAATACGCTTGCGCTTCGTTAAACAATATCCAATTATATATAACAAGTGTTCATCAATACTGAACAGAATCCATTTTCACCAGCAGAGTAAAACTAGGAATCTGATGGCTAATATTTCAATAAAACAGCTCAAAGTGTTCGTCACTATTACTCAGCACTCGACATTGACTGCTGCCTCTGAGGCTCTGTTTCTGTCTAAAGCTGCGGTCAGCATGGCACTAGGCGAAATGGAGAAACAACTCGGCCACTCTCTATTTGACCGGGTCAACAACCGATTAATTCTCAACCAAGAGGGACATAAGTTACTTCCATTGGCGGATGAAATATTACATCGTGCTGCTGGTATTGATGTTTTGTTCCGTGATGATCAGCCTTTAAGTGGCAATCTAAAGGTCGGCGCGAGTGACACGATTGGTAATCAGGTCGCACCGTTTATTTTGTCAGGCTTTCGCGAACGAACTCAACATCAGGATCAAAGCTTGTTCATTTCAAACAGTGCCCTGATCTGCCAAAAGTTGGTGGATTATGAACTTGATATCGCGCTAATTGAAGGAAAAACATTACACCCTGAACTCATTTCGAGTCAGTTTAGCAGCGATGAAATGTGCATTATTGTTAGTAATCAACATCCTCTCGTTGCCAAAGAAAAAGTGATTTTAAGCGATTTGGAAGACAGCCATTGGATTTTACGTGAATCAGGCTCAGGGACTCGCGAGTTTTTCCTTCGTGCCGTCGCACCGCGCATCGAACATTGGTATGAATCTTTTGAACTCAACACCACAGAAGCAATCATCAACTCTGTTTCTGCCGGTCTTGGCTTTGCCTGTTTGTCCCGTTTAGCTGCTCAGCGAGCGATCGATTCAGGCCGAGTAAAAGCGCTTAATGTGCCACTTGATATGAAACGCCGATTCTGGATGCTGGTCCATAAAGACAAATATCAAAGCCCACTGCTGAAATCTTTCATGAGTTATTGTGAAGACTGGGCGGCACATCAAGATTGAGGCCGCATAGTACGGGCTCCAACTGGACTTTTAACATCAGAAACTGTATAAAAAGCCAGTAAAATTTATCAAACTTAGAGGATTAACCATGGCTGTTATCGTCAAGTACGTGGTGGAACGCAACGGAGAAGAGAAAATGACTTTTACCTCTAAAGCCGAAGCTGACGCATACGACAAAATGCTGGATATGGCTGATGAGCTTTTTGAACTGTTAGGCAAAAGCGATTTAGTTGAAGATGAAGGCAAGCAAGAAGAACTTGCAATGTACCTAGCGAAGAACAAAGAAGAAGTTCTTTACGCATTAGGTGCTAAGCGTAAGCCAGCTCCGAAAAAAGCTAAGAAGCTTGAAGCTGTTGAAGACGCAGAAGAAGATGCAGCTTAACTAACTGATACCTTTCTAAAAAACGTCAATGACGCCTCTAATCAGAGTTCGTTATTGGCGTTTTTTTATACTTATCGAAATATAATGAAGCTTGTTTATAGTCGAAATCGCTCTAAACATTCGCTTGCATGAAAGTGTGAGGAAGATCTAATCTATAGCCATCAGGTGATGGGGTTCCACCTAAGCTTTTGCTTCATCCGCCCGTTCTTTCCGAACAGTGCTAATGACTCCTACAGAATCGAAAACAGGTAATACTGTTGGACGTATCGCTATTCCTCCATTTTGAAATGGACTTAGTCTATTAAGACCAAGTTCCATGACACCTTTGGATTATCGATACTCAAGATCTGTAGTGAATTAGCCGCACCTCTTCCAACACGTCCTGTTTTCTCAACGCCCTAGGCCTTAAATGGCTCTATAAGTGAGAAAACATTATGCACTACTCTTCAGAAATTCAATCAATGTGCCCTATTCAAAGGGGTGATCTTCACAATTCAGCTCCAATTCCAGTTGAAGGCGCAATGGTTAGCCCAAAAGATGTCATCGCTATTTCTGGCTTAAGCCACGGTGTTGGCACTTGTGCACCACAACAAGGTGCTGCAAAACTGACTCTTAACGTAAAAAACGGCATCATCGAAGAAGCATTAATCGAAACGATTGGTTGTTCAGGTATGACTCAATCTGCCGCGATGGCTGCGGAAATCCTCACCGGAAAAACCATTCTAGAAGCGCTGAATACTGACTTGGTATGTGACGCGATTAACGTCGCGATGCGCGAAATCTTCCTGCAGTTTGTTTACGGTCGAACTCAGTCGGCTTTCTCTGAAGGTGGCCTAGAGATCGGCGCAGCACTAGAAGACTTAGGTCAAACACAGCGCAGCCAAGTTGGCACCAGCTACTCAACCGCAGCAAAAGGCGTTCGTTACCTAGAGCTTGCAGAAGGTTACGTAACCAAGCTTGCACTTGATGATCACAGCGAAGTGATTGGCTACGAATATCTCAACCTCGGCAAAATGATGAAGGCGATTAACCAAGGCGTGCCAGCGAATGAAGCGGCCGACCTTGCGACAGGGACTTATGGTCGCTTCGACGAAGCCGTGACCACCATTAACCCACGTCAACAATAATTTTTGCCAATAAAAGAGGAAAGATATGATGAACACTCAATTTAATGAATCAGTAACTCGCGTATTGGCAGAAATGAACTTCGACTCTTTAGAGCAAGCAAACCAATACTGTTTATCACACAATGTCGATCCAAAAGCATTAGTGATGGACACTCAACCTATCGCATTTAAAAGCGCAGCTGACGCTTACACTCTTGGTGCAGCATTGGCTCTGTTCCGTAAAGCGAACAACGCAGAACAAGCAGCGAATATCATTGGTGAAGGCCTTCAAGCATTCACAAAACCCGGCAGTGTTGCGGAGCAACGCCAAGTCGGTATCGGCCATGGCGCACTGGCTGCTCGCCTTCTCAATGAAGAGAGCCACTGCTTTGCTTTCCTTGCAGGCCATGAGTCTTTTGCTGCTGCAGAAGGTGCGATCAAGATTGCACTGAACGTGAACAAATCACGGAAAACACCATTGAAAGTTATCTTGAACGGTCTAGGTAAAGATGCCGCTTACCTAATCTCTCGCATCAATGGCTTTACTTATGTTCGCACTCAATTTGATTACCAAACGGGTGAGCTAGTTGAAACAGAACGTCGCCGCTTCTCACAAGGCCCTCGTGGCGAGATCTTGTGTTACGGCGCTGATGATGTACGTGAAGGTGTAGCGATCATGCACAGAGAAGAAGTGGATGTGAGTATCACGGGTAACTCAACCAACCCAACACGCTTCCAACACCCTGTTGCTGGTATCTACAAAGCAGAACGCACTCGCCAAGGTTTGCCATACTTCTCAGTTGCTTCAGGTGGCGGTACAGGTCGAACATTGCACCCAGATAACGTAGCAGCAGGCCCAGCGTCTTACGGCATGACCGATACCATGGGCAGAATGCACGCTGATGCTCAGTTCGCAGGTAGCTCTTCAGTTCCTGCTCACGTGGCGATGATGGGCTTCATCGGCATGGGCAACAACCCAATGGTCGGATCGACGGTTGCATTGGCTGTGGCAGTGAGTGAATCTCAACACGCATAACGACAAAGTGAGTCCCACAATCTGCCTGTTATGTAGAGTCTGTTAGTTGAGAATCAAGCAATAACGGACGACTAAAACTCTACACCTATCACTAAAACCAAACAGCCAGCCTTATGCTGGCTGTTTTTTATTCACACTTGCTCTACTATCTATTTCTAATAATTATTTGTATCTAAGATTAAATACATTCTGCTGTCGTATTTAACTACATATTTTCAAAGGAATAATATGAAAGAGCTCATCATTCATACCATTACCGTGTTCATGGGCTTTTTTGCCATCATGAACCCTATCGCCAACACACCGATCTTTCTTTGATTAACAGGTGATAATGATAGGGAAACGGTCAAGTCTATCGCTTTCCGCTCAGTGTTCATCGCCTTCATCATCGTCAGCACCTTTGCTGTCTCGGGTAAACTCATCTTCGACCTCTTTGGTATCACGCTTTACGCGCTTCGTATCACCGGCGGGATCCTCGTGTTCTTGATTGGCTTTCATATGCTGCAAGGTGACTCAACACACTCTAAAGCAAAAGAGAAGGTCAACTCAGACGCTCAACAAGATGCGGCGCTCAGTATCGCCGTCTCGCCACTGGCAATGCCAATATTAGCCGGACCGGGCACCATTGCCACCGCGATGAACTTTGCCAGCACCGAAGGCATCTACGAAACCATCGTCGCCTTTGGCCTACTATGCGCCTTAACCTACGTATTGTTTGTATTTGGCGAGCGCTTCGTTAAAGCCGTTGGACCAAGCGCACTGAACGTGATTACTCGAATGATGGGGTTGATACTCGCGGTAATCGGTATGCAGATGTTGATTGAAGGGATTGAGCAAGCTTATAAGGCACTGTTTATCTAAAGAGGGGATTCACAGGAGAATGTTGATTAACGCACCAATCAATTTGTGTTGATCTGCAGTGTTTTCTCATTGCAGAAAACTATCTCTCAAAAGACAAGCAATATCATTTTACAGACTTTATCCCGATACGCCCTTTCATAACGAGGGCGCTCTCTTTATGATGAACGCAATTAAATTAACTTTGCTAACGGCAGCGCTTGTTATTCGAGCCGTTGTTTTGGAATAGCAAAATCAAGACTCAACACATGGAGATTCAACATGGCTTATTTTTCACTAGCCTTCGGTACGGCAACCAAAAATCGCGACAATAAAATCATTGAAGCGTTCTTCCCTAACCCGCTTCTAAACCCAAGCGACGCTCTTGTAGCAGCTGTAGCTGAAGTGTCAGGTTACGCTGAAGGCAACCAAGCTATCGAAATCTCTGCTGCACAAAGCGCAGAACTGGCGAAAGCATTCGCAGCAAACGATGATGCAGCTAACGCATCTTTCGCAGAAAAAGCGGCAGCGTCTGAACAGCCACTTGTTCTTGTTGTTCTTGCTACTGACGAGAAGCCAGCATCAGTTGCTGAAGGCTTCCTAAAGCTACAACTTATCTCTAACCGCCTAGTACAACCACACGGTACGGTACTGGACGGCATCTTCGGTCTACTGCACAACATCGCATGGACAAACGAAGGCCCTATCGACCTACCTGAGCTGGCTGAGCGTCAAATCGAAGCTCGCCTTGCAGGTCGTGCTCTGTCTGTAGATTGCGTAGACAAGTTCCCTAAAATGGTGGATTACGTAGTACCAACAGGTATTCGTATTGCTGATACTTCTCGTGTTCGTCTTGGCGCACACGTAGGCGAAGGCACAACGGTAATGCACGAAGGTTTCATCAACTTCAATGCGGGTACTACTGGCGTGAGCATGGTTGAAGGTCGTATCTCTGCGGGTGTTGTTGTGGGTAACGGTTCAGACATCGGCGGCGGCGCTTCTATCATGGGTACTCTGTCTGGTGGCGGTACTATGGTTATCTCTATCGGCGAAAACTGCCTGCTAGGCGCAAACGCGGGTCTTGGCTTCCCAATGGGCGACCGTTGCACGGTTGAATCTGGTCTTTACGTGACTGCGGGTACTAAGGTTCGCATGCTAGATAAAGAAGGCAACGAAGTAGAAATCATTAAAGCCCGTGACCTTGCTGGCGTTTCTGACCTTCTATTCCGTCGTAACTCGATTACTGGCCAAATTGAATGTCTTGCGAACAAGTCTGCAGTTGAACTGAACAGCGAGCTACACAGCAACAACTAATCTAGATGCTAGATGCTAGAT